>JAOUBY010000064.1 GCA_029860045.1 Gammaproteobacteria bacterium | reverse complement strand
CTGGACCAGATAGAGCAACAGCGCAAGAAACTGGAACAGGTGACTGCCGACTATCAGAAGGCGCGCAAGGAAGCACAGGACAACATTGATTACCTGCGTGACGAGTTGCATGCCGAACGCGATGCCCGTGACGTGGAGCGCGTGGAAATGGCGACGCGCCAGCGCGAGCTCAAGGAGCAGCTGACTACTGCAGCCAGTAAGCAAGAAGGCAATACCAGTGACCAGTCGGGTGTCATAGAAGAGGCTGTCGATGCGGCTCGTGCCGAGGAGCAGGGTCGCCTGCAGGGTGTGATCGAGGCCCATGCCGCAACCGAGGAGCAACTGGCCAAGGTACAGGCGGAGCTGCAACAGGCGCATGCAGAGCTGGCCGAACATCACCGCGAGGAAAAGACCCGCCGTCAAGGTGATGTTGAGCTGATGGAGGAACAGAACCGGCAGGCCGAGGCAGCCATCGCGAAGCAACAGGACCAGCTGCAAATACTTACCGAGGAGCGTGACAGCGCACTCGAGACACAGCAGGAATTACGCGAGAAGATGGATGCCCTGCGTGCCGAGGTCGAGGTGGCGCGCGGACTGATGAATGGACCCGGACAGGGCCAGCTGGAAGATCCGGTCCAGTTACGCAAGCAGCTTGATGATACCCGCCAGAATGTCGAGATCGCGGTACGCCTGCGGACCGAGGCAGAAACGGCACGTGATCGCCTGCTTGAAGAGCGCGATAAATTACTGGTGCAGCTCGAGGACAGCCAGCAACCAGGTGAGCAGGCAACCGATTCAGAATCATCCACCGGGGGTTCCCTGCAGACGCAGACGGTGTCTACTACGTCTGGTCCCGGGCAGGCTGTCACCCACGAGACAGCGCAGCCGGAACCGGCCGCGAAGAAAGTCCCGGCTGCTACCGGCCGGCGGCCGCGCTTACTGGGACCTGCGCTCAGCTTGCTTGCGGTCAGTGTCACTGTCGCGGTTGTCTGGTTGTTGATGACAGGGAATCTGCAGATTGAGGATGTTGTCTCCATCGATTTTGCTCAGAACGGTGCAGACGTTGACGTCGAAGACATGCCGCCGGTAGCAGCAGAGCCATCAGAGATCGAAACAGCACAGGAATCCTCTGCAGAGCATGCGCAGCCGGCACCGATTGTGCGTGAGAAATCTGCCAGGGCCGTCAAACAGCCAGCACCGGCCAGGAAGAAGAAAGTTGCACCGGCAGCGGAGGCGAAAGCCACGACGCCGACCAGCCCTGTTGTGCGCACTTTCAATGACCGGCTTAAAATCGGCGGCAGGGGTCCTACCATGACTGAACTGGCCGCGGCCTCCTACCAGATGGGCAGCCCCGGGAATTCTGTTAACTACAAGGAAGTGCCGCAGCACGAGGTGAAGCTGTCGGCTTTCTCCATCAGCCGTTACGAGGTTACCTTTGACGAATATGCCCGTTACGCACGTGCCACCGGGAAACGCCTGCCGAAAGATGAAGGCTGGGGGCGTGGCAAGCAGCCGGTTATCAACGTGTCCTGGAGTGATGCGAGAGGCTATGCGAAATGGTTGTCCAAACAAACAGGAAAGACCTACCGCTTGCCGACAGAGGCGGAGTGGGAATACGCTGCGCGCGGTGGTAGTAAAGAAAATTACTGGTGGATCGGGGTACACAAGAAAATTCCGGCGAACTGCTTCAATTGTGGCAGTGACTGGGACGGTGCGAGAACCGCACCGGTCGGGCAGTTCGCCGCAAACGACTATGGACTGCACGATATGGCGGGCAATGTGCAGGAGTGGACTGCAGACTGTTACAACAATAACTACACCGGTGCGCCGGTTGATGGCAGTGCCTGGCTGACGCCTGAATGCACCGCGCGTGTTGTGCGTGGTGGCGCCTACTCCAGTCCGAAGGATTCGCTGCGCAGCGCAAAACGCGGGCAGCTGGACCAGGATACCCGGCTGGACAATGTTGGCTTCCGCGTCGTGCGCGTAAACTGATCCTGCCTACAGGCCACGCCATTCGGCGATGGTCCTGAATTCACAGTTGACAATACGCTGCCTGGCCGTAGTCTGCGGCCATGGCAGATTCCACACAAAAACGTTTATGCCGGCTCGATGAGGTTGCTGAAGGGAGCAGTCGTGGCCTGACGGCAAGCTGTGCCGGGCGCCTGTACGATGTATTCGTGGTGCGCAAGCACGGTGAGCTGTACGCCTACCTCAACCGTTGTCCGCATACCGGTGGCCCGCTGGACTGGGTCCCGGACCAGTTTCTCAGTCTCGACAGGCAGCATATCCAGTGTGCCACGCATGCCGCGCTGTTCCGTATTGACGATGGTTTCTGTGTTGCCGGCCCATGTGGCGGTCAGTCCCTGGCCCGCCTGCCTGTTACCATCAAGGACGGTGAAGTCTACCTGGACGAGCAAAAGTTCTGTGCTGAAGGTGACTGAGACGTGTTGAATGGCATCACGGCACTGTTCCCTGTCTGGGCACTGGCGGGCACGCTGCTGGCCTACCTGTACCCGGGCATTTTTGCTGCACTCAAGCCGGCTATTATCCCGCTGCTTGGGCTGGTGATGTTCGGCATGGGTATCACGCTGACCGGGCGCAGCTTCCTGGTCGTGATGCGTCGTCCATTTACGGTTCTCCTGGGGGTGGCCCTGCAGTTCCTGTTGATGCCACTTGCGGGATGGTTGCTGGCAACGGTGTTTCAGCTGCCGGCGCAGCTGGCGGTCGGCATGATCCTGGTCGGCTGCAGTCCGGGCGGAACGGCTTCGAATGTAATTTGTTACCTCGCGCGTGGTGACGTGGCGTTGTCCATTACGCTAACGGCTGTTTCCACGTTGCTCGCGGTACTGGCAACCCCGTTGCTGACACTGCTCTATGTCGGCCAGACAGTGCCGGTGCCCGTTCTGGGTATGTTGCTGAGTATCCTGAAGATAATCATCCTGCCGGTCGGCTGTGGCGTGTTGCTCAATCATTTCCTGCAGCGGCGGCTGGAGCCCCTGCAGAAGCTGTTCCCGGTAATTTCCGTGATTGCCATCGTGTTGATCATTGCGATCATTGTGGCACTCAACCAGGCGCAGCTTGGCCAGCTCGGTGTCGGCATGATATGCGCGGTGATGTTACACAACGGGGTGGGGTTGCTGGGTGGTTACTGGGTGCCATTTCTGCTGGGGCGGGAGCGGCGTGAGTGCCGTACGCTGGCCATCGAGACCGGCATGCAGAATTCGGGATTGGCAGTTGCGCTCGCGGTAAAATATTTCAGTGCCAGTGCCGCTTTGCCCGGGGCGTTATTCAGTATCTGGCACAACCTGACCGGCTCGCTGGTGGCAGGACGCTGGAGCCGACAGCCGTCACAGGTGGCGTCTGTCAGAGGTCCTTGAGCAGGCGCTGTAGCAATACCATGTAGGCCTCGGTCGGGGAGGCCTGTTCCGGGTCGTATGTGCTATTGACCGGCTGCAGAGCGGGGGTGCAGTGTGCTTCGTCTGCAGGGTCAGTAACCCTGCTCACCCCTTCATTCTCTGAAATCACTGTGCCTGTCGCCAGGTCATAGATAGTGGCCATGATGTGCCTCCTGTTGCAGCCTTATGACCTTATCGGCATGCAATCACGACAGTTGAGGCAGTAATTTGAAGAGGGCGGGAAGGGTTGCTGCGTGGTTGTAAGCTGGACTTACTCCAGATCGTCAACCGGGTTGATATGGTCGTTCGGAGCAGTCAGTTCCAGGTCAACGCCGTAATCCTCGCGTTCGATATCAAGCGATCCGGACCAGTCTTCAGGTGGTTCGATACTGCTGATTTCCATCTCGTTCCACGAGTCGAAGTCGAGCTCCTCAACGGCACCGTCATAGTGCTGGATTTCCAGAGTTGCTTCTTCCTCGTCAAGCGCGACAATTTCAAACCTGTCGCCGTTGACAGCCTGGTACCAGTCACCGATGCGTGGTACTTGACCCATCTTGGTGTCTCCGTTTGTACAGCTGACAGAGCGTGTCATTGCTCCGTGTTTTTATATCCTGAAATTAACCAGGACATGTCTATTTATAAGACTTGCAGAGCGGGTTGGCAAGTGCCATTCGCAGGCGCCGGCCCCAGGCGTAGATGTGGGCCTGCTTATGTGTGTTTTGCACTATGTATTTTCCTTTTCCTGACGCTGGCCGGGACCTGTCATTTGTGACGGGCCCGCGGGTAAGCGGCTGGATTCACCGGGAAATTCATGGCCCCTTGTCCTGCGCGCACCAGTCCCCGTTTGTCACTAATAATAATTAACACTTTGAAATCAAGGGATTGATTTTTTCTGCACTGTGGTCCGCCCGTGGCGGGTGCGCCTGGCGGGAGATGGGAGGTCTCGCACCGGTTGCTGAAAATCCCGTGCTGTTAGGGTAAAGTTCGCGTTTCATTTCTGTCGGGTCCGGCTTGGCCGGGCCGCGAAAAATTCATTGAGGACAATAGCATGGCCGATTACAAAATTGCACCATCCATCCTTTCAGCAGACTTCGCCCGACTCGGGGAGGAAGTGACCCACGTACTGGATTCCGGGGCGGATATCGTGCATTTCGATGTCATGGACAATCATTATGTACCAAACCTGACTATCGGCCCGCTGGTCTGTGAGGCGCTGCGTAGTCATGGCGTGACGGCTGATATCGATGTGCACCTGATGGTCAAGCCGGTGGATCGCATCATTCCCGATTTTGCCAAGGCGGGTGCAACATGGATCACCTTTCACCCGGAAGGCAGCGAGCATATCGATCGCTCCCTGTCACTGGTACACGATAATGGCTGCAAGTCAGGCCTGGTGTTCAATCCGGCAACACCGCTGGACTACCTGAAGCACGTCCTCGACAAGGTGGACATGATCCTGTTGATGTCGGTCAACCCGGGTTTCGGTGGACAGAGTTTCATTCCCGAGACACTCAACAAGTTACGCGAGGCGCGCCGCATTATCGACGAGAGCGGTCGTGATATTCGCCTGGAAATCGACGGCGGCGTGAAGGTCGACAATATCGGTGAAATCGCCGCAGCCGGTGCGGATACCTTTGTTGCCGGTTCCGCAATCTTCGGTGCCGGTGACTACAAGGCCACCATCGATGCCATGCGTGCCGAGATCGCAAAAGCAGTCGGCTGAGCGTGAGTATCATGCACAAGCCCGAGATGATCCTTATCGACGTAGACGGCACCCTGGTCGACAGCGTCCCCGACCTCGCGTACTGCGTGGATACCATGATGGTGCAGCTCGGGCGTGAGCCACACGGCGAGTCACGGGTGCGCGACTGGGTTGGTAATGGCGTGGAGCGGCTGGTGCGGAGGGCACTGATCGGTCAGCTCGACGGCGAGCCGGACGAGGCCGACTTCGAGCGCGCCTATCCGTTGTTCCTGGACCTGTATGCGGAAAACACCTCGAAGCGTTCGGTGCTGTATCCCGGTGTACGCGAGGGCATTGATATGCTCAAGGCGGCCGGCTACAAGCTGGGGTGCGTGACCAACAAGGCGGCACAGTTTACCGAGCCCCTGTTGAAGGATCTCGGTGTTTACGACGATTTTTCCATTGTCATCAGTGGCGATTCCCTGCCGAAAAAGAAGCCGGACCCGGCGCCATTGCTGCATGTTGCGCAGTTCTTCGGTTGCAGTCCGGCCAGTGCGCTGATGATCGGTGACTCGGTAAGCGACGTGACGGCGGCGCGTGCGGCAGGTTTCCAGATCGTGTGCATGAGCTATGGATACAACCACGGTGTCGATATTCGTGAGGCTGATCCGGACGCGGTAATCGATTCATTGCTGGACATACAGCCGCTGCTCGAACAGGCGGCCTGATAATCATGTGTTTCACTGGAGAGGTTTTTTCCGGACACTGCAAGGCAGGCAGGCGATGGCGCAAGTCGGCTATATCCTGTAACTGTATAGCAGCCCTGAATCTCAACGGTGAGTCTCATGACACCTGAACAATTTAACGCCCTGGCCGAACAGGGCTACAATCGAATTCCGCTAGGCCGCGAAGTACTGGCTGACCTTGATACGCCGCTCAGTACCTATATAAAGCTGGCAGGCGGCCCCTATTCCTATTTATTCGAGTCTGTTCACGGCGGCGAGAAGTGGGGGCGATATTCCATCATTGGCCTGCCGTGTTCGACTGTGCTGCGTATTCACGAGCATGACATCACCGTCCTGCAGGATGGTGATGTTGTTGAGACCGCCACGGCAGATGATCCGCTGGCCTGGGTAGAGACATTCCAGTCGCGCTACCGTGCGCCTGAGTTGCCTGATCTGCCGCGTTTTACCGGCGGACTGGTCGGCTATTTTGGTTACGACACGGTGCGTTATATCGAGCCGCGGTTGTCAGCATTCGACAAGCAGGACCTGCTGGCCTGTCCGGACATCCTGCTGATGGTGTCGGACGAGTTGCTGGTGTTCGACAACCTTGCCGGCACCCTGCAACTGATTGTCCATGCCGACCCGGCAACGGAGAATGCCTGGGAGTCGGGTCAACGCCGGCTCGATGAGCTGGTAGAGCGGTTGCATGGCTGTGGTTCCGGGTATGACGACGGCACGGCAATGGAGCAGGCGGTGGAGGAAACTGATTTTGTTTCCGGGTTCACGCGCGAAGGCTTCGAGGCTGCGGTTGATCGTATCAAGGATTACATCGTGGAAGGCGATGCCATGCAGGTGGTGTTGTCACAGCGCATGTCGATTCCCTTTGAAACGCAGCCACTCAACCTGTATCGCGCGCTGCGTCGGCTGAATCCGTCACCCTACATGTTTTATCTCGACCTCGGGGATTTCCACATCGTGGGTTCCTCGCCGGAGATTCTCGTGCGCGTCGAGGACGGACTGGTTACGGTCAGGCCGATTGCCGGAACGCGGCCGCGCGGCAGCGATGAGCAACAGGACCAGGCGCTGGAGGAGGAGTTACTGGCCGATCCCAAGGAACTTGCCGAACACCTGATGCTGATTGACCTGGGGCGCAACGATGTCGGGCGGGTCAGCGAGACCGGTAGTGTCGAGTTGACCGAGAAAATGCTGATCGAGCGTTATTCTCACGTGATGCACATCGTTTCCAATGTAACCGGGCAGATCCGACCCGGCCAGAGTGCGATCGATGTACTGCGCGCCACCTTCCCGGCCGGGACGGTAAGCGGCGCGCCAAAAATTCGCGCCATGGAGATCATCGACGAGCTGGAGCCGGTCAAGCGCGGTGTATATGCAGGTGCGGTCGGTTACCTGTCCTGGTCGGGGAATATGGATACGGCAATTGCGATCCGTACTGCCGTCATCAAGGATGGCACGTTGCATATCCAGGCCGGGGCCGGAATCGTTGCCGACTCGGTACCGGCCCGGGAGTGGGACGAGACCATGAACAAGGGCCGCGCCATTTTCCGCGCCGTGGCCATGGCCGTGCGCGGGCTGGCGGGGGGCTAGCCGTGTGGCACGGTGTTATGAATACATCATCCTGATGCAGTGCGCGCAGCTAACGTCAGGAAGTTGACAAACAAAAGAATCAAGTCTAGCTTGTTTGCCAGGGACTTGAAGCACTAACACCAATAACAGCAGGGAACGGGGGGAGCATGCAACGGTTCAGGGGGCCGGCAGTTTCGTTCGGGGGGCATTTCCGGGAGAAATTCATTCCACTTGTGATGGCGGTGTTGTCCTGCTTTTATCCAGGCACGGCAAGCCTTGCACAGGACAGTGTCGCACCTGTTGAACATACCCGTGTCCTGGCAGATCACCTCAAGGGTGCAAGCCGTTACCACGTCGCGCCGGGCGAAGACACCATCCCCAATGACAAGTACGGGGACGACGTACGTCTTGGCAAGAAGATATTCACCGAGACCTATAAATACGGCCGGCGTTACGCCGGCAATGACCTGGCCTGCGCGAATTGCCACCTGGAAGCCGGACGCCGGCCCAATGCGGGTCCCATGTGGGCCGCCTACGGCATGTACCCGGCCTACCGGGAAAAGAACGACCGCAGCAACTCGCTGGAAGAACGCATCCAGCAGTGTTTTCTGTTCAGCATGAACGGGTTTGCGCCGGCACTGGATGCCCCCGAACTGCGCGCGCTGATTTCCTATATTCACTTCCTCTCCAGGGGTGTCCCCATCGGCATAGACATGCCGGGGCGGGGCTATCCGCAGGTGGTCAGGACTGGCAGTGACCCCAACCCGAAGCGCGGAGGCGATACCTACAAGGCAAAGTGCGCCAGCTGCCATGGCGTGAATGGCGCGGGTGAGAAGAAAGCGGGTGGCGGCTATACCTGGCCGCCGTTATGGGGTATGGATTCCTATAACAAGGGCGCGGGTATGGCGGGTAATGACCTGCTGGCAGGTTTTATCAAGGCCAATATGCCACTGGGACAACCCTGGTCACTCACCGACCAGGAGGCACTCGACGTCGCCGCTTATATCAACCTGCAGATCCGGCCATACGATCCGCGGAAAGGATTACTCAAAGGGCTGTTTGACTGATGAGTGGCGCGGGGGTCAGAACGATGTTCTCATCCGTGCTGCCCTTCATGCAGTGGTTGCCGGCCGTCAAGCCGGATACCTTTCGGCCAGACATCGAGGCAGGGGTGATTGGCGCCATCCTGATCCTGCCGCAGGCTATCGCACTGGCTACGCTGGCCGGTATGCCGCCGGAATACGGTATCTATACCAGCATTTTCCCTGTCATCTTTGCCTCCCTGTGGGGCTCTTCCTGGCATACCCTGTCCGGGCCCAACACGGCCGTCTGTGTATTGATTGCCTGGGCGGTTGCACCGTTTGCCAGCGTTGGCAATGAATATTATATCGGCTATGCGCTGGCGCTGACCTTGATGGTCGGTGTTATTCAGCTTGCTCTGGGCATACTCAGGCTGGGCGCTGCACTGGACTTCATTTCGCAGACCGTGATTAACGCCATTGTGCTTGCGGTGGCCCTGATTATCATCGTGTCCGCCAGTAGTGCCCTGCTGGGGGTGCTGTCCAATCTGGGCGAACCGTTTTTTATTCGGATTTATCAGGTCGCGCACGATATTCCGCGTGCCAATGGCTATGCGCTTGGCGTGGGTGCCATCACCGTCCTTTCCGGTTTACTCGCGCGGCGTTACTGGAAGCGCTATGCGCTGGTTATTGCCGTGTTCGTCGGGCTGCTCGCAGCCAGCCTGCTGAACCTGGTGTATGGACCTGCAACAACACAAATAGAGATGATCGGAAATCTGTCCATCGCCCTGCTGCCTTTCTCGGCACCAGGCTTTGATCTGGAATCTCTGTATGTGCTCCGGGAATTGCTTGGCAGTGCGTTTGCCATCGCCTTCCTCGGGCTGATGCAGACGGTGGTGATTTCCCGCTCGCTGGCAGAGAAGTCCGGTCAGCACATCGATACCAACCAGGAGATCATCGGCCAGGGCGTTTCCAATGTTGTTGCGCCTTTCCTGTCGAGCTTTGCCGGTTCCGGTTCCTTCAACCGCAGTGCGGCTCATTATGATGCAGGGGCACGTACACCCATGGCAGCCGTGTATGCCTCGGTGTTTCTTGCGCTGATCGTGCTTGCGGGTAGCCGTGTCATTGCTTATATCCCCATGGCGGCGGTGGCCGGTGCGCTGATCCTGGTGGGCTACGGACTGATCGATCTGAAGGGCGTCCGCAAGATCCTGCGCACCCGGCAGGAAACGATCATCTTTGCGCTTACCTTTATTGCCGCGCTGGGGCTGGGTTTGACTACCGGCGTGTTCGTCGGCTTGCTGCTGTCACTGGTGGTATACCTGTGGTATGCATCGACCCCTAACATCCTGGTTGAAACGCACACTGCCCGCGATGGCCGTCCGGTTACCGTGGTGACCATCGATGGCAACCTGTTCTTCGGTTCCGTACGACATGTTGAACGCGCCCTTGCGCAGCAGGGTGACAGGGATGACAACAATATCCTGTTGCTGAGAACCGACCACCTGACCTACCTGGATGTGCCGGGCGCCATGATGCTGGCCACTGAGGCTGCCAGCAGGCGCAACCGGGGGGATGAAATCTATATCTATGTGACCAGAAGCGAAGTACAAAAGGTGCTGGAACAATCCGGCTGTCTGGAAACCTTCGGTGAAGATCACATTATCCGGCAGGGACTCGATCACCCGATGAAGAGCCTGATATACCCCAACCGGCCCGGTGGCCATGAAGGGGGGCAACTGAGTACATTTAATACAGTCATTGAGGAGGAAACGATGGAGGCGCTTGCAAAACGATTACGCATGACCCGGTTGCTCGGGCCATTATCGACACAACAACTGAACACCCTGCTGGAACAGAGTGGTGTTTCCATGGCGAGCGCCGGCGAAATAATCGTCAGAGAAGACAGCGAAATGCACGATCATATTATCCTGATCGAGGGAGAACTTGAGGCCCAGCGCACCTGGACTGTTGAGGACGGTAACGACCAGAGCTATACATGGACGATCAAGCCCGCAGATAACGAGGAGAGCTTTGCGTTCCTTGGCGCTGCCAACAATATACGGGCCCGCGCAGTGACCGATATCCGCTACATAAAGGTCAATGCGGACAGCATCGACATGCTGCTTGGCTGGAGCCAGCAGTTTGCGGAAGACATGGAAAATGATCCCGAACTCAGCCGTCGTATGACTCTCGTCAAGCAGGTTACGATTTTTCACGAGGTCCCGCTTGAGAATGCCAGGGAAGTATTCAGGCGCATGTACCCGAAAGAGGTGCAGGCCGGTGAAACTGTCGTGACGGAAAGAGAGAAAGGCGACTGCTATTATCTCATCGACAGTGGCGAGGCAGATGTCATGCGCACGGACCCGTTCACCGACGAGACCGAATGCGTGGCAAGACTCGGGCCGGGCGATGCCTTTGGGGAGGAGGCGCTGTTGCGGGATGCCAATCGCAATGCCACGGTGACCATGACGACGCCGGGTACCTTGCTGGTTCTGGACAAGACTGATTTTGATGAGCTGATCAGGTCCAACCTGGTCGAGGAAATAACTGCAGACCGGGCGCTGGAGATGGTTAAGCAGGGTGAGGCGCGCTGGATCGATTGCCGCTATGACATGGAATACGAAGAGTCGCGGATTCCCGGTGCCCCACTGATGCCGCTGGACCGGATCCGCTGGGATGTTCATCAACTCGACCCGGATGCGACATATGTCGTGTACTGCCGCAGTGGCAGTCGCAGCAAGGCCGGTGCGTTTTTGCTGCGCGAACGCAACATCAAGGCCATGTCCATGATTGGCGGTATCCGCGACTGGCCCTATGAGGTAGACGCCTCGCCTCTTGACGTGGCCTGAGTCCCAATTGTTCCGGGTACGGTCCCGTTCTATACGGCGAAACGACTGACGCAGGAGCCATTCGGCAAGCGGCAGAGCACGTTGTCCTGCCGGGCGGCATCGATCTAATCCTGATAGTATTTCTGGGGTAGAATCCCCCCTTCCCGATTACAGGTGAATAGCGGGGATGCTGGCCGGTAGCCGGACAATTGCGGGGGCTGGCATGAAGAGATTACATAATATCAATGCATGACAAATACATAGGCAAACCATGCTGCTCATGATCGACAACTACGATTCCTTTACCTATAACCTCGTCCAGTACCTGGGCGAGCTGGGTGCCGACGTGGTGGTGCATCGCAACGACCAGATCAGCG
>JAOUBY010000008.1 GCA_029860045.1 Gammaproteobacteria bacterium | reverse complement strand
GCTGGTTGGCGTCAGTCAATTGAAACGGATCATGCTGCCATTTGCCGCTATCGAAGGGGACGGTATCGGTATGACCGGACAGTACCAGTCCGCCCGGACCGCTGCCCAGGGTCGCGACCAGGTTGGCCTTGGCCGGCGTTCCCGGTAACGGCATGAGTTCGACGCTGAAGCCGTGCCCGGTCAGCCAGTCGGCGAGTAATTCGATTACCGCCAGGTTGCCCTGGTCAAACGCGGGGTCGACGCAGCTGATCGAAGGCGTGCTGATGAGTCCTTCGATCATTTGCAACAGTGATGGAAGCTTGTTCGCTGACGGCATCAGTGCGTGTAACCACTTTGTATGATGTTGCCTGACCCGGATGCACGGTGTGCGGGGGCTTGTACTATCTACAGGATAGCATTTACCGGGGCAGGCTACCCCGTTTGGTTTCAGTGTGAGAGCAGTACCAGTTGTGGGCGTGTGTGGTGGGTAAAGTTATCCAGTGGTTCGGATTTCGCGTAGGCGTGGCCCTGCATGAAATCCACGCCGATACTGCGGAGTTCCTCGGCGACCTGCATGGTTTCAACATACTCGGCGATAGTCTGTTTACCGAGCAGCTGACCTAGTTCAGTGATCGATCTGACCATGGCATAGTCGACCGGGTCTGACAGAATGTCGCGGATGAAGGTGCCATCTATCTTCAGGAAGTCCACCGGCAGTTTCTTCAGGTAGAAGAACGATGACAGCCCGCTGCCGAAGTCGTCCAGTGCGAAGCGGAATCCGCAGCCGCGTAGCGTCAACATGAAACTGGTTGCCGCGGCGATATTATTAATGGTGGCAGTCTCTGTGACCTCAAAGATGACCTGTTCTGCTCTTATGCCGGTCTCATCCATCGTGTTGATGATGAATTTCAGCATATCCTGGTTGCCAATGGTCTGGCCGGACAGGTTGATGGAAATGGTGATCGGCCACTTGTCTGAAGACGAGTTCTCGGCAAGCCAATGCATGGAATGTTCCACCACCCAGCGGTCAACTGCACTGGCAAGATTATACTTTTCCGCCGCCGGGAGGAATGTGCGTGGTGAAATCACGGAGCCGTCATCATCGATCATACGTAACAGAATCTCGAGAAATCTGCCGCGGGTGTTGCGGTCAGTACAGGGTACGATTGGCTGGTAGTAAAGTTCGAACTTATTCTCTTCCAGCGCGCGGGTGAGGCGCGATACCCATTGCATTTCTCCCTGGCGTTGCTGCAGCCGCCGGTCACCGAGGTGTGCAATCTGTACCTGGTTGCGACCGGATTCCTTGGCGATGTAACAGGCTGAGTCCGCAGCACTCATGGCGCCGGCAATATCCTGCGTACTGTGGTCCAGCGGCACAACGCCGATGCTGACGCCCAGGGTGAAGGTATTCTCTCCCCAGTTGAAGTGGAAATCATCGACGCTTTGCAGCAGGGTGTTGGCAATGGTGACCGCCTTGTCCAGCGGGCAATTGTCGAGCAGCATGCCGAACTCGTCGCCACCCAGGCGGCTCAGGGTGTCACGGTGACGAACCGTGCTGAGCAGCAACTGTGCAAGTTGTTTCAGCAGTTCATCGCCTGCTGCATGTCCGCATGTGTCGTTCACCACCTTGAACTGGTCAAGGTCAAGATACATGAGTGAGTGTGTTGAAGACTGTATCTTGGCATGCTGGATTGCGCGTTCAACCCTGGATTCAAATTCGCGCCTGTTGATCAGGCCGGTAAGTGCATCGTGCGAAGCCTGGTAAGTGAGTTGCTTGTTCTTCTGTGAAACATATTTTATGACAATTCTTGCGACCAGTAGCGAGAACAGCAAGGCAACGCCTGCCAGCAGGAACAGCAGCTTGCGCGTATCGACATAGTTATCACGGCTGACGGCAAGCGCATGTTCAGTATTCTGTCGTTCCAGATCAACCAGGAGGTCCAGCTTGTCCAGTATTACTTGCTGGAGTGCTGTTGCCTTCTTGATTGTCGGATTCAGTTCTTCAGCCGATGTGTCACTCATCAACATGTCTGAAGTACTATCAACAAAGGGTTGCGCTACCCGAATCAGTTGTAGCAGTTGTGCGTTGACCTCCGCCTCTTTTTCATTCATGCCGAGGCCAACGAGTTGCTCGCGGGCGACGCGGAACTTTCCGGCATTGCTGATGATGCGCTGGTATTCCTCGTCACGCTCGAACAGGTCATCGGTCAGCTGCATTTTCTTGAGGCTGTCGGCGCGCAGGCGGATGGCGTCACGCATTTCGTTGGCAGCCGCGGTTTTCTTGTTGGTTACCTCGACGAGGTGCTCCATGCTGTTGTTCACATTATGCAGTTCCATCAGGGAGACGGCTGTCAGTGAGAACATTAGCCCGAGCACGGCCAGGAAGCCGATGGTAATCAGTGTTCTTGAGTTGTCCTTCATGCGCGGCGTCGACTCCTTGTGCATTGCGCTGGCGGCTCCCTGCAGGAGCTATCCTTTATGCAATCGGCACGGAGCCCGCCGACTTTATGGTGTTTTCGGCTTGATACGTCAGATAATTGGCAGACTGTGGAAGCGGCAGGGATGGCCGGACCATGCGCGTTGCAGTTGCCTTGGAAGCGACAACATCACGTTACGTAACAGGTTGGGTGCGGGGAAAATTCAGTACCAGTGAGGGCATCGGCAGCAAGGCAGAGGTCTTTAGCAGCACCCTGCGGCGCAGGGCCAGGTGGGCGAGTTGTGTGCTGTAACGCCCCCTGGGCGGGGCGTCATTGTGTGAATACGGAATTCCGTATCAACCGGGCCGTAGCCTGACCTCCCGGTCAGGCTGATATCATGTGTGGCACTGCAGACGTTCGGTCAGCTGCCATCTTTTCCGTCGTGCTGCTCGCCGGTGGCGGTGATGCAGCCACGGAACAGGCAGGCATACACAAAGGCGCCCAGCGCAGCCGCGAAAATGACCAGCGAGGCCAGGGTCAACGTGTCGAAGTACATGATGCACCTCCTGATAGATTAAGAAACAAGTAAAATAAGTAACAACTAATATACTAGCATAATGCCTCGATAATGCAAGTTTTCCATGCGCGGGGAATACTTTTAAGTATATGTAATATATGCAGAAATATCTGAGGCATGCGCCGAATGTTTGACAATCCGCCCAGGCGGGTGGCGACAGGCCGGGTGGTAAGGCCGGTAATGAATCCTGTTCAGGGCCGGCGGGTCCATCTGTATAGTATGCAGTCCGTTAAAACCGTCCTGGTGCCGACATTGCCGGAGAAAATGATGAGTAAGCCATTGAATCGTTACAGTTCCCGTATCACGCAGCCCAAATCCCAGGGCGCCTCACAGGCCATGTTGCATGGTACCGGGTTGACTGCAGCTGATATGGACAAGGCACAGGTTGGTATTTCCAGTGTCTGGTACGAGGGCAATACCTGCAACATGCACCTCAATGACCTGGCGGCAAAGGTACGCGAGGGCGTTATCGAGGCCGGACTGGTGGGTATGCGTTTCAACACGGTAGGGGTCAGTGACGGTATCTCCATGGGTACCGACGGCATGAGCTTCTCACTGCAATCACGCGACCTGATTGCCGACTCCATTGAAACGGTGATGAGCGCACAGTGGTATGACGCCAATATTTCGCTGCCGGGCTGCGACAAGAACATGCCGGGTTGCCTGATCGCCATGGGGCGTCTGAACCGCCCGTCACTGATGATCTATGGCGGTACCATCAAGCCCGGTCACTATCATAACCAGGCGCTGGATATCGTTTCTGCCTTCCAGAGTTACGGTGAATTTATTGCCGGCAAGATCGACGAAGAGACCCGTCATAACATTGTCGACCACGCCTGTCCGGGCGCCGGAGCCTGTGGCGGCATGTACACGGCCAATACCATGGCCTCGGCGATCGAGGCCATGGGTATGTCGCTGCCGTACAGCTCTTCCACGCCTGCCGTCGACCCCGGCAAACTGGCAGAGTGCCACGGCGCTGGCCAGGCGATTCTCAAGCTGCTGGAGATGGACCTCAAGCCGCGTGACATCATGACCCGTGAGGCATTCGAAAATGCCATGGTGATTATCATGGCGACCGGCGGTTCCACCAATGCCGTGTTGCACCTGATTGCCATGGCGCGTGCGGTCAACGTATCACTGGGCATTGATGATTTTCAGGCGGTCAGTAACCGTGTTCCATTCCTCGCAGATCTCAAGCCGAGCGGCAAGTACGTGATGGAAGACCTGCACAACGTGGGCGGTACCCCGGCCGTGATGAGATACCTGCTGGAAGAGGGCCTGCTGAACGGTGATTGCATAACCGTTACCGGCAAGACCGTTGCGGAGAACCTTGCCGATGTCCCGGGGCTGAAGGAGGGCCAGGATGTGTTCCATGCCCTGTCCGATCCAATCAAGGAAAGTGGTCATATCCAGATACTCAAGGGCAACCTTGCCCCCGGTGGTTCGGTGGCGAAGATCACCGGCAAGGAAGGGCTGCAATTCAGTGGGCCGGCCAGGGTGTTTGATGCCGAGGAAGAGATGCTCAAGGCGCTGGAAGAAGGGCGTATCGGCAAGGGTGATGTGGTGGTAATCCGCTACGAGGGTCCGAAGGGTGGTCCCGGCATGCCGGAGATGCTGACGCCGACCTCGGCGATCATGGGCGCGGGCCTTGGCCAGGATGTAGCTCTTCTGACCGACGGCCGTTTCTCCGGCGGATCGCATGGTTTTATCATCGGGCATATTGTCCCCGAGGCACAGGAAGGCGGTCCGCTTGCACTGGTCAGGGACGGGGATGTCATCAGCATTGATGCCGACAGCAAGACACTGTCTGTGGATGTCAGTGACGAGGAAATGCAGCAGCGTCGCAGTGACTGGCAGATGCCGCCCTACAAGGCCGATCGCGGCACGCTACACAAGTACATCCGTCTGGTGAAAAATGCCTCGGAAGGGTGTGTCACCGACGAGTGACCCGGGCGCGGCATATCTATTTACCTGTAGGAGCGCATCTCATGCGCGATATGCAGATCGTTAACCCTGGTCGCGGATGAGATGCGCTCCTACACTGGTAGATTTATCGCGCCTGCAAGGCGCTCCTGCAGGTCTTGCCTGATTGCGTACGTCAGAACGTATCCCAGCTCGATTTCTTGCGCAGGCGGATGCGCGGAATGATCAGGCCGACGATGATGCCAAGCAGTACCACGGCGGCGCCGACCATGAACCAGTCACGTGCGGTGCGGTCTTTTAATCCTTCGTTTTCCTGCTGCACGGTCTGCAGTTCGCGCTCGAGTGATACAACGCGGCCTTTCAGTTCCTTGTTCTCGGAGTCGATTGCCAGTGCGCTGGATGCGGTGCGCCTGATCTCGGTCAGCTCCTGACTGACCTTGCGGCTTTCTCCGTCCAGCGAACTGAGTTTGCTGTTGAGTGTGTTCTTTTCATCGCTGAGCGCCGTCATGGTGGTTTCCAGCTTGCGCTTCTCCAGTTCCAGTTCGGCCAGCTTCTTCTCGGCGGCGGCAAGCCGGTCACGCGCGGCCTGGCTTCTCATCAGGTAGCGGGACAGTACCCAGCCTTCCTTGCCGCTCTTGGTGCGCACCCTGGAATAACCCTTGGACTTGTCTATCTCAAGCACCTCGACCTGGGTGCCGCTGCCCAGCATGCGGGTGATGCTGTAGCTGTTACCCTTGCCGCTGCGCATGGTAATTTCGAGTTTATCGCTGACATAGCGGGTTTCTGCCAGGGCATTGCCGGTCAGGGCCAGAAACAGGCCTGCGAGAATAATCAGGTTTTTCACAACAGCTCCGGTATGGGAAAAATATGACGGTGGCTATTCTAGCCGATCCGGGTGTGCGTATGGCAAATTGGCTGATAACAATATATAAAACAAGGTGATTGGCATTCCATTCGGAGAAAGAGGGGGTATATTTGGAGACCCGACTATGAAACATGAGCTGGCACTGCCGTGAAATTTGATGCTACCGGAAACTACTTGCTGGATGCGCGCCAGGTGCCATCCCCGAATTGCGATGAGCGCCCGCAAGCAGGTGCGATCGAGTTGATCGTCATCCATGGTATCAGCCTGCCGCCGGGTCATTACGGAGGGGGCGAGATTGACCGCCTGTTTACCAATACCCTTGACCCCGGGGAGCATCCGTATTTTGCAGATATTGCCCACCTCGAGGTATCCAGTCACCTGCTGATCCGGCGCGACGGCGAACTGGTGCAATACGTGCCGTTCAATAAGCGGGCCTGGCACGCCGGCCAGTCCTGTTACCACGGGCGTACGGCCTGCAATGATTACTCGATCGGTATCGAACTCGAAGGCGAGGACGATGTGCCGTATACGCCAGTCCAGTATGAGCGCCTCACCGAGGTTGTGCAGTTACTGGTCAGTGCCTGGCCCGGCCTGTCGCTTGAGGATGTTGCCGGGCACTGCGATATTGCGCCGGGGCGCAAGACCGATCCCGGGCCGGCATTCGACTGGCAGGCCTTTCGGGCCCGGCTGGGACAGAGGCATGCCTGACGCCTGCACTACGGAAACCGTCATTGACCTGCTGCGACATGGTGAGCCGGTGGGTGGCAGTCGCTACCGGGGGCAGCAGGATGATGAACTCAGCGAACAGGGTTGGCAGCAAATGTGGTCAGCGCTTGACGGGAGCGCGTCCTGGCAGCAGATCGTGAGTTCGCCACTTATACGTTGCCATGCATTTGCCAGTGAACTGGCAAAGCGGCACGGCATCCCTTTGCATAGTGAGACAGGTTTTGCGGAGGTCGGTTTCGGTGCATGGGAGGGCAGGACACGTGCCGAGCTTGAGCAGCTCGACCCGGGGCAGGTGGCACGGTTCCTGACGGACCCGGTCGCGCATCGCCCGCCCGGTGCGGAGCCGCTGGAGGCATTTGTCAGCCGGGTCAATGATGCTTTCGGCCGGATGGTCGAGCGTTATGCCGGTCAGTCCGTACTGGTGGTTGCGCATGCCGGTGTGATACGCGCGATCATTGCCGGGGTGCTGAATATGCCACCGGCGGCCATGTATCGTATCCATGTGGCCAACGCCGGCATCACTCGCCTGCGTACTGACAGCCAGCGCGGTTTTTCCCTGCTTGCGCATGGCGTGACCTGACTGGTATGCGGATTGGCATTGACCTGGGTGGCAGCAAGATCGAGGGCATCTTGCTGGATCGTGATGGCAATGTCCGGGCGCGGGAACGGGTACCAACCCCGCAGGGTGATTATCGCGCGACGCTGTTGGCGGTTCATGGGCTGGTGTTGCAGCTGGAGCAGCTTGCTGGCAAGCAGTGCAGTGTCGGGATTGGCATGCCGGGGACGCAGTCACGTGCCACCGGGCTGGTTAAGAATTCCAACTCGGTTTGTCTCAACGGCCAGCCGCTGCATGCAGACCTTGAGCAGCAGATGCAGCGATCATTGCGCTTTGCCAATGACGCCGACTGCTTTGCCCTGTCCGAGGCGACCGATGGCGCCGCCGCCGGGGTCCGCAGCGTGTTCGGTGTCATCGTCGGCACCGGTACCGGTGCCGGCGTCGTGGTCGATGGCAAGCTGCTGTCCGGTCCTAACGGGATTGCGGGAGAGTGGGGGCACAACCCGTTGCCATGGCCGCAGCCGGGTGAGTTACCCGGTGCGCAATGTTATTGCGGGAAAAGTGGTTGCATCGAGACCTGGCTGTCCGGTCCCGGGCTTGCGCGTGATCACCTGGAGACTAGCGGTGAACATGCTGATGCCGTAACGCTTGCAGCTGCGGCGAAGCATGGAAAACAGGACGCAAGTGAGACACTGGAGCGTTACGCAGATCGCATGGCGCGTGCGCTCGCCGGCGTGATCAATATCATTGATCCGGACGTCATTGTGCTGGGTGGTGGTATGTCCAACGTCGAATTTCTCTACCAGGCGGTGCCGCAACGCTGGGGTGATTACGTGTTCTCCGACCGGGTTGACACACGATTGCTTCCTGCCGGACACGGTGACTCCAGCGGCGTGCGCGGTGCAGCGTGGTTGTGGGGGTAGTGGCTATCAATCAGCATGTGGCAGTCGCCCGGTAACAGGGTCTACCCGTTGCGCAGTGACATCAGTCCTGCTGCCTGCTTGCGATCTCTCTCAGGTGTGGCACCTCGAGCCCGGCGGCATCGGCCTGCTGCAGTGCGCGCGCCAGGCGTGCCGGTGCGCTACGCCCGGTGCAGACGTGATCGGGGTCCCCGTCGAATGCTGCCAGCATGGCCTTGATCAGGGTGTCGGCATCAAATACCTGGCCGGTCAGTGCCTGCTGTAGTGCTATGACTTCGCGTGCTACGCCTTCGGCAAACTCGCGGTGCTGGCTCCATAACGTGCTGACGGTGCCGCCGGTGACCAGCCCGGCGCAATTGACCGTGACAATATAGACATTCTTTACCACCAGTTCGAACAGCAGTTCGGCCTCGTTTTCCAGTACGCGTGCCGGAATACCGAGCGAGCCAAGACTGTCCGCCAGTAATTGCGCATGTGGGCCAAACGCGGGTGAAGGAACCAGTACTTTCACATCCTGGCCTTTCTTTTTCTCGAACCAGACCGAGATGACCGTTGGCCGGGTCAGGCCGAAGCGCTCCCAGTCCGCCGGCAGCAGTTCGTTCTGCAGCAGTGCGACGCGGCCATGCCAGGCCGGCGGTAAATGCTCGAGGACCGTGTTCAGGGTATTTTCGGCAACCGCGACCAGTACCATTTCGGGTGCCGGTATCTGCCTGGCAACCTCGTCCATGTCCAGGTCGCGGGTTACCGGGTAGACCGGGTACCCGGCACGCAGCAAGGCGCGGGCGAATACGCTGCCCATTTCGCCGATACCGATAACAATGATGGGTGATTTCATGTGGCCGCTCTTTTTTGTTTTGGATAATAACCGGCGCGATTATACTGCATAGTCATGACGTCTTCGCCGCCAGTATCAGGGCGCAAGGCAACGCATCGGGTCGGGCAGGAAATAATGACACTCCCAAATATCATTGCTGTTCTCAGTGGCTGTTTTCCCCGTGATAAAAGACTCCTGCTGGCACTGGTTTTCCTGGTATCGGGCGCGGTGCATGCGGATGTGAGGGTTACCGATGATGCCGGACAGTTGCTGGTGCTGGAACGACCGGCGCATCGCATTGTCAGTCTCGCACCCCATATTACCGAACTGTTGTTTGCTGCCGGTGCGGGTCGTTTCGTGGTCGGTGTGTCGGAATACAGCGATTTTCCGGAGCAGGCGCGCCAGCTCCCGCGTATCGGTGGCGGCGGTGGGCTGGATGCTGAGGCGATTGTTGCACTGCAACCGGACCTGGTGATTGGCTGGCAGAGTGGTAACCCGGCCGTGCAGCTTGAACGCCTGCGTTCACTCGGGCTGGCACTGTTTGTTTCCGAGCCGCGCCGGATCGATGATATTCCCGCCACCATTCTGAAACTTGCGCGGCTTGCCGGCACGGAGCCGGCAGCGCAGCCACAGATTGCTGCATTTAACCGGCGTTACGCAGCGCTGCAACAGGCCCATGCCGCAAGCGAAACGGTCAGCGTGTACTACCAGATATGGGAGCGACCGCTGATGACGGTGAACGGTGGCCACCTGATCAGTGCCGCTATCCGCCTGTGTGGCGGACACAACGTATTCTCCGATCTACCGGAACTGGCGCCGCAGATCGGAGTTGAAGCGGTGCTGGCACGTGATCCACAGGTGATTGTCGTGGCGGGGCAGGTTGCGGGTCGCGAGGCTGCGCTGGCCCCCTGGCAACGCTGGTCGCAATTGCAGGCCGTACGTAATCGCCACCTGTATGTGGTAGAACGTGAGCTGCTGGTGCGCCACACGCCGCGCATACTGGAAGGTGCAGAGCAGCTGTGTGGCGTTCTGGACAGGGTGCGGGGAGGTACAATGTAGGAGCGGATCTAATCCGCGATCTTTTCCCCGATAAAAATATCGCGCCTGCAAGGCGCTTCTGCAGGCTTATCTGATTGTTGTAGGAGCGCCTTGCAGGCGCGATTATTATTTACGGTCGTGTTCCCACAACACATCCGCCACCCCGGCCTGTTTGTTCAGATGACGCGCCATGACAAACAGCAGATCAGACAGGCGATTCAGGTAACGGGCGCTGGCGGCATTGACCTCGGCGGATCTGCCCAGCGTACAGACCCGGCGCTCGGCGCGCCGGCATACAGCACGTGCCTGGTGGCACTGCGCCGCCGCCGTTGTCCCCCCGGGAAGAATAAAGTCCTTCAATGCCGGCAGGTTTTCGTTGAGTTTGTCGAGGATGGTTTCCAGCAGGCCCACTCCGTCATCGGTCACCAGGATATGACCTGGAATGCTCAGTTCACCGCCGATATCAAACAGGCAGTGCTGGATATCCAGTAAACAGGTCCGGATATCATCAGGCAGTTGTTCGCAAAGCAGCAGGCCGATGGCGCAATTCAGTTCATCCACGCTGCCGATAGCCTCGATGCGGTCGTCATCCTTGGCCGTACGTGAGCCATCACCGAGTCCGGTGTTGCCATCGTCTCCGGTGCGCGTGTAGATCTTCGACAGTCGGTTACCCATGTCAGCTGTCGACCAGGCGGTAATAAACGGGTATCAGGATATCCATATGACGACCTGCAAGCCACTGCGTTATCCCGGGCGTGGCCCCGACAGCCCGTGCAGACTTGAGTGCGGCCCGGTCAAGCAAGGTGTAACCCGATGACTCTGCAATCCTGACGTTTGACATGCGCCCATCAGCCTCAAGTCTCAGTTCAAGCACAACATCACCTTCCCAGCCACGTTTGCGCGCCAGTAGCGGGTAGTTGAAACGGGCGGAAATCTGTTTCTTGACTGAATTGCTTATTGCCGTGTTAGCGGCTGTGGATGTTGACGTCTGTGGCGCTGCCTGCGCCTGCCTGGGGGGGCTGTCGCCTGGTTTGTTCTTTTCCTGTTTATCCCGGGATGGCTGGCGAAGGGATGCTTTCTGACTGACTGCTCCCCCTGGAACAGCTGTCTTCCTGTGGGTTGTGGCGGCCTGTGGACGTGCAAGAACCTGTTCGGATTCATACGCCGGTTTATGCGGTTTGTCATGCCCGCTATAGGTCGCATCTGCCAATTGCGTTGCAGCGCCGTAATTTTCGGATGTTCCGGGGATATGCAAATACAGTGTCGGAGTGGTGCCTGCTACGTCATCAGGCATGTAGTCCAGGGCAGCAATAAAAAATACGGCATGAATCGCAACAGAGGCGCACAAAAAATAACGCATACCCGACTTCATATTATGCATGTTCGTCTGCCAGCCAATTAATCCTGATAACGGAGCGTTATGAAGACTGCCCGGTCTTGCACGGCAAATCCGTCCGCCAGCTCATATTGTTTATCAAGCGCGTTCTCCAGTTTCCCGTCGATGGAGAAATGTTTCCCCACGGGTGCTTGCAGATGCAGGTTCAGCAGGCCGTAACCACCCATCACGGTGTTGCTGAAGTCGGAATCACGGCGCTTCCCGGTGGCAATGAACTCCAGCCCGGCCTGGTACCTGCCTGCATCATAATCGATACGGGTGGTGATTGTGCGTTTGGCACGGCGCGCCAGCTGTTTGCCTGTGCTTTCGTTCTCGGGGTCTTGCCAGGTTGCATCGATGCTGCCGCTGTATTTTCCCATCGAGAGGCTGTAGCCAAGTTCCAGACCGCGGATGCCGGCTTTCTCGATATTCTCGTTCATCCCGGGTTCCGGGCCGAGGAATCCGTCAGGGTCGCTGAAAACAATCAGGTCATCGATCGTGTTATCAAACAGTGCCAGTCGCAGTTTTTGCTGTTGCCCCCAGTTCTTCTGCAGGCCCAGTTCCAGATTCCTGGAAGTTTCCGGGCTCAGTGCCGGGTTGCCGCCGAAACCGAAGCGGTCTGTGGCATCAGGCGCGCGGAACGCGGTACCGGCGTTGGCAAACAGCCGCAACTCGCTTGAGAATTTGTACCCGTAGGCAATGCCCCATGTGGTTTTACTGCCAGAATTTTCATGGTCCGTATACCGGGTCGAGACGCGTAGCTGGTGATCTGCCAGATCAATCTGGTCCTGGAAAAATACGGCATTGACGTCCGTGTCTTCGGAAAACCCCGAGCCAAATGACAGGGAGTCCGTTTTTTCTCTCAGTAAATACAGTCCTGCAGTCAGCAGGTGGTTGCCTTCAAATGAGAAATCATTCTGCCAGTCCAGGATGTTGCGGCGGGTGCGCACGAAATCGGGACTCTCCTGTTGCTGGATGTCATCCTCCATGCGACTGAGTTTGAGAGTAGGCACCCAGTTCCCGGTGCTGGTTGAACGCAGGGTAACTGCACTGACAGAGTTGGTGAAATCCTGTGAAACCGGAGTGAGGAAAAAATCAAGATACTCTGTTGTGCCCCGCGCTTGCCAGTGGGATAGCTCGATATCGGCAGTGGCAGTATTGATGCCGATATGCGCGTTAGCTGATGCGTTATCGTGCCCCCGGTCAATGCCTGATGCTGTTCGTGCAGGAAAGCCGTCTGTTTCCTGGTAATTGGCATCTATTCCAAAACTGTATATTCCGGATGAGTGGCTTAGAGAGACGCCCGCCTCTTTTGCAGAATCGGCACCGTGTCCAAGCGTGGCGCTTACCGCATGGTCTTTTTCTGCCCTGCGCGTAAAAATCTGGATAACGCCGCCAATGGCATCCGAGCCATAGAGCGTGGAGTTGGGGCCGCGCACGATCTCGATGCGATCAATCATTTCAGGGTTGATTATTTGCAATGGCGCGCCGCCAATGGTGCCGGGGTTGATGCGAACGCCGTCCAGCAATATCAAGGTGTGGTTGCTGTCCGTGCCACGTAGAAACAGTGATGTTTGCTGACCCGGTCCACCGTTCCTGCCGATATCCAGACCGGCATGAAAGCGTAAAATATCAGCAATATCGTGAGCACCACTGCGCTCGATTTCTTCGCGGGTGATGACAGTTACAAATGACAGGGTCTCATCCGCAGTCTGGGCAACGCGCGAGGCTGTCACCACAATCGGGGATTGTTCGGTATCGGCATGCGCCGGAATTGTGCTCGCCAGAAAAATGACCGACAGGCCAATGAGGGTACGTAAACAGGGACTCATGCGTTTCTCCAGTGCGCCGCCCGCGCAGAAAAGGGCCGAGGAGAAACGCAACGCAGCCGCTAACGGCCTGTTGGCATCGCCCTCCGCGATACGTTCAAGTAAAAAGCAGGCCGGTCTCCGGGCTTGCGAGCGGTTAAACCGCTGAATCGCCTTCCCACGTCTTGCGCAGTGGCATGTTGATTCAGCTTGACTCGCTTACCGTTGCGGGGGCAGCGCCGGACTTGTTAATGCGATTAACGCACCGGCTTCCCGTTTCATTCCGTGAACTGATGTTCGCGGAACACCTGCAACAATGCGGGGCTGACTGTACGGCCGGGACGGTGCGGGTGTCAAGCAGGATTGCAGTGGCGGGCCTGATGAGTGGCGTGATTCATTCCGGTATCCACACCGTTCCCGTTGGCCCTTCAATGCGATGTAGCGGATGTTGGTACAGGCGTTGCAGGTTTTCCCGGGTCAGCACGGCTGTGGCGTCACCCTGTGCGCTTTCGCCATCGCCAAACAATAACAGGAACCTGTCACAGCAACGTGTGGCAAGGTTGAGGTCATGCATGACCACGCACAGTGCCTTGCTGTCGCTGACGGCCTGTTGCCTGACCAGGTCCAGCATGCGCACCTGCTGGTGAATGTCCAGATGATTGGCCGGTTCGTCCAGCAACAGCAGTTGCGGGTCCTGCGCCAATAGCGTGGCAATGCCGAGGCGCCGGCGCTCACCACCGGACAGCGTGTCGACACTGCGTGCTTCCATGTCAGCAAGATCGACTGTGGCAAGGGCGTTGCGGGCAATGCGGTAGTCATCCGTGCCCTCCCACTGTAACGCACCCAGCCAGGGGTGGCGGCCAGTCAGCACGGTCTCCAGCGCCGTGGCCGGGAAGGCATCCGTGTGGTCCTGCGGCAACAGGCCGATCTGGCGGGCACGTGTTTTATTGGCAATCCCGGACAGATCCTCGCCAGCCAGTGACAGGGAGCCGCTATCCGGCCGGTGCAATCCGGCCAGGGTATGCAACAGGGTGGTCTTGCCGGCCCCGTTGCGTCCCAGCAGGCACCAGCGTTCACCGGCCTCGATGACAAGGTCGAGCGCGTGGCACACCGGGATGCCGGCAATCGAGACAGTCAGCCCCTGTGCAACCAGCAGCGACATGTCAGCCGTACTCCCGTGTGCCTGTTCCATTGCGGGTGCGGTACAGCAGCAACAGGAACAGGGGCACGCCGACCAGCGCGGTCAGTACCCCGACCGGCAGCTGGCGGGGTGCAAACAGGGTTCGCGCGAGCGTGTCGGCGATGATCAGCAGGCTGCCGCCGAGCAATGCTGCGGCAGGCAACAGCAGGCGATGATCGCGCACACCCAGAAGGCGCAGCATGTGGGGCACGATCAGGCCGACAAAGCCGATGCTGCCAGCCAGTGTCACGGCGCTGGCGGTGAGGACCGATGCCAGCAGGTAAATGGCGCGGCGCAGCGAGTCGACATTAACGCCCAGCGTATGCGCAACATTCGCGCCGTGAGCAAGGGTATTCAATGAACGTCCGAGGCCGAAACAAGTGACCAGGCCGACCAGTAACAGCACGCCGCCGGCCAGCGGGGTGCCGGCATGGGACAGGTCACCCATCAGCCAGAACAGCATGCCGCGCAGCCCGGCATCCGGACTGATCGCAAGCAGGAATGCGATCAGTGCTCCCCAGCCGGCGGCAACCACGACACCGGTCAACAGCAGGCGGTGACTGGTCCAGCTGCCACTGCCGTGCGCGAGGCCGAACACCAGCAGCATGGAGAACAGGGCGCCTCCGAAAGCCGTGCCGTGCAGCAGCAGGGTGCCCGCGCCCAGCAGCATGGCCAGTAACGCACCACTGGCTGCGCCGCCGGAAATGCCCAGCACGTAGGGGTCGGCCAGTGGATTGCGTAACAGGACCTGCATCAGTCCGCCGGCCAGTGCCAGCAAGGCCCCGGTAACGAAGGCGGCGGCCGTACGTGGCCAGCGCAGTTCCAGGATGATTACCGAGGTGGTCGGATCAGCGTTGCCGGAGAGGGCTGCCAGCAAGTCACCCCAGCCGGTTGCGACGCTGCCGCTCAGCAGGCTGAACACCGCGCAGCACAGCGCGAGCAGGATGAGCGTGGTGAGAAGCAGTGACGTGCGCACCGGCAACTTTCAGCGCAGGCTGATGACCGGCCAGCCCTGCTGCCGGGCATGCACTTCCAGAATCTCGTCCGGGTCGACAGCGTGCGGGCGCTGTACCTGGCCCAGCAGCGGCAGGTCGTTGTGCGAGTCGCTGTAGAACCAGCTGTCGTCGAGTGACAGCCCGGTGTCTTCCAGCCAGCCTTCCAGCACCTTGATCTTGCCGTCCTGGAAACACGGCACGCCGGTTACCTTGCCGGTGTAGCGTCCAGCGACCAGTTGTGGCTCGGTTGCCAGCAAGTGATCGATACCATACAGGCCAGCAATCGGTTCGGTAATAAAGCGGTTGGTCGCAGTGATGATGGCCAGCGTGTCGCCGCTTGCCCGGTGCCGGTCGATCAGCGCGTGGGCCTTCGGCAACAGGATGGGGACGATCTTTTCCTGGATGTACTGTGCGCGCCAGTGCTCGAGTTGTGCCAGGTCGTGCTCGGCCAGTGGTCGCAGCTGAAAGTCGAGGAACTCGAAAATATCCAGTTCGCCGACTTTGTACTGGTCATAGAAGCGCCGGTTGGCACGCTCGTAGCTTGTCCCGTCCACGATGCCCTGTTCGACCAGGAAGCAGCCCCACAGGTAATCACTGTCACCGGCGATCAGTGTGTTGTCGAGGTCAAACAGTGCAATGCCCACGTCATGGCTTCCTTAAAAAAACGTCGCCAAGCATACACGAAAGGCCTGTGCTGTTATGCGTTACAGACAGCAGCGGATTTGCTACGGACAGTCAGCTATGGGAGAATGATTTTTATTCAAGAATTGTAAAAAGGTTTTGCAAGTGATTGATCCGGATGGATTTAGGCCAAACGTCGGCATCATCCTGTCAAACCCGGAAGGGCAGCTGTTATGGGCTCGCCGGGTCGGGCAGGACGCCTGGCAGTTTCCCCAGGGCGGCATGCGTTCCGACGAAACGCCGGCCGAGGCCATGTACCGCGAACTGGGTGAGGAGGTCGGTCTGCTTCCCGAGCACGTCGAGGTGATCGGGGCCACGCGCGGCTGGTTGCGTTATCGACTGCCGCGCCAGTACATCCGCCGCGGCAGCCACCCGGTATGTATCGGGCAGAAGCAGGTATGGTTCCTGCTGCGGATACTGTGTACCGACAAGGCGGTCTCTCTCGATCACTCGGAGCGCCCCGAGTTTGACCGCTGGCGCTGGGTCGAATACTGGCACCCCCTCAACGAGGTGGTGGCGTTCAAGCGCAAGGTTTATCGCAAGGCGCTGAACGAACTGGCGCCACTGCTGTTTCCTGATGGTGTGCCGACTTGCCCGCAACAGGACAGGCCGGGTAAATAAATACCGCCTGTGACCCGCGGCCAGGCGGGTATCCAGCTGATTATCCCGTTTACTCCGATTCCACGGAACGACACGCATGCTTGATACGCTGAGAAGAATTGTCCAGGAGGTCAATGCCGCGCCGGATCTGCAAGGCGCGCTGGATATTATTGTCGAGCGCGTCAAGTCATCGGTCGCGGTGGACGTGGCATCGGTCTACCTGCTGGATGAAGAGCAAGGGCAGTTTGTGTTAAGTGCCACGCAGGGTTTGCGCAAGGATGCCGTTGGCAAGGCGCAGCTCGGCAGCAGTGAAGGCCTGGTTGGCATGGTTTGCGAGCGCGAGGAGCCGGTGAACATCGAGGATGCGCCAAGTCACCCGCGCTACCGTTTTATCCATGAAACAGGCGAGGATCCCTACCACGGTTTTCTGGGTGTGCCGATCATCCAGCATGGCAAGGTGCTCGGGGTTCTGGTTGTGCGCCAGCGCAAGGTACGCAAGTTCGACGAGGACGAGGAGTCGTTCCTGGTGACGCTGGCAGCGCAACTGGCTGGTGCCATTACCCATGCCGGTGCCAGTGGCAAGGTCACCAGCGCCCTGACGCAGACCGAGTCGGTGTCTGCTGCATTGCGTGGCCTGCCGGGAGCGCCCGGCGTGGCCATTGGGCAGGCCATGGTGGTCTACCCGCCTGCCAACCTTGAAGCGATTCCGGATCGTGTGGCGGTTGACACCGATCTCGAGGTAAACAATTTTGAGGCCGCGGTTGCCGCTGTCAGGGACGATCTGCGTGATTATGCAAATCGCATGTCCGCCGTGTTGCCGGCGGAGGAGCTGGCCCTGTTTGACGCCCTGCTGTTGATGCTGGGTGGAGACAGCCTGGTCGCTGAAACCGTGCAGCGTATTCGCGAAGGCAACTGGGCGGCTGGTGCGCTGCGCGAGACCATTGCTCAGCATGTCAGTGTGTTCGAGGCCATGGAAGATTCCTACCTGCGTGAGCGGGCCAGTGATATCCGTGATCTCGGTCGCCGCATCCTGACACACATGCAAAGCCACCCTGCTGAAAGTGTCGAAATCTATCCGGACACCGTGCTGGTGGGTGAAGACATCTCTGCTAGCCAGCTGGCGGAGATCCCGCTGGACAGGCTGGCCGGGATTGTCTGTGCCAGCGGCTCCAGTTCCTCGCATGTGGCGATCCTGGCGCAGGCGCTGGGCATCCCCGCGGTGATGGGTGTCAATGACATGCCCGTCAGCCGTCTCGAGGGCCGAACCATCATTGCGGATGGTTATCGCGGTGATGTCTTCGTCAACCCGTCGTCGCTGGTGCGCGAGGAATTCCTGTTGTTGCAGACGCAGGAGACGGAACTCACCGAGGCACTGAAGAACGTGGCCGGTCAGCCGTCGGTCACGCCGGATGGCGTACCGGTGCCGCTGTACCTGAATATTGGCCTGGTGTCGGGTGGTGGCACGGAAGTGCACAGTGAGGGTGACGGTGTCGGACTCTACCGCACCGAGGTGCCGTTCCTGATGCAGGATCGGTTCCCGGGCGAGGAAGAGCAATTGCGTATCTACCGTAATGCGCTGCAGGCATTTGCGCCACGCCCGGTCACGTTGCGCACCCTGGACGTGGGCGGTGACAAGATGCTGCCCTATTTCCCGGTGCATGAAGACAATCCGTTTCTGGGCTGGCGCGGTATCCGCATTTCACTCGATCACCCGGAGATCTTCCTGAGCCAGATCCGCGCCATGCTGCGCGCAAGTGTCGGGCTGAATAACCTGACCATCATGCTGCCGATGGTGTCCTCGGTCTCCGAACTGGATATCGCCATGTCCCTGATCGACCAGGCGCATGGCGAGTTGCTGGAAGACGGTATGCCGGTGCATCGGCCGCCCATCGGTATCATGATCGAGGTGCCTTCCGCCGTGTACCAGATCGAGGCTATCGCCAGGCGCGTGGATTTCTTCTCCATCGGCACCAATGACCTGACCCAGTACCTGCTGGCAGTGGATCGCAACAATTCACGCGTGGCGAACCTTTACCAGTGCCTGCATCCGGCGGTATTGCGCGCCATCAGGCAGGTGGTGGGTGAGGCACACAAATTCGGCAAGCCGGTGAGCGTATGCGGTGAGATGGCGGGTGACCCGGCGGCGGTACTCGCATTGCTCGGACTGGAAGTCGACAGCCTGAGCATGAGCGTGAGTAACCTTGCGCGAGTGAAGTGGGTGGTGCGCAGTTTCACACGCAACGAGGTGGTCGGGCTGCTGGATCAGGCGCTTGCTCTGGAGGAGCCGCGCGCTATCCGTGATTTGTACAACAGCGTCCTCGAGCAGGGTGGCCTGGGTGGTCTGGTGCGTGCGGGTAACTGAATACGTGGTATTACCACTTGCGTTTTCAGGTTATCGAATAGATCACGTTTATAGGGTTCCCGGTGTGCTAGAGTAGCGCGCACGACAGGTTACTGGAGGGTTTGATAATGCACGTTACCAGGGCGAATACCGCTGCGCGGCTGATCACTACATTGTTTCTGTTGTGTGCCTGCGCAGTTACGGGGCTGGCACAGGCCAAGTCTGCCGCGGAAATCAATATCAGTGTCGATGAAACGCTCAAGCGCTTCCGGAGCGAGGTGCAGGGTGGCAGCAAGTTCCTTGCCGGGGCCAGCGGTGTACTGGTGTTCCCGAGCGTGATCAAGGCCGGTATCGGTATCGGTGGTGAGTACGGCGAGGGCGCACTGCGTGTCGGCGGCAAGACGGTGGATTACTACAGCACGGCCGCGGCCTCTATCGGTTTTCAGCTCGGCGCACAATCCAAGTCCGTGGTCGTCGTGTTTATGAACAGCAAGGCACTCAGTGCTTTCCGCAAAAGTGATGGCTGGAAGGCCGGTGTCGATGGTTCGGTTGCCGTGGTCGAGTGGGGTGTGGGTGAGGATATCAACACCGTTGATATCAAGGATCCGGTTGTCGGTTTCGTGTTCAGCAACAAGGGACTCATGTACAACCTGACCCTGGAAGGGTCCAAGTTCACGAAGATCAATAAATAGCCACATATAACAACGAGGACATCGTTATGGAAGCCGTAGTGGATGGCAAGACAATACAGCTGAGCGAGGCCGGCTGGCTGGAGAACCTGGATGAGTGGAGCGAGGCGCTGGCAGGCCAGATTGCCATAAACGAGAAAATCGACGAGCTGACCCAGGAACACTGGGACATCATTAACCTGGCACGCGAGTACTTCACCGAGAACGGCCAGGTCTGCGAGCCACGTGCATTTTCCAAGTTGATGAAAAAGAAATACGGCAAGGACCGCAGTGACCAGAAATATATCTATTCGCTGTTTCCGACCGGGCTGATCAAGTGCGCCAACAAGATCGCCGGTCTGCCACGTCCAAAGGGTTGCAGCTAGGGCCGTCAGTATCTGTCTGTTGGTTCCGTGGCTATGCGCATAGAACAGGTTCCGGCATCAAGGGCGGCAGGGGCGCTTCCGGTGCTGCCGCGCCGGGTTACAATGCCTGCCCTGGATCTGCCGTTGAACACCGAGGAGAGGTTATCGTGAAGCGTTTCTGTTTGAACATTTTTGCCGGCCTGCTGCTGCTGGCAGTTCCTGCCGTGCAGGCTGTCCCCGAGCAACTGACCGAAGCCGGTAATACCGCAGACTTTCCGGATGTGCGCACCGATACAAATGGTAACCGGCACCTGGTCTGGTATGACGCGGATGTCGATAGTGGCGCTGTTTTCTATCGCATGTTCAACGCGGCTGGTGACGTCGTCATCGAGACCCTGCAAATCAATGACGGTGGCAGTGGTAGTGCCAATACCCGCCCCAGCCTGGCCATTGATGCAGGCAACCGGGTGCTGGTGGTGTGGCAGAACAATGCGGACGGGGAGATCTATTTCCTGCGTCTTGAGCCGTACCTGGATGACTTTGCTGACAGTATTGTAGATCTCGCAACCATCAAGACGGTAGGCGATACGCGCATCTCTGAAGGTGGGGATGGGCTTGCGGCCGTGCATCCACGTGCAGCTATCGACGCTACTGGTGACTTGCACGTTGTGTGGGAAGATTACTGTGGTCCGAATGTGCAGTACGTCAAGGTCGATGGTGATGGGGGCATCCTTAATGAACCTGTATTGCTGGGTGGGGCCGGCGGCTGCAATGACCTGCCCGATATCGCCGTCGATAGTACATCCAATGTCCACATCGTGTTCAGTAACACGGGAGAAGAGGTTTACTACGTCATGATTGACGGTGCGAGTGGCGACGTGCTGATTGACAGTACCCTGCTGACGGTCGATGACGACCTGTTTGCGACACATGCCACGCTTGGCGTGGACCCGGATGATAACAAGGTATACGTGGTGTTCACTGCGGGTACGGCAACGGGTGGCGAAGAGGTCTTGATGGTGGCGCTGGATCCATCACTGGATGATCAGGATGGCACTGCCGCCGATCCAGCCATTATCGGGCTGTCTGAAAGCCTGGTCAGTACCGGCAGTCCGCAGTTTACCTGGCGTGCCTTCTCTCGCTTCGGATTTGACCGACGCATGCATGTGACCTATATGGATTTTAATGCTGCGACCTGCCAGGGCACCTATGGCATCACCCATGTTCATATCACCACTGCCGGCAGTGTGCTGGCGCGTCAGATGCTGACTACCACCGGCGTCTCTTCTTCTCCCGGCTGTGACCCGGTGGCGCGACTGGCACCGGGTGGCGACCGCATCGTGTGGGCGGACAATTCACCCGGTACGCAGGAAATTCTGTCCGAGATATTTATTCGCGTCAGTGGGGGCAGCAGCGGCTATACCTGCAGCCTGGGTTCGAATGCCGGCTCTGCCTGGCGGGCCGGTGATTTCTGGTTGTTGCTGGCCGGCCTGGTTGCGCTGGGGGTCAGGCGCCGGCATATTCACGGGTAGTGCACTGCCGGGTGGTGGGTGTAAATGGCCTGCTGCACTGACCTGATGTTTAATTGCTCGCTTCAGGGTCGATAGTGACCGGAATTCTTTCCCTACCACGCTTGATGATAAGCTCCAGCCGTTCCGTTGTAGTGTAATTGTCCAGCAGTGTCTTGCCGGTCTCTGCCGACTCGATCTCGATCCCGTTGATAGCAGTAACCACATCATTTTGCCTGATCTTGTCGCTTGCCGTCTTGAGCAGGCGCCGGCCCTTGCTATTGACACCTCTGACGGTCATGCCCTTGAACACATCGTCGCTCATCACGGGGTGCAGTGAAAGCAGCTTTGAAATGGACTGGATTCCATCTGGCGTGGCAGGTGACGGTGTTCGGGCCTTACTGGCCGGGCGTCGTGGTGCAGAGCGTGCAGCGGCAGGGCCTGAGGATGTCGTGGTGCGCTTCTCCGTCAGCGCCAGCCGTTCATAACGGCCGTTGCGTAGCAGCAGGACGTGGTCGGCGTGGATTTCGTCCAGCACCGCGTTGCCGGGCAAATTGTCGCCCGGCTGGTAATGTTCCTGCTGTTTGCCCTTCTCTGCAATGATTGCGCGTGAATTTTCGGGCTGGTCTTCCAGGTAGACGCCGTTCAGTTCCAGGTTGAGCCGCGTCTCCGGTGCATTGGTCTTTTCCGGGGTGACACTGGCAGGCTGGGCGGATGGCTTACCAAACAGATGCCAGCTGGCGATGTTGTGCTGCGCACTATTACGGGGTTCCGGAGTTTGGGCGATCTGCTTTGCAGGTAGCCCTGTCATTTGCGCATCTGTATCCGATTGTTGCCAGCCAGGGATATGTTGCGCAACCATCCAGGCAATCCAGCCAAGCAGCAGAAGATTGCAACCCAGCGCAAGGCGCCGGATGCCTGTCTCGCCAAGTGATTGTTGCAGTTGGTGAAGTTGGAATGACATTTGTCGGAGTTTAACCGTGAAACGGTAGCCGTGTTGTGATTGTGACGCAGATTATTACACGCTTTGGCAGTGCGTGCAGCGCGTGACTTCAGCCGGTGTTGTGTGGGCCGCGTCGCTTGATCTTGCGCTGGTGGCTGCGGGCGCTGGTACGACGTCGTATCCACAGCCATACACCACTAATCGATAGCAGCAGGAACAGGATGGCGGCGGCGTCCATCAGGTAGACACCCCAGTGGCCCAGGATGCGACCACTGTGCAGATCCAGGACACGTTCCAGTGGCAGGCCGTTACCGCGCCAGGCGTTATCCAGTGACTGCCGGGCCGTCTTATCCAGTGTGGCGGGCATAGCCCAGCGGGCGTTCACGGCCGGCATCCCGGTCCATTTCATCAGTCCTGCGTCGCCCAGGTAGTCTCCCTGCCGGGTCCTGATGACAGGGAAGCCGTCATTGCCGATGCCAATGGCCTGTATGCCGGAAGGTATGCCTGTCGAACTGTCCATCCGCTCTACCAGTTCACCGGCCGGGGTGAGTAACACCAGCTGGTTTTCGGTGGCGGCTATCACCAGCTCATTAAATACCACGGCACCGATCAATGTCCCCTCGATATTAGGTCGGTGCACGTTGTTGACATACAACTGGCCGTTCAGTTCGGCAATCGTCAATGCGCCAGTGTTGAAGGCCCGCACATCGGCAGGCGCGTGAATGCCGTACCAGTCAAGCAGCGCAGGTGAGGATACCTGTATTGAATCGAGTCCGATTTCATCCGTGTGGTTCAGCAACAGCCCGGTAACGGCCAGTACGATGACGAACAGTGCGACGGCCAGGCCGATGTAACGGTGCCAGATGTACAGCGAGCGCAGCAGCGTGGCAGGTGATTTAGTGTTGTGGCTGCGTGTCATTATCGTTGTGTACCCTGTCGTGCAGGTAAAGCGCCAGGCGCGCAAGTTTTTCCAGTGCCCGTACCGAAAGGGTAGCGCCGGAGATGCCGTCGATATCATGATCCAGCTGTCGATCTGCAGTCAGGCCGATACCCGTGAACTGGTCAGTGAAGAAGGGGTGGCGAACCTCCCAGCCGCGGCTTTCCCGGAACGCCAGTACCCGTATCCGTTCTATACCCTTGTCGTTCACCACCAGCCCGACGGTGATCGGTCTTTCCTTGCCGATTTCTTCCAGAATCCATGCGCTGCGTCCCGCCTGGCTCCAGTAGCGGATGCGCAGGCCCGGGTAGGGGTGACCCATGATGGCGGTGCTGGCGGTGCGAATATCTTCCCGCAACCACAGGACGCCGGGTGCCGGCGGCGTGCCATCAAATACCTCGGCAAGGAAATCTTTATTGCTCTGGTAGACATCGCTCGCCAACAGCGAGCCGGATAGTAACAGTAGTATTAAGCTGGTGAGCAGTCGGATCATGAGGGTTGAGGTCCGCTCCACTGTGTCCGTGCCTAGAACTGGTAACCGACCCCGAGATTGAATCCGTCCTGCTCAGATCCATCCTCGTTGTCCTGTATTTGGTAGTCGGCTTTGAAGACTACATCCTCATGTGGCCACCAGTTCACGCCGAAGTCCCACTGCTGTTTCTCGGAAGTTGAGCTGGTGCCAGCAGCATTGTCCCACTGATTGAAGCGGGCGAACACGCCAAGGCCGCTAGATATTTTCCAGGAAGGCTCGATATAGAACCCGGTCTGTTCATCCGCGCCAATACTGGCTGGGTCGGAGCCATCAAGGTCCCACATTGCATACAACACACGAAGACCAAATGGACCGCGTTCGATGTCTGCGTGGACTTCATACAGCATGGCGCTGCCGGCGCCCGGTTCGTTACTTTGCGTTATGTCGGACTGGTACTGTATGGTGCCCGCGATTTCCGTACCCGGTATTCCAGTCCACTTGAGGCGTGCCGTGGCAGCCAGGTCCATGGCGTCAGCCCTACTTGTTTTTTGGCGGCCGCTACGTGGTTTGTATTTGTCTGCTGCAGAGGTGTTTAGCCCCTCGTGCAGGACCGCATCATAACTCCAGCCGGGTGCCAGTTGCCCTGACAGGCCGATACCGCCGGCCCACCATGTAGCAGGAATAATATTCTTTTCAACAGGGTTACGCTCGACGCCGTAGAAAGTCGGTGGTTCATGTGTTTCATTCAGGATGCCGACTGGCAGCAGTGCCACGCCGGCGCGCGCCAGATGTTGGTCATTGATGTCGATTTCCACAAAGGCCTGTTCAACCTCTACTTCACCATCGCTGGAACCATCACCTGTTGACAGTGCATGTTCGATTTCGAATTCGGAGAAGAATCGCACATCGTCGTTGAATTCATGCCCGAAAAACAGCACAAAGCGATGCAGGTCAATTTCTTCCTTGTCTTCTGCGCCACCATTGCCATTCAGGTTGTTATAGTGCATCTCACCGTAACCCCCCAGCGTGGTGCGATCAGCCCAGCCACCGGAGCTGGAGGAGGTTGCGCCGCTCTCGACGGCGACCACGGCGGCCTCGGCCTTTTCATCGGCGGCGGTGACCTTCTTGTCGGTATTCTGCTGTTGCTCTTTCAGTGCCGCGATTTCTTCTTGTTGTGCCTGGATAATCTGCCAGAGTTCTTCGATGGTCGGTGTCTTGCTGTCAGCGAGCCCCATCACAGGAATGAGCAGGGTGGCGCTAAACAGGGCGATGGCGAAAGCGGGGGGCTTCATGGCGGTCGGGTTCCGGTGGTTTGTATATGATGATTCACTGATATTCTACAGCGTATAAAACTAAATGCAAATCATTATCATTTATATTACTACTAATGTGCCGGCCACACTCCCCATGGTGGGGGGGTTGGATGATAACTATATGTATTTAATGGTTATTATCTTGTGCCGTGGGTGCCAGTCCGTGCCGGGGTGTCTGGAAACCGGGCCGGTCAACGTATATATTGATGGCAAGCTGTTTTTAACTAACCGTTAACGGAGATTGCAATGGCACAGACAGCATCCGGCTTCAGCGCCGAACTGACAGAGAGCGACCTGGCTTTGACCGCGACCGCGCGCGAGAAGATGCTGGAGCTGTTCAGCCAGGTCGAAGATGACGGGCTCAAGGCGATTCGTGTGTTCGTTTCCGGCGGGGGTTGTGGCGGCATGGGCTATGGCATGACCTTCACCGACGCGCAGTCGGAATATGATTGCGTGCGCGAGGAAGAGGGTTTCCATGTCTATGTTGATGCCGTGGCGCTGAACTACCTGCGTGGCGTGGAGATCGATTACGTGGAACGCCCGACCGGTGCCAGTTTCGTGTTCAATAATGCGTTTGCCATTACTGGTGGTTCCGGTACCTGCGGGGCATGCGGGGCGGCCGGCGGCGGTTGCGCCTGAGGGCGAATCCTTCCAGGGCAGGTGTTGCCAGTACACTGCCCTCTCATGACTGCGCGTGCGTTGACGGGCGTTATATCAGCCGATTGATTTCAGTGTTCACGGAGCTGCCGGTCTACCGGATGCGTGGAACCCGATGTCGCCACGTCTGCTGCTGATTGCTCCCCCCAACAGTTATCGCACGACCGCTTACCTGGCTGCGGCACTGCAACGCCATGTCGATGTGCTGGTGGCCTCCGAGGGTAAGCACTCGCTGGTCAGTGAGATCGCCGGCGGTCTGCATGTCGACCTGGCCAGCCCCGATGCACTGGATACCTTGCTGCAGGCGAACCGGGAGCGCCCGTTTTGCGGTGTGGTTGCCACCGATGATGCGACCGTCGAACTGGGCAGTCGCATCGCCGCCTCGCTTGGACTGCCACACAATCCGCCGCGGGCAGCCCGTTATTCACAACGCAAGGACCTGTCCCGACAGGCACTCCGGGATGCCGGTGTCGGTGTGCCGGATTTCCGGGTAATTGATCTTGCCTGCCCGCTGTCCGCGCAGCTGCGATCATTGCCGCTGCCGGCGGTACTCAAGCCGTTGTCGCTGTCCGGCAGTCGTGGCGTGATTCGCGTTGACACACCCGCGCAGGCCGTGGCGGCTTGCAAGCGCATCGGAAAGATCATTGCCGATGAGCGGCAGCAGGATGACCGGGTGGCCGGGCACCTGCTGATGGAGACTTTTGTTCCGGGCCCCGAGGTGGCGGTGGAGGGGTTGTTGCGAGAGGGTGAGCTTGCCGTGCTGGCAATCTTTGACAAACCCGATCCGCTGGACGGTCCGTTCTTTGAAGAAACCTATTACATCACGCCATCGCGGCATGCCGGGACTGTGCAACAGGCTATCGTGGCCTGTGTGCAGGCGGCCTGCCGCGCACTTGGCCTGCGCGAGGGTCCGGTGCATGCCGAGTTGCGTATTGCTGCGCAGGGTTGCGTCATCATGGAGGTGGCTGCGCGGACCATCGGTGGCGAGTGCGCGCGCCTGCTGCGTTTTGGCACCGGCCACGGCCTGGAAGAACTGGTCATTGCGCATGCCACCGGACAGTTCCTCGCGCCGGTTCCCGCCAGCGGTGCTGCCGGCGTGTTGATGATGCCGATAGAACAGGCCGGTATCCTGCGCCGTATCGAAGGTATTGCCGCTGCACGCGCCGTGCCGGGAATCGAGGATGTCTCGATTGCAATACGCGAGGGTTATGAGCTGCAGCCGTTACCGGAGGGGGGCAGTTATCTTGGTTTTATGTTTGCCCGGGCAGCAACCGCCGGAGACGCCGAGGCTGCACTGCGCACAGCCTTTGCGAAACTGAATATTGTGGTGGCGCCACTGTTGCGCATGCAGGATGAACGTGGCGTCAGTTGATTACTTCTTGGCGCCGGGCGGCTTGAAGCCCTGTGGAACGTCGCCGTGGTCACCCTCGCCAAACAGAAAGCCCAGCATGTGTTGTTCGATGACCTCTATGCTGGCCGGGTCTGCCGTGTTCAGGCCATTCTCGTTGATGATCATGGTCAGGCGTTCCAGCCATTGCTTCCAGCCTTCTTCGGAAACGTTCTCGTAAATACGTTCGCCCAGCGAGCCGGGATGCGGTGCGGACTCCAGCCCTTCGGCCTCACGTTTAAGAACGACACAGCTGACTATTCGGCTCATGTCCTGATCCTCTCGATTCCAGTGTTGGCTTATTGTAACCGGAAAACATCCTGTCGTTGCATGGCCCGTGCCGGTCAGAAGGGTTTTACTACGGCCAGTAGCACAATGGCAATCAGCAACAGTGCCGGGATTTCATTGATCCAGCGATAGAAAACGTGGCTGTGTCGGGCAGTCCCGGCGCGAAACTCACGCATGATCTTCAGGCAGTACAGGTGATAGATGACCAGGCCGGCGACCAGCCCCAGCTTGGTGTGTAGCCAGCCGGAGCCGGACCAGGCGGCCCAGGCGTAGTCGACCAGTAACCACAGGCCAAATATCGCGGTCAGCACGGCGCCTATCGTCATAATGGCAAACAGCTTGCGTTCCATCACCAGAAAACGGTCGTGGCTGACCGCGTCCTGCACATCAGCATGGTAGACAAACAGGCGCGGCAGGTAGAACAGGCCGGCGAACCAGGTCACCATGAAGATAACGTGCAGACCTTTCACCCAGATCATGCTGGCACTCCCGTTCCCTGTAAGTCGTCGTCAGTGCGTGTTGCCTGTTGCAGCATGTCAAGAATGTCCCGGCGTAGCTTGTCCATATTCATTTCGCCGATCTTCTGGAACACGATGCGTCCGTCCGGGGCAATCAGGAACGAGGTCGGTGTGAGCCTGACGTTGCCGAATGCGCGTGCGCTGTCTGCATTCAGGTCCAGGGCAATCGGGTAGGGGATCTGCCTTGCCTCGCGCATGGCCAGCACATGGTTGGGCGGGTCGTAGTCCATTGCAATACCGATGATCTCCAGCCCCTGTGGCGACAGTTCTTCATACAGTTCAATCAGGTGTGGCATCTCCTTGATACAGCCGGGGCAGGAGGTGGCCCAGAACGTGACCAGCAGCGGTTGGCCACGGTAATCCGACAGCTTCAGTTCGCGACCGTCTATGCTGGTAACGCTGATGTCAGGGCTGGACTTCAGCCCGGCCGGAGCAAGCCAGAGGTAGCCGAGCGCAGCAAGCAGCACAATGGCAAACAGTGTTATGAGTTTTTCTTTCATGTCTTTTGCGGTTTGTCCGGTTCTTTATGTTCGGTTTCCGGTATCACTTCAGGCTTGCCGCCAAACAGGCGCCTGATCCACCCGAACACCTTCTTGATGCCGCGCCAGAGTTTCGGCAGCAACCAGATCATCAGCAGGATAAAGAGTACCAGCAACACGATAAACAATACCGGGTTGTAAAGTGCTGCCCACAGTCCTGCAATCACGGCGACATCTTCACCGATCGAGGCAAACCAGTTGGTAAACGGTTCCGGTGACGTGTTAATCAGTACCCGGGTGCCGGCCTTGGTGAAATGACTGCCGGTGGCAAGGGTACCGCCGGCAATGCCGGCTGCCAGTTGTGCGGCCGGACCGACATCACCGATTGCGCCCGCGGCCAGTACGGCGCCTGCGGGTATGCGGATGAAGGTCGACAAACCGTCCCAGCCGGTGTCGACGCCGGGTATCTTGTCGGCAAAGAACTCTACGCAATACATCAGTCCGGCAGCGAGCATGACCATCGGATCGGTGAGAATCTGCAGGTCGGGCGGCAGGTCGATGTTCCCGGTTGTGCCCAGGTAACCGAGCATCAGGATAGCGGCATACAGGTTGATGCCGCTGGCCCAGGCAACGCCCATGGTGAGTGCGATTGTTTGTGTGATATCCATGTCAATGCGACCCCGGTTTGAAGTGGCTGTTCATTTCCGTTAACGAACGGGACCCGGGAGCCCCGGCGATTTTGCGGGTAACTGCCGGCGCGAACCTGTTTCCGATCGACGACACTGATTCGTAACTACATGTATTATATCAAAAAGAAGGCGCAAAAAAACCGTTATATTCCAACAACACCTTTATATAATAGGCGCTCCGTAATTCACTTGTTCTTGGCTGAACAGTCAGGATCCTGACTGCAGAGTATTTCAGGTATGGCGACAGCCGATGGTTCTTGCAGGTTAGTACACGCAATGATTTCTTTTTTAACCAGGGAAAGTAACTAGGAGAAAGGTAATGAACAAAAAACTGATTTTTGCCGTTGCAATGGCAACGATTATCACCGGTTGTGGTGACAAGGATGATGCAGCTACCGGCACTGCCGAGCCAACCATGCTGGAGCAGGCCGGCGATGCCGCTTCCGATGCTGCTGATGCGGTTAGCGAGACAACCAGTGATGTAGTGGAAGGTGCCAGTGATATGGCTTCCGATGCAGTTGATGCCACCAAGGAAGTCGTGCATGACGCAGCACAGGGCGTCGCCGATGCGACAGCCGACAGTGCCGAAGAAGCGGCTGCAGACGCTGCCAGTGATGCAACCGACGCTGCCGGCGCTGCAATGGGTCAGTAAGAACAGCAGATTTGCTGATTATGGGGCGGTCAGGCGCAGGCCTGATCGCCTTTTTTATGGAACAGAAACCGAATTATGTTGCGTAGCGTATTTATAGTTTTCATTGCCGGCTGGATTGCGTGGTTTGCACTCGACAAGCCACGTCCGGGACCTGGCTCCTTTCCGCGCGCCAGTGACAGACTGCTGGACAATTTCCAGCTGGCGTTCGATATGCTGCGAGCCGGACAGTGGGAGTACGCATATACCTTCATCTGGAACGCACACTACCTTGTGCTGTCACTGCTGGCCGGGGCGCTACTGGCGATGTTGATAGGTAGTGTTTCGGACTACCTCGGACGTCGGCGCATGCGCAGGTTGATATTGCCGAAGAGGAAGGAAATCCCTCAGCAGGAGAACAAGAGTGCTGCGCCGGAGTCGCCATCAACCCCGGCGCAGTCTGAGTGATCTAGTGCGTGATCACCGGGTCCAGGGTCTTGGCCTGCTCAACCCAGCCGACAACGGTCTTCTCTGACGGCACAGTCCGGGTCAGTTTCTTTGCCTCGTTGACTTCCATCATCTTCGCAGCGAGATTTTCAGCATTACGATTACGCAACTCCTTTACGGTGTCGACGCCTGCCGCCTCCAGTAATTCCGAGTATTCCGAACCAATACCCGACACGCGCATTAAATCGGCCATGTTGGCCCACTTGAGTAACTGGCCTTCGCTGACGCCGGTGGTTTCCGCCGTTGACTTGCGTCCTTTCGCGTCGCAGCAGAGCTTTAACAGGTCATCGGTAGTGCTGATGTCAGCGGCGGCGAGTTTCTCCGCGTAAGCGGGTCCGATTCCCTCGATTTCTTCGATTTTGTAACTCATGGCTGGATACTCCTTGTGGACAGAATGATGCTATGTGTGGCTGTAGTGCCGGAAGAGTCGGTAGACTGAACGGCTGAAATTAAACAATGCAGTTATCCATTTTTCAAGTGCACGTCCGGCATGGTTATTAAAATATCTATAATTGTTGAATTATTGTTGTGTCGACTGCTATAAAATGACGGATTGATGATTTGAACAGCCTGAAAAATCAGGAAGATAGTGAAGAAACAGATTATGAGTGCTGATAACCCGGTTAGAGAAATCCGTATCAATCCCGTTGTGCCGTCTGAATCGGTGCTGGTTGCCACGGCGCGTAACCAGCGTCCACGCCAGCAGGAAGAGCGCATTCCGCATGATGATCGCAAGCATGTTGAGAGCTGTCCGTTCTGCAAGGGCAATGAGGACAAGACACCCCCCACCATCGCCGCGCTGCCGTCGGAGCAGGACTGGAGCATCCGTATTGTTCAGAACCTGTTCCCGGTGCTGGGCACGGAAAGCGACAGTAATAACATCAGTTTTGGCATGCAGCAGATCATGGATGGCTATGGTCATCATGAGGTGATTATCGATCACGATCATCACGGCATCGAGATCCACGAGATGACACAGCAGCACCTGGAGATGTTGCTGGGCAGCTACCGGCAGCGTATGGATGAACTGTTCAGTTCAGATGAGCGCATACGCTATGTACTGGTGTTCAAGAATTTCGGCGCTGCTGCAGGGGCCAGCATCAAGCACACGCACAGCCAGTTGATTGCCATGCCGATCATTCCGGAGAATGTCTACAATGAGGTTGCCTGTAGCCAGGCCTATTACCGGAAACACCACCAGTGTGTATTCTGCAGCCTGATCGACGAAGCACTGACCTTCGATGCAACTATCTACAACCGCGAGTCCGGTGAAGTGCGGCGCAAGGTGGATGTAGGCCAGTACGTGATTGAACGCAGCGAACGCTTTATTGCCATCAAGCCGTTTGCCAGTCGCTATGAATGGGAGGTACATATCCTGCCACTGGAGCACAACAGCAACTTCATGCGCACTACACCGGAAGACCTGGCGGATTTCGCCGGTGTACTGAAGCGCACCATGCAACGGCTCGACAAGGTGCTGGGTGGTGCGCAGTACAACTACTATTTTCATACCGTGCCGCGCTGCGAATCGCTGCAGGACTGCGATGCCAGTTATCACTGGCACATGGAGATCTGTCCGCGCACCTCGATCCCGTCCGGCTTTGAACTGGGCTCTGGTCTGTTTGTGACCACCATCAGCCCTGAAGATGCAGCACAACAGTTGCGGGAGGCTATGTGATGGCTGATTACGAGGGTGCCGCTGTGTCGGCGCAGCAGGAACTGGAACGGATCATCCTGCGCATGCAGGAAATCCAGCGTGCCATCAAGGCATCCCGTCAACCGGCATCTATGCTGGAACTGGAGGAGCTCAAGTCGTTGGGCCGTGAATACGCACGTATTGTTGATAAACTCACGAACCCGCCCGGGGATACGGCGCAGGTCTGAACATAGCTAACGGAGTCAACAAAACCATGACAGAAGACCAGGGCATCTTTATCGGCAAGGGTGAGCAACCCGTCTACCTGTTGCCGCGGCTCGCCAATCGCCATGGCCTGATCGCCGGCGCGACCGGCACCGGCAAAACCGTGTCGCTGCAGATTCTGGCCGAGGATTTCTCGCGCCGTGGTGTTCCGGTGTTCATGGCTGACGTGAAGGGTGACCTGTCCGGTATCAGTCAGGCCGGCAAGGAGCATCCCAAGTTGATGGAGCGCGCCACCACCATTGGGCTGGAGGATTATCGTTTCGAGTCATTCCCCGTGGTGTTCTGGGACCTGTTCGGCGACCAGGGCCATCGTGTGCGCGCAACGGTATCGGAAATGGGTCCGCTGTTATTGGCCCGCCTGCTGGGTCTGAACGACACCCAGGAGGGTGTGTTGTACGCCGTGTTCAAGATGGCGGACGACCAGGGCATGTTGTTACTCGATCTCAAGGATCTGCGCGCCCTGCTGGTATTTGCCGGCGAGAATGCAAAGGAACTGCGACTTGAGTATGGCAACATGTCCAGTGCCTCGATCGGTGCTATCCAGCGCCGCCTGCTGGTGCTGGAGGAAGAGGGTGCTGAACAGTTTCTTGGCGAGCCGGCGCTGGACCTGTTTGATTTCATGCGTAACGGCGCAAATGGCTACGGCAATATCAATATACTCGCCGCCGACAAGCTGATGCAGACGCCAAAACTTTACGCGACGTTCCTGCTATGGCTGCTGTCGGAACTATTCGAAGAGCTGCCGGAAATCGGCGACCCGGAACAGCCGCGACTGGTGTTCTTCTTCGATGAGGCACACCTGCTGTTTGATGATGCGCCCGATGCGCTGGTTGACAAGATCGAACAGGTGGTGCGCCTGATCCGTTCCAAGGGTGTAGGTGTCTATTTTGTGACCCAGAATCCACTCGATATTCCGGATGCCATCCTGGGCCAGTTGGGCAACCGTATTCAGCATGCGCTGCGCGCATTTACGCCGCGTGATCAGAAGGCCGTGCGTGCGGCGGCCGATACCTTCCGCGCCAATCCCGCGTTCAAGGCCGCTGATGCCATCAAGGAGCTCGGTGTCGGCGAGGCGCTGGTATCCACACTCGGCGGTAAAGGTACGCCGGGCATTGTGGAGCGCACCCTGGTGCGTCCGCCGGCCTCGCGGCTCGGACCGGCAACGCGAGCCGAGCGTGACGCAGTGATTGCGCAAAGTTTGCTCGGCAAGCGTTATGACAAAACCGTGGACAGCCGCTCGGCCTACGAGATGCTCAAGGAGCGGGCAGAGAAGGCGGCGGCTGTCGAGCAGCAGGAGGCAGCGTCCGAAAGCAGGGCGGGTGCGCAGAAGAAAACAACCCGGAGCCGTGGCAGTAACCGGCAGGGTGTAATGGAAGCCATGGTCAAGAGCGTGGCCCGCTCCGTTGGCAGTTCGCTGGGCCGGCGTATTGCACGCGGCATCCTGGGCTCGTTTCTGAAAGGCTAGCAAGGACTTCCGCTGTGAACAGCAAGCTGCCGCGTAAATACAATGCACTGCTGACGGCGGTGCTCGTGCTGGGTCTGCTGGCCTGGCAGTATTTCAATCCCGGATCTGACGTGAACCGTACGGCGGTTACGTCGGAGAGTTCAGAAAGCGTCGTTCAATCGGCGTACGCAGCGCGACGCTCCGGTGTCTGGATGGAAACGAGTGGACGTATCAGTCGTATTCTTCCTGATGACAACGACGGTTCGCGCCACCAGCGTTTCATTCTCGATGTCGGTAGCGGGCATACCGTGATGGTGGCGCACAATATTGATCTTGCCGATCGTGTCCCGGTTAATAAGGGTGATTCGGTCAGTCTGCGTGGTCGTTTTGAATGGAATGAGCGTGGTGGTGTTATTCACTGGACGCATCATGATCCGCAAGGTGAGCACCAGGGTGGCTGGATCCGGCAGAATAATGAGCTATACAAGTAGTATATAACCGCAGCAGTGCCTGCGAGGAGGATGGAATGATGAACCTGTTAGGAATGTTGCTGGAAAACCAGGGCTCGCCTGCGCTGAAACAGCTCGCGTCAGGTTTTGGTCTCAACGAGGGTGATGCGCGGAACGTGTTGAATGAAATGGTACCTGCATTATCGCGCGGTATGCAGCATAATTTGTCCCGGGAAAGCGGGCTTGAAGACCTTCTGGGTGCGCTTGGCAAGGGTGATCACCAGCGGTATATCGACCAGCCGGAGTTATTGTCCGGAGACCAGGCATCCCGTGAGGGTAATGCTATACTCGGTCACCTGCTGGGCAGCAAGGACGTCAGTCGCCGTGTTGCAGGGCATGCGTCCGGGAAGACCGGTGTTGACGAAGGGCTGCTGAAGAAAATGTTACCCGTTATTGCCACCATGGTGATGGGTGCGGTCAGCAAGCAGGCAGGGTCGCAGAATCTGCTGGGCGGCAAGGTGCCCGGTGCGACCGGGTCGGGTGCCGGTCTGCTGACACAGTTTCTTGATGCTGACAAGGACGGTTCAGTCCTCGATGACTTGATGGGGATGGCCGGTAAATTCCTGTAACCTGTTTTCCGGGTAGTAGGGGTAACGATGAGCGCCGACCTCGATTCATACTACAAGAAGATCATCGAGGGTATCGGTGAGGATCCCGGACGAGAGGGTCTTCTGGATACACCAAAGCGTGCAGCGCGCGCCATGCAGTATCTCACGCGCGGTTATCAGCAAACGCCTGACGAGGTGGTGAACAACGCGATCTTCGAGTCGGATAATGACGAAATGATCGTGGTCAAGGACATCGAGTTGTATTCCCTGTGCGAACACCACCTGCTGCCCTTTATCGGCAAGTGTCATGTTGCCTATCTCCCGACCGGCAAGGTCATCGGGTTGTCGAAGATCGCGCGTATCGTCGATATGTTTGCGCGACGCCTGCAGATACAGGAAAACCTCACCAAGCAGATTGCCGATACCCTGATGGAGGCCATCGAGCCTTCCGGTGTGGGTGTGATTATCGAGGCGCAACACCTGTGCATGATGATGCGTGGCGTGGAAAAACAGAATTCCATGATGACCACGTCCATGATGCTTGGCACATTCCGTGATCAGGACCGGACCCGTTCGGAATTCCTGCGCCTGGTTATGGGTTAGGACGACAGATTTGCGCAATACCAACTGAAAAATAGAGGAGTTTGAAAATGAGCGTAGCTAAAGTCACAGAAATAACATCTTCTTCGAGCAAGTCATTTGATGATGCGGTAAAGGATGGCATCAAGCGTGCGGGCAAGACCCTGAAAAACATCAAGGGGGCCTGGATTCAGGAGCAGAGCGTTGTAGTGGGCGGTGACAAGATCACCGAGTACCGGGTTAATATGAAAGTCTCGTTCGTTCTGAAAGACTGAACCCGGTGCATCAAATTCGATAGCTGTGTTCGATCTCCTTGCGCGTTAGCACGCCATAGACGCGACTGATGCCGGGTACGGTTGTGCGCGTGACATACAACGCATCAACCTTATGGTGTTCCAGGGAATCCAGCGCCTCCTGCAGTGTGGCCTGGAAATCGATGGGCCGGATTTCACCGCGTGTGGCCGGAATCTCCATCAGGTCGATCGTCTCACTGTCGTCCTCGGCTTCAAGATGGCGCGCCAGCTCGGCTGCCGGCATGATGCCGGTGGGTGTGTTGTCTTCCCTGATCAATATCCACTGCGGCTCGTCCGACAGGGCCGTGACCGCCTGCACCCTGTCGACGTGCCGTGTCAGGGTTTCCACGCGGCGTTCCATTACGTTTGCCACACCCATGCGCTGCAGCGCACGGGTTAGCGGAGTTTCGCGGTAATCGAGTCCGCGTGCCTTCATCAACACCAGGTAGACGGAATCCTTACCGAACAGTTCCCGGCTCACCAGGGAGGCGGCAATCAGTGCCAGCATGCCCGGCAGAATGATGTGCGGGTTTGCGGTTAGTTCCAGCATGGCGGTGAGTGCGGCCAGCGGTGCCTGCAGCGTCGCGCCCATGAACGTGCCCATGCCGATCAGTGCATAAAAAGCGGGTGTGGCAACTTCACCGGGCAGTGTGCTGTCTGCGAACAGACCCATGGCGCCACCGGCCATGGCACCCATTACCAGCGTTGGGCCGATGAGTCCGCCGGGCAACCCCAGCCCGAGGCCGATGGCGGTCGCGAAGATTTTTGCCAGGCAGATACCCGCCAGCAGCCCCAGGCCCAGTTGTCCAAGCAATGCCTGGTTCACCGTGTCATAGCCGACGCCCATCACCTCCGGTGACGCCGTGGCGATCAGGCCGATGATGCTGCCCCCCAGTGTGCAGCGCAGCCACACCGGCCAGCCGGCTGAGAAACGGCTGGTGCGTTGCAGCAGGTGAATGAACAGGGCTGCCAGGCAACCCAGTACCACACCGGTCAGCAGGATATAGGGTAATTCCAGCAGAGAACCTAGCTGCGTGTTCGGTATAACGAATACCGGGCTGTCGCCAAACACGGCCTGGGTGAGCGTGGTGGCGGTAACCGCGGCCAGGATCACGGGCGCAAAACTGACCAGTGAGTATTCCATCATGACCACTTCCATGGAAAAGATGACGCCGGCAAGCGGTGTATTGAATGAAGCGGCAATCGCCGCGGCAATGCCGCAGGCGGCCAGGGTGCGGTTACTGTTGTTCGGCAGGCGCAGCCATTGACCCAGCTGGCTGCCACTGGTGGCGCCCAGGTGTACGCTGGGGCCCTCGCGTCCGACGGAATGTCCGCTGATGATGCTTAGCGCGGCGCCGAAGAACTGCGCCAGGGCATTGCGCCACGGCAGCCTGCCCTGGTGATAGGCAAGGCGTTCCATGACATGCACGACGCCGACCTGGCGTGTCCCGGAACGGAGGTATTGCCAGATCAGTCCGATCACCAGTCCACCAAACGCTGGTAGCAGCAGGCGGGCCATGGGTGCCATGGCCTCGTAGTTCTCGGTTCCGCCGCCCGGCAGGAACAGACCCTGACTGGATTCCACCAGTAGCCGGAACAGGATGATGACCCCGCCGGAGAGCAGGCCGACCGGGATAGCCAGCATGGCCAGTTGTGGCAGTGCATCGATTCCGGACAGCCGGAGACCGAGGTTATCCAGCCATTGATGCCAGCGTTGCTGCAGCACGTTTGCTCCTCTTCCCGGCAGGGTGACAGTGAATGTTGCGTGGACCGGTAATCCGGCTATTGTAGAATGCCGTGCCGGTGGATGGTGTAATATCTGCCTCACTGCTTGACGGGCAATGAAAACAGGTGGAGAAAAAATGATCAAGGTCGGTGTGGTCGGCGGTACCGGGTATACCGGGGTGGAATTGTTGCGCTTGCTGGCAGCCCATCCGGAGGCCCGGCTGACGGTAATTACCTCGCGCTCCGAGGCCGGCCGCGCCGTGGCGGACCTGTTCCCGAACCTGCGTGGTTTTACGGATGTTGAATTCTCCGTGCCGGATGCGACGCAGTTGCAGTCCTGTGACCTGGTGTTTTTCGCAACACCGAATGGCACCGCCATGACCCTGGTGCCGGAACTGCTGGCGGCCGGCGTGCGTGTTATCGATCTTGCCGCGGACTTCCGGCTCAGGGATGCTGCTGCCTGGGAACAGTGGTACGGCATGCCACATGCCTGTCCGGAGTTGCTGGATGAAGCCGTGTACGGGCTGACCGAGGTCAATCGCGATGCCGTTGCCGGCGCACGCCTGGTGGCCAACCCGGGGTGCTATCCGACGGCCGTGCAGCTGGGACTGTTGCCCCTGCTCGAGGCCGGGCTGGTTGATATTGAACACCTGGTCGCCGATGCCAAGTCGGGTGTCAGTGGTGCCGGGCGCAAGGCGGCCACTGCGACGTTGTTGTGCGAGGCAAGCGAGAGTTTCAAGGCCTACGCCGTACCGGGCCATCGGCACTTGCCGGAAATCCGCCAGGGCCTGGCGCTTGCCGCCCGGCAGCCGGTGGGTCTGACCTTTGTACCGCATCTCACGCCGATGATTCGCGGCATCCATGCCACACTGTACGCACGCCTGCGTGATACAGAACGGGATTTGCAGGCATTGTTTGAGGCGCGCTACGCTAATGAGCAGTTTGTCGATGTGTTGCCTGCCGGCAGCCATCCGGAAACGCGCAGCGTGCGTGGCGCCAATCATTGCCGCATTGCCGTTCACCGGCCGCAACAGGGTGATACCGTGGTAGTGCTGTCGGTGATAGACAACCTGGTGAAGGGAGCTGCCGGCCAGGCAGTCCAGAATATGAACGTCATGTTCGGGCTCAATGAGTCATCCGGGCTCGACCAGCCCGGCTTACTGCCCTGAGCGGTCAGGGTGACCTTTTTGCGAACTGTATCCGGTTCTGTGGCTGATGGCTTGCCATACTGATAACCGTACGTCAGGCTGCCTGGAGTGGTCAGCATGAAGATAACGCCTGTGCGTATTGGTGCTGGCGTGCTGCTGGCATTGCTGCTGCTGGTCGGCTGGAGGTTGTATGACCTGGGCAAGATACACGGTGTCGTCGAGCTTGCCGGGTTGCGCGCGGAGGTTCAGGTGCTGGAGCGGCACAATAAGGAACTTGTAAAGGAATCCGGTGCGTTGCGGGATGAGATCGCCATCCTGGAGCGTTCCAGCCAGATTGATCAGCAGGCTGCGCAGGCAGTAAAGTCGGAACTGGGGCAGCTTGAAGAGGCATTACAGGCGAGCCGCGAGGAAGTGGAGTTCTATCGCGGCATCGTCGCGCCGGGTGATGTCGACCCGGGGTTGCGTATTCATCGCTTTGACCTTGAGGAAGGTCTCGCGCAAGGGGAGTATCATTATGACCTTGTGCTGACCCAGCTTAAGCGTAATGACAAGTTTGTCAGTGGCGTGGTGGGCTGGAAGATTTCAGGTGTGCTGGATGGCGAGCCCGTGGAGCTTGCGCTGGACAAGATCACCGAACCGGCCGTGCAGCAACTCAAGTTTCGTTTGCGCTATTTTCAGGACCTTGCTGGCACGATCAAACTGCCGGAGGGGTTTGTTCCGGACCGGATCGAACTGACGGTCAGTCCAAAAGGCAAGCAACCGCCGGTGGTGCAGGCATTTGACTGGCCCGCGATCACCGGATAACGACAGGAGAAGGCATATGTTTGGAGATAGCAAAAAACCGAAAAGCAGTTCTGCCAAGGTCGACACCATTATCGGTCAGCAGACCCGGATCGAGGGAGATGTCCACTTTACCGGCGGCTTGCATGTCGACGGCCACATCAAGGGCGGTATTCTCGCCGAGGCCGGTTCCGCATCCGTGCTGACCGTCAGCGAGCACGGCAGTATCGAGGGCGATGTGCGCGTACCCACGGTGATCCTGAACGGCACGGTGACCGGCGACGTGCGCTCCGATGACCGTATCGAACTCGCTGCCAAGGCCGCGGTCAATGGCGATGTGTATTACAACCTGATCGAGATGGCCATGGGTGCCGCGGTTAATGGCAGCCTGGTGCACCCGAGTGAGAAGGGCTCGTCAGTACTGAGTTTCGAGCGCGACAGCACGGAGCAGGGTGCGGGCCCGGACTAATACTTGACCAATTTGCTCAGGAAATAGATAATTTGCTGATTGGAATCGAATTGGCAAGAGGCAGTTACTGCAATGAGTGAAACAGCAGCATCAATGAGCACCGACATCACCTTTACCGATGCCGCCGCCGGTAAGGTTAAGTGCCTGATTGAGGAAGAAAATAATCCCGGCCTGAAGCTACGGATTTATATCTCGGGCGGTGGCTGTTCCGGCTTTCAGTACGGGTTTTCGTTCGATGAAAACATCACCGAGGGCGATATCGTAGTGGAAAACGGCGGTGTGGCGCTGGTGGTCGATCCCATGAGTTATCAATATCTTACCGGTGCGGAAGTGGATTATACCGAGGGTCTGGAAGGCGCCCAGTTCGTGGTCAGAAATCCCAATGCAACGACAACCTGTGGCTGTGGCTCGTCCTTCTCGGTCTGAGTACGACTGAACTCCAGGTACAAGGGGGCGTTCGCGCCCCCTTGCTGCTTTATCTCCATCAGTAATCTGTTCGCCCGCAAGGCTATGCAGTAGCGCCTGTCTGGCTGTCGTGACACGCAATGGTGTTCGCCAGTTTATAATCATGTGCAAGTTTACGTTTATTCAGAGGATTCGCTGTGACTGATTATCAACCCGGGCTGGAAGGTGTTCCGGCGACAAAATCCACGATTTCCTACCTGGATGGCAAACGGGGCATCCTGACCTACCGCGGTTACCGGATTGTCGACCTGGCCGAACACAGCAGCTTCGAGGAAACTGCCTACCTGCTGCTGGATGGCGAGTTGCCGACGGCAGAGCAGTTATCGGTGTTCGACGGGCAGTTGCGTGAACATCGCACGGTGAAATACAACGTGCGTGACATCATGCGGGCATTACCGGTTACCGGACACCCCATGGAGATGCTGCAGACGGCGGTTGCCAGCCTGGGCATGTTCTATCCCAATAACGTGCCGGTACAGATTCGCAGTCCCGGTGACGAAAGCGAACGTTACGTGCATGGCCAGTCGGTTCGCATCCTGGCGCGCATGGCAACACTGGTGGCCATGTGGCAGCAGATGCGCCTCGGCAACGACCCGGTACGGGCGCGTACCGACCTCAGTTACGCCGCCAATTTCCTGTACATGTTTTCCAACGGGATCGAACCGGACCCGCTGACTGCCCGTATCATGGATGCCTGTCTTGTGCTGCACGCCGAACACACCATCAATGCCTCGACCTTTGCGGCGATGGTGACCGGCTCGACGCTGGCGATGCCGTCCTACGTGATTGCTGCCGCGATCGGTACCCTGGCCGGTCCCCTGCATGGTGGTGCCAACGAACATGTCATCCAGATGCTGGAGGAAATCGGCAAGCCGGAGAATGCGCGCGCCTGGCTCGACAAGAAACTTGCCACGAAGGAAGTCATCTGGGGCATGGGGCACCGCGAATACAAGGTCAAGGATCCGCGCGCTATCCAGTTGCAAAAGATGATGATGGAGCTGGCAGCCGCGCGCGGCACGGCGAGCCCGATATTCGAGACCGCCATTGCGCTGGAGGAGGCCTGCGAGGAGACGCTGGCACCCAAGGGCGTCTACCCGAACATCGATTATTACTCAGGTATCCTGTACCGCGAGATGGGTATCCCGACCGACCAGTTCACCTCGATCTTTGCAATCGCACGCACCGCGGGCTGGCTGGCGCACTGGCGAGAGCAGGTGTCGGAGAACCGCATCTTCCGGCCCACGCAGGTCTACGCCGGCGAGGAAATGCGCGAGTACCAGTCGATTGGTGAGCGCTAGCCGGAATGGTCGTTGCTACTATCGGTATTACCATTCTGGTGATGTCTGTTATTGGAGCAGCGCTGTGGGTCAGGCGTGAAGCATCAGGCCAGCAGCGGCAGGCGAAAGTATTGCTTTTCGTCCTGTACTTCTGGGTGTTGGCCTTTATTCAGTTGATAGTCGTTGCTATTGGTTATTCGGTGCTGGCCCGCTGATTAATAACTACTTAACGTCTGGCTCTTCGGCTCCGGGCTGCCGGGGTTGATCGGAATTGCGAGAAGAAAGAAAGCGGCTTGATAATTACAGCAGCAACAATCGAAACGGCGGCCTTCGTGTCGCCGTTTTCTTTGGCCGCTGTACGGCAATCATTGGTCGGACTCGGTTCCTGGGGTAATCAGCTGAATTCATGCTAAACAGAAACTATCACCCCATGAGACAGCGGCTTCTGCAGGACAGACGCCGACAGTGAGCGCCAGTTTCTTGCCAACGCTTCCCCGGCGTTTTAATAAAGCCACCACCCTCCAGTTCTAGTAGAAGTCCCAACCAGTAACTGATTTTGTGACGGACGTCACACATACGAGCATACAGCCATCATATATTGAATGTGACGCAGTTCTCATTGTGTCGTGAGATATAGCCCGACATGGAGGTTGTGGATATGTATAAACCAGCATTCATTAACGAATCAAACCTTCCTTTGGAGATTCGTGGATATGAAGGTAATACCGCACAAGATGTTTTTGTACTAACGAGAGCACTAGATGCAGATTTGTTTCATTCACTGGAAGCGCATGGATATGTGCAGCGCACAAATATTGTGCTGTCTGACGGTCAAATTGTTGATGGATGGATAAAGGTCTAACTCACCCCATTAAAACCCTGCCAAAAAAGAAGGATAAACCACCCATGTTGATACTTACTCGAAGTAGAGGGGAAACCGTGAAAATCGGTGACGACATCGATGTCACCGTACTCGGTTTTGATCACAAGGAGGTCATAATCGGCATCACGGCACCGCGTGATATTCCTGTCCACAGGGAAGAGATATACCAGAAGATTAAGAAGGAGCAGATGGGGGATGAGAATTAATCCCACCCCGCTTGCGCCCGGTCGGTGAACCAGTCAAATAAATTAAAGAAGGCTGGCAATAAGAACTAATAACTGATTTACAGAGTAATCATCATGAAGGATTCGTTGGGTTTTATTGGGCTCGCTATTTTTCTAGCTATTATGTTGGCGGCCACGCTAGATCTGTTTTAGCATCAACGATGCATGGCATCATTCCAGTGGTGCTACTCAGTAGCGGGGACTTCGATGTCAGTAAAATTGTGGCCGGTAGTCGTCGATCAGTAACCCCGCATCAGCGGGGTTTTCTGTGTCCGGGGGCGGCAACTCATGGCCGAAAGCAGACCTTCAGTAATCTCTGATTGCCAACACTTGGCTGGATTCTTCTGGCTCGGCCTGTTTTATGCGCGGAACAGGCAACCCAGTTGTACGGCCTTGTGTGCCCCGGTCACTTCCGGAATGTTGCCGGGTTTTCCTTCCAGTCGCTGTTTCGCCAACCAGGCGAATGCGGCGGCCTCCACCCAGTCGGGGTTGATACCATAATCCTGCGTTGAACTGACCGGGATACCGGACAGGCTGGTTTCCAGTCGTTGCATGAGTTGAGGGTTGCGAGCACCGCCGCCACACACCAGCACCCTTTGTGTTTCCGGCGCATGTGTGCGGACTGCGCCAGTGATGCTGCTCACCGTCAGTTCGCACAGCGTGGCCAGCATGTCTTCGTCTGAACAGTCGCAGCCCGCGCTGTATTTCTGCAACCAGTCCAGGTTGAAGTATTCAAACCCGGTGCTCTTCGGTGGCGGGCGGCTGAAATAGTGATCCTGTAGCAGATATTCCAGCAGGTCTTTATTGACGCTGCCGCTGGCCGCCATCCGGCCATCCTGGTCCATCGGCTGATCGAGGTGGTGGCGCATCCAGGCATCCATCAGGGTGTTGCCGGGCCCGGTATCGAAGCCGGTAACGTGACTGTCTGCTGTTCGGGGCAGGATGGTGATGTTGGCAATGCCGCCGATGTTGAGAATGACGCGCGTTTCCTGTTCGTCGCTAAACACTGCGCGGTGAAATGCAGGTACCAGTGGTGCGCCCTGGCCGCCGGCCTCAATGTCCGCGCTGCGAAAGTCGGCTACGACGTCGATGCCGGTCAGTTTGCTTATCGTTTGCGGGTTGCCGATCTGCAGGGAGTAGGGTGCGGATGCATCCGGTTCATGGCGGATGGTCTGGCCGTGACTGCCAATGGCAGTCACCGAGCCCGGTTCAGTGTGTGTGTTTTTCAGCAGGGCATTGGTGGCTGCGGCAAAGGCTTCGCCAATGGACTGGTCGAGGTCGGCGAGATCGGCATTGCGCGGGTCTTCCAGCCTGAGCGCGGTTTCCAGTTGCTGGCGTATCACGGGAGAGAATTTGCTGGCATGCGTGGCGATGATTGCAGGCCTGTCGGTGGAGCAGTCCAGCAGGGCGGCATCGATGCCGTCCATACTCGTGCCGGACATGAGACCTATAAATAATGCTGGCATTGGGCAGTCACTGTGCCCGGAATCGGGTTGCAGGAGACGTGTCGGGGTGGTTACTTGTTGCTGGCAAGCTGTACGTCGCGCACCAGGTCCAGCTTTGCAAGCAAGGCCTCGGCCTTTGCGTTGAAGTCATCGCGGTACTTCTTGCGCAGTGGGTCCGCGCCGGGCAGTTTGACGCGCAGCGGGTCACGGTGAACGCCATCGACACGGAATTCATAGTGCAGGTGCGGGCCGGTCGCGAGTCCGGAGCTGCCAATATAACCGATGATCTGTCCCTGCTTGATCCGGCTGCCGTTTTTCAGGCCACCCCGGTACTTGGACATGTGCGCATACAGGGTGCTGTACTTGGTGCCGTGTTTAATAATAATGGTATTACCGTAACCGCCTTTCTTGCCGCGGTGGACGATCTTGCCGTCACCGGTTGCCTTGATCGGTGTGCCGCGCGAGGCTGCGTAATCGACGCCCTTGTGCGCCCTGATCTTGTTCAGGATGGGATGCTTGCGTCCGAGGCTGAAGCGGGAACTAATGCGCGAGAACTCAACCGGTGTGCGCAGGAAGGCCTTGCGCATGCTCTTGCCGTCCATTGAATAGTAATCGGTCTTGCCGCCGGCATCGGTGTAGCGAATGGCCCGGAAGGATTTGCCACGGTTGATGAACTCGGCGGCCAGGATAGTGCCGTTGCCGATATTTTCGCCATCCAGTGACATCTGTTCATACAAGACGGTGAACTGGTCACCCTTGCGGATATCGAGCACAAAATCGATATCCCAGCCGAAGATGCCGGCCAGCTCCATGGTCAGGTTGTCGGACAGGCCGGCCTTGTTGCCAGCCAGGAACAGTGAGCTGTCGATAACGCCACTGGCATTGCGGGTTTTGAATTCCGGTGTGCGAGTAACTGTGCTGACATCAAAGCCGTCTTCACTGCGCTTGACTTCCAGCGTGTTGAGCTTGTCGATCGGGTAACTCAGCCTTGCCAGTGTGTTGTCTGCGCCGGTTATCACGCGCAACGTCTGGCCGGGATAAATCTTTTTCAGGTTGTGCGTGGCGCCATCCTGTTCCAGCAGTGCGTGTAACTCTTGCGGTGCTATGTCCAGGCGGGAAAATATGCCGGCGATGCTGTCGCCTGATTTGACGGTGACTTCCTGCCAGTCCTCGACCGGCGTGGAACTCGCGGTCGCTGCCCGGGGGGGTGCCGACTCGGTGTTTTCTATATCACTGTCCGTGCCGGGCAGCTGCAATGGCAGGGTGCTCGTCGAGCCATCGGTTACCTGGGCTGTGCCCTGGTCCGGCAACTGGAGTGAGCTGTGGCGTGTGGCCTCGGCGGTGTCCGGACTGAGATAGGTAATGGCCAGGGTGATGGCGATGGCTGCTGATGCAGCGAGCAGGTGGGCGGGCCTCAGTAGCCTGGGGCCTGAGAATCCTGCCGGATGCAGTGACTTGATGTCACGGTTGAAAATGGACTGGCGTTTCACGGTAAGCCCTTGTAACGGTTTGGCATAAGTTAAACGTAGACAGGCGATTGGTCAACAGTTCATAGGTCTGTATCGGCCGTTTTCTGCCCAAACTTGAAGCCGTTCGGCCTCGATTTCAGGGGAGGCTTGCAGTGTTGCGGGTATGGTAATCTTCGCTGGATAACGACAGGCAAGGAGTGTGTTACTAATGACGACGTCCGATCAGCTTGCTCAGATCAAGCGCGGGGCCCATGAACTACTGGTAGAGGCCGAACTGGTCGAGCGCCTCAAGAACGGCAAACCGCTGCGCGTGAAGGCCGGATTTGACCCGACTGCACCGGATTTACACCTGGGTCACACGGTGCTGATCAACAAGCTGCGCCAGTTCCAGGAGTTGGGCCACGAGGTGCTGTTCCTGATTGGCGACTTTACCGGCATGATCGGTGACCCCACCGGGAAGAATGTCACCCGCAAGCCGCTCACCCGTGAAGACGTGCTGCAAAATGCCGCCACCTACGAACACCAGATTTTCAAGATTCTCGATCCGGAAAAGACCACCGTCATGTTTAATTCACAGTGGATGGGAGAAATGGGCGCGGCGGACCTGGTCCAGATCGCGGCAAAATATACCGTGGCACGCATGCTGGAGCGCGATGATTTCAGCAAGCGATACGCTGCCAATCAGCCGATCGCCGTGCATGAATTTCTCTACCCGCTTATCCAGGGCTATGATTCGGTGGCGATGAAGGCGGACGTGGAGCTGGGCGGGACCGACCAGAAGTTCAATCTGCTGGTCGGGCGTGAATTGCAGAAACACTATGGTCAAAGGCCTCAAACGGTTCTCACCATGCCGATCCTGGAAGGCCTGGACGGTGTGCAGAAGATGTCCAAGTCGCTCAACAACTACATCGGTATTAACGAGCCGCCGGAAGAAATGTTTGGCAAGCTGATGTCGATTTCCGATGACCTGATGTGGCGCTACTTCGAGTTATTGAGTTTCCGCCCCATGGCGGATATCGAGCGACTCAGGCAGAGCGTTGCCGATGGCACCAATCCGCGTGATATCAAGTTCCAGCTGGGCCAGGAGATCGTGGCCCGTTTCCACGATGCGGCCGCTGCAGAGGCGGCACAGGCGGCATTCATTGCGCGCTTCCAGAAGGGTGCGTTACCTGAGGATATGCCAGAGGTCACCCTGCCGGGAGAGAGCGGTGAACTGGGTGTCGCCAGTGTCATGAAGGGTGCCGGACTGGTGGGCAGCACCTCGGAGGCGTTTCGCATGATCAAGCAGGGCGCGGTGCGGCTGGACGGTGAACGCATTGAGGACAAGGCGCTGGGGCTGAAATCCGGCGACACGTATGTCATTCAGGTAGGCAAACGCCGCTGTGCGCGGGTCACGATAGAGTAAAAACAACGGCTATAGCCGTCCCCTGTGCGCCCGCGTGCTTTTGCCGCCCGGGTAAAAATAATTACCTCCCGGGCTGTCCACGGCGGGCCTCCGGCAGCTATAATTAACGGCCGCGTTGGGTAGTTTTTCCGCGGGCCGTAAACATTGTGATTTATTTGTGATTTTAGGTGTTGACGGGTTCGGAAACATGCGTACAATGTGCGCTCCTTGTCGGGCATCGTTCCCGGCAAAAGCTCTTTAAAAATTCGATCAGGTAATTTGTGTGGGCGCTTACGTCGAAGGTTGCGATTGCAACAAATATCGATGATGAGCGTCTAGATGTCCGGAAACGGATGTCGATTTTTAGACAGTAATCATCGAGCAAGGATCCGGTTGCTCCTCCAAAGCAACCAAGCAAACTTGAAAGTGAAGAGTTTGATCCTGGCTCAGATTGAACGCTGGCGGCATGCCTAACACATGCAAGTCGAACGGAAACGATTAAGAGCTTGCTCTTAAGGCGTCGAGTGGCGGACGGGTGAGGAATGCATAGGAATCTGCCCAGTAGCGGGGGACAACCTGGGGAAACTCAGGCTAATACCGCATACGCCCTACGGGGGAAAGCAGGGGATCTTCGGACCTTGCACTATTGGATGAGCCTATGCCTGATTAGCTTGTTGGTGGGGTAACGGCCTACCAAGGCGACGATCAGTAGCTGGTCTGAGAGGACGATCAGCCACACTGGGACTGAGACACGGCCCAGACTCCTACGGGAGGCAGCAGTGGGGAATATTGCACAATG
>JAOUBY010000115.1 GCA_029860045.1 Gammaproteobacteria bacterium | reverse complement strand
CCGTTTCATTTCCGTTAACCCGGTACGCACCGGCTACTCCGCTATCGCCGACGAATGGGTGCCGATTAAACCCGGCACCGACGGCGCGCTGCTCCTGGCCTTGATTCACGAAATCATCAAGACGGGTCTGTATGACCGCGAATTCCTGGTGCAGTACACCAACTCGGCCGAACTGGTGAACATGGATGAGAACAGCACCGAGTACGGCATGTTCCTGCGTTTTGAAGTGCCGAAAGAGGAAGGCTGTTTCGACCCCCAAAACAAGCTGTGGTGGGACCGCGACCTGAACAAGCCGATCTCGACCCACACGCCGGGCGCCGATCCCTTCCTGATGGGTGAGTTCCAGCTGGCCGACGGTACCCCGGTCAAGCCCGCCTTCCAGTTATTGAAGGAACGGGTGGAAGAGTACACCCCGGAATGGGCCGAAGATATCACCGGCATTCCGGCTGACACCATCAAGCGCCTGGCCCACGAAATGGGCATCACCGCGCGCGATGAAAAGATTGAACTGCCGATAGCCTGGACCGACGTATGGGACAACGAACACGAAAGCGTCACCGGTAACCCGGTGGCCTTCCACGCCATGCGTGGCCTGGCGGCTCATTCCAACGGCTTCCAGACCATTCGTGCCATGGGAATCCTGATGTCCATCCTCGGCACCATTGACCGCCCGGGCGGCTTCCGCCACAAGGCGCCGTTCCCGCGCCCGATTCCGCCGTGCCCCAAGAACCCGAACAGCCCGGATGACGTCCAACCGAATACGCCGCTCAATGGCATGCCCCTGGGCTGGCCGGCGGATCCGGATGATCTGTTTGTCGATGAGCAGGGCGAGCCGGTGCGGATCGACAAGGCTTTCTCCTGGGAGCACCCGCTTTCCGTGCATGGCCTGATGCATAACGTCATCACCAATGCCCATCGCGGCGATCCCTACCGCATCGATACCCTGTTGCTGTTCATGGCCAACATGGCCTGGAACTCCGCCATGAATACCGACCAGGTGCGCAAGATGCTCAACGACAAGGATGAAGACGGGGAATACAAGATCCCGTTCATTGTCGTAGCCGACGCCTTCCAGTCGGAAACCGTGGCCTTTGCCGATCTGGTGCTGCCTGATACCACTTACCTGGAACGCCATGACGTAATGAGCATGCTGGACCGGCCGATTTCCGAATACGACGGCCCGGTGGACTCGGTGCGCATTCCGGTCGTGCCGCCGACCGGCGAATGCAAGCCCTTCCAGGAAGTGCTGCTCGAGCTGGGCTCACGCCTCAAACTGCCGGCCTTTACTACCGAAGACGGCAAGCGCAAGTTCCGCGACTACCCGGACTTTGTTACCAACTTTGAAACCGCGCCCGGTTCCGGCATCGGTTTCCTCGCCGGCTGGCGCGGCAAGGGTGGCGAGAAGCACATGCGCGGTGAGCCGAATCCGAACCAGTGGAAAATGTACGAAGAAAATAACTGCGTGTTCCACTACGAGCTGCCCAAGTCCTATCAGTACATGCGGAACTGGAACCAGGGTTACCTGCAATGGGCCCAGGGCAATGGCCTGACCCGGTATGACGAGCCCATTAACTGCCATATTTATTCCGAGGTGTTGCAGAAATTCCGCCTCGCCGCGCAGGACAAGAACCCCGGTGGGCGCGTGCCGCCGCAACGTCTGCGCAAGCGTATCGAAACCCATTTCGACCCGCTGCCGTTCTACTCCGAACCGATCGAGTCGCAACTGACCAACAAGCACACCTACCCGCTGAATGCGATCACCCAGCGGCCGATGGCCATGTACCACAGCTGGGATTCGCAGAATGCCTGGCTGCGGCAGATCCACACTTATAACTACCTCTACCTGCATCCGCAGACTGCCAAGGCGGCTGGCATCGAGGACGAGTCCTGGATGTGGGTGGAATCCATGCATGGCAAGGTGCGTTGCCTGAGCCGCTATTCCGAAGCGGTGGAGCCGGGAACGGTCTGGACCTGGAACGCCATCGGCAAAGCCAGCGGCGCCTGGAACCTGGATGGCAAGGCCAATGAGTCCAAACAGGGCTTCCTGCTCAACCATGTGATTAGTGAAGAGCTGCCGGCCCACGAGGCGGGTGAACATCTGTCCAATTCCGATCCGGTCACGGGTCAGGCTGGCTGGTATGACGTGCGTGTGCGCGTCTACCCGGCAAGCAAAGAGGAGGCAGCGGAAACCTTCCCGCAGTATGACGAAATGCCCGCGGTACCCGGCACCTCGGAACGTCGCAAGTGGCAGCAATATTTCGCTGGCCTGTTCACCAAAGGAGCCAAGTAATGACTCAGTTAGCGTTAGTTATCGATCTTAACGTCTGCGTCGGCTGCCACGCGTGTGTGACCAGTTGTAAACAGTGGAATACCTCCGGTGCGGCCGGCCCGCTGTTTGATGACAACCCCTTTACCAAGGATCCCACCGGCACATTCTTCAACCGGGTGCAGACCTATGAAATAGGCGAATTCCCCAAAACGGAAACCCTGCACTTCCCGAAGAGTTGTCTGCATTGCGAAGACTCGCCCTGTGTGCCGGTCTGCCCGACTGGCGCCAGCTACAAGCGTGAGCAGGATGGCATCGTACTGGTCGATTATGACAAGTGTATCGGCTGCAAGTACTGCTCCTGGGCTTGCCCTTATGGTGCCCGTGAATTCGACGAGCAGGAAAAGGTCATGCGCAAGTGCACCCTCTGCGTGGATCGTATCTATGACGAATCCCTACCGGAAGCCGAACGCAAACCGGCCTGCGTGCTGGCCTGCCCGACCAGTGCGCGTTTGTTTGGTGACGTGCATGATCCGGAATCGGAAGTCTCGGTCGCCATTCGCGAGGAGGGGGGCTACCAGCTCATGCCCGAATGGGGCACCAAACCGGCCAACCATTACCTGCCGCGACGCAAGACCAAGCTGCACATTCATGAGGATGAACTGGTGCGCGTGGACAATCCGCTCAAGAAAGAGGATATCCGCCACGAGATCAGTACCGACATCACGCTCGACGACTGGCTCATGTAACGTATTCGTATCTGGAGACAAAGCATGCATCCCGCATTTTCCGTTATTTTCCTGACCACCCTGATCGGTACCGGTCAGGGCCTGTTCCTGGCATTGTTCAGTGGCCAGACCTATTCCGCCGTGAACCTGTTGCCGGCGCAACACAGCAGTTTCTATATCACCGGGAGTCTGCTTGCCGTGGCGTTACTCATCGGTGGCCTGATGGCATCCTTCTTCCACCTGGGTCGCCCGGAACGCGCCTGGCGCGCCGCCAGTCAGTGGCGCACTTCCTGGCTGTCACGGGAAGTCATCGCCCTGCCCATCGCCATGGGACTGGTGTTTATCTACGGCCTGTTTCACTGGGTCAACTGGGAAGTGGATCTGTTTGGCAACCAGCTTCCGGGTCAGGTCACGCTGATGATCGGCGCGTTGGCGTCGGTTGCGGTATTTTTGCTGTACCTGTGCACCGGGATGATTTATGCCAGCATCAAGTTCCTGCAGGAATGGGCCACGTCTCTGACCGTGATCAATTACCTGCTGCTTGGTGGCGCTTCCGGCTTCACCCTGGCAACCGCGATCGCAGCCTATAATGCTCCTACCCTGGTTGGTTTCTACGGTGGCTGGGCGATCATTCTCACCGTGGCCGGACTGGTTACCCGTCTGGTATCGCTATATCGCAACGCCCATATCAAAGCCGTCTCAAGCGTGCAGACCGCGATTGGCATACGCCACAACCGCGTGCAGCAAAAAGCCATGGGCATGATGGGCGGCTCCTACAACACCCGCGAGTATTTCCACGGCAAGACGGCGGCATTCCTGAAATCCGTCAAGTACATCTTTCTGGTGCTGGTGTTCCCACTGCCGATCATATTGATCGTGGCCGGGATGAAAGCGGACAGCGGCCTGTTACTGCTGTTGGCGTTTGCAGTGCAATACGTTGGCCTGCTGTTTGAACGCTGGTTCTTCTTTGCCCAGGCAAATCATCCACAGAACCTGTATTACCAGACGATCTAAGGCCATTGCCCTGAATAGAATGCCCGCTTGTTGCGGGCGTTTTTATTTGGGTAATTGATCCGGATCAACGCGACCTCAGACGAGGTTCTCTAGGCTGGCAACCTGTTCACATCAGACGGGTAAAAATACATGTCTCCTGGCTATAGCG
>JAOUBY010000007.1 GCA_029860045.1 Gammaproteobacteria bacterium | reverse complement strand
GAACGTGATCGTGCCATCCGTACCCTCGGTCGCCGGGTCCGGTGCACCGTCACCAATCGACACCGTCGGCTGGTCATCATCAATAATATTGCCCGTGCCGCTGTCATCACTGATCACCAGCGCCATGCCCGAGGCATCCGCATTGCTGATCACCACCTGGAACGCCTCCGGGTCCTCGAACACCGTGTCGTCCAGTACCGTTACCGTCACCGTCTTGCTCGTCTCGCCCGCCGCAAACGTCAGCGTGCCCGCCAGCGCCGTGTAATCCGTGCCCGCAACCGCCGTCCCGTCCAGCGTCGTGTAGTCAACCGTCACCGGCACGCTTGAGGCGTTCGTCAGACTCACCGTGAACGTGATGGTCCCGTCACTGCCCTCAACCGCCGGGGCCGGTACGCCGTCACTGATCGAGACCTCGGGATAGTTGAGATGAAGCAATTCCTCATCGGTGCGCTGAAACGGCAATGTCTGGCCATGGGTATCATGCCCGCTCTCGGGGGTAACCGCCCGGTCAGATGAGTCAATCTGAATATAGGTATGGCCTTCATTGCCGGTACTCTGCTCACCGGCAGCCGGCGCCGGTGCATCCCGGCCCGGGTCGCGGCCAGCAAGGATCGCGGCCTGGATTGCGGCTGGATCAACCAGTCCGGCGTCCAGGAAGTCGGCATAATTCGAGGCAAACAGGTCGTCGTTGAGGGTAGCCTGGAAACCCGGGCCAAAGTCCATGCTGGATCCGTCCAGCATCGTGATCGTCGCAGCACCATTGGTGGCCGTTTTCAGCACATCACCGGCATAAAGAAAGTCACCGACTTCAAGCTTGATCACCTTGCCGTCGCGTGTCACCTGGACATCGCCATCCACGCGCGAGGCCACACCAGTGGCAGACACCGCCACCGCAGCGTCGGTATCAACGGCAAGCGTGTCAGTACCACCGGGAGCAATTATATTGGTGTCCAGTACCAGCGTCTGGCCGGCCTGAATATCGAGCGCCGAACCATCGATCAGGCGAATGCGGGCTTGCGACTGCTCATCAGCAGAAATCACATCATGCAGGTACAGGAGCGCATCCGGCTTGAGGACTTCGGATGTGCCGTTCGGGTGCTCGACGGTTACCCGTCCATCAAGAGAATCGAGATTGCCGACCAGGATATTTGCCATGTTGCATTCCTTTTCTATTGCCCGTCTGCAGTGCGTGTGGTTTCAGGGTAAAACGACATCGGCAGGGAATGGCCCCGTCTAAAGGCAATATCACATAGCTTCAAAATCCAGTCTATGGAACTTAGGTACTACCGTTTAGTTAAGCTTCCCCTGCCCTGGCCGCATGCCGCCGACAGCCGCCAGATAGCTGTTTTCCTCCAATTCATTCAGATAGTTGCGGAGTGAATGGACCAGCTCTCGCGACACCCAGGTCTCACCTGAATACAGCACCGGGATTGCCTTGCGCAACATCGACACCATGGAGGCACGCTCCATTACACCGGAGACGCCCAGTGAAAGGGCCTCGAGTGTTCGAGCCTCGCTTTCACGCTCCATGAGCAGCAGCAGTTTGAGCAGCGGATAGCTGTCGCAAATCCTGCGCACGGTTTCCACTCCGTCCCGCTCCAGGACGGCTTCATCGAGTAGCACAACATCGCTCTGTGAAATGGCAGTCCAGGCAGCTGCTTCGTACAGGCCCGTCGGACACGCGACAACACGGAATTCCGGGCAAGTGGCCAGGATGTCTGCACACCCGGGGTAGTCCTCCTTGCCTGCGATAACGATTGTAATGTTTATTTTCTTCATAACTTTTTGTTTTTATGTGACTTGTGCAGTCTATAGGGACGCAATACACGGTTCAATTGGACATAGGTACCAAGCAAAACCGGCACGCGCCCGCCACGAGACAAAAAATGACGGTGAAAAGCGGCTGAATTGACCAAAGTATTTACCGGCAGATGCCGATAACCGTCAGGTACCCCTAACAAAGCGGGATCCTGATGTCCCAGTCTCCACCCCGGTTCGTACAATACTGTTACCCGTTGCGCACCCTGCTCGCAGCAGGACTCGTCTACCTGTTGTGCAGCACACCGGCAGCAGGAGCAGAATTTCCCGTTATGTCGAAAGTCCTTGCGAGCATCGTCAAGGCGCATGGCGAGTATGCCCTGCGACGAATTGACCACTGGCAATTCATTATCAATTCAGGGACCCGGCTTTCCGAGCACGAAAAACTTGTCATGGTGAATGGCTTCTTCAATGAGATGAAGTTTGTCAACGACATTGATCACTGGGGCAAAGAAGACTATTGGGCCACGCCGTTACAGACGCTGGCATCCAACGGCGGCGACTGCGAGGACTTCTCGATAGCAAAATATTTCACACTGCTGCAGATGGGTGTACCGGCCGAGCGCATGCGCCTGACCTATGTAAAGGCACTGGAGCTGAACCAGGCACACATGGTGCTGACCTATTTCGAGACGCCCGGCTCTGACCCACTGGTGCTGGATAATCTGAAAGCAGACATTGAACCGGCATCACAACGCAGCGATCTGCTGCCGGTTTACAGCTTCAACGCTGAGGGTCTGTGGCTGAGCAAATCAGCCGGCGCGGAACAGCGCGTGGGAAGCCCGAAACGACTCAGTCAGTGGAACTCGGTCACCGCGAGGATCAATAACGAGCAGCTGGCCGCGTTACGCTGACCCGTGCGGCATCTGACAACCAGCACAGGTTCGCAGGAAGTTCATCGCCAATGACACTCTACAGGCAAATATCCTTCAGCCTGCTGCTGTTACTTATGCTCGGGTTTACCAGCACGGTATATATCAGCACCGTGAACCTGCGCAGCCTGCATGACACTCAACTTGCATCACATGCCCAGGACACCGCCACTTCACTCGGGCTGTCACTGTCTCCGTACATACAAACCATGGATATGGCAATACTGGAAAGCATGATCAGCGCGGTATTCGATCGTGGTGATTTCCAGAGCATATCACTGCTATCAATAGACGGGAATGTGCTCGCAGAGAAATCGGCTCCGGTTGACACCGGGCAGGTCCCGGGATGGTTTATCGGGGCCGTCTCCCTGGATACTCCAATAGCGGAGACACTGGTGATGTCGGGCTGGAACCAGGCAGGCACGCTACGTGTAACCGGCAACCCGGGGCCTGCTTACAACAGGCTATGGGAAAGCACACTGGACACACTGAAACTGTACCTGGCCGCCAGCATCATTATTTTGCTACTCGGAATGATTGCAGTAAGCATCCTGTTGCGCCCGCTACAGCGAATACAGCGACAGGCAGACGCCATATGCAAACGCTCCTATACCGTGCAGAAAAAGCTGCCGCGCACGCTTGAGCTGCGCAGCATGGTGGTCGCCATGAACCGGTTGTCTGCCAAGGTCAACGAAATCTTCAATGAACAGTCGGCACTGACCGAGGATCTGCGCGAGCAGGTATACATGGACCCGGTTACTGGAATCGGTAACCGGCGATATTTCGACCGCATTGCCACGGCCCTGGTAGAGACACAGGAAATGGTAAGCCATGGTGCGCTGTTGATACTGGAACTGCAGGATTTCAAGCGGATAAACGAGACCGCCGGATATGCAGCCGGTGATGCCCTGCTGAAGCGTACCGGCGAACTTGTCCAGGCACAGCTCGAGTGCATGGAGAATTGCTATGCCGCACGTATCTCGGGGGCCAGCTTTGGCATCATTGTGGCCGGCCTGCCTCAAGACAGCGCGGGCGCATTTGCTGCTTCACTATGCCACGACCTGTTCCAGTTACGTGCCGAGGGACTGGTGGACTCAAACGACATCGGACATGTCGGCGTGGCCATATGGCAGCAGAACGGCAGCTACAGCGACTTGCTGTCCGAGGCTGACATGGCACTGCGCGCTGCGCAATCCAGCGGCCAGAATACCTGGCAACACCATGAAAGAACTGTCGCCAACCAGGCAGAGATCTACGGCCTTGGTGAGTGGCACAGGCATCTTCATGATGTTATCGACAGGGGTGATGTGATGCTTGCCAGCCAACCGGTGTACGGCACAGGCAGCCAGGCCAGCAATATCCTGCACTACGAGGTGCTGATGCGCATTCCGGATAGCAGCGGATCGGGCATCCCGGCAGGCATCTGCATACCGGTAGCGGAGCGTCTGGGTCTGGCGAGCCAGCTCGACAAGCTGACAGTCACCGCGCTGCTCAACCACCTCAGGTCTGAAAACGGGGGTGCATCCACATTCGCACTCAACCTGTCGTCGACTTCCCTGCATGATGCGGTCTTCATGCAGTGGCTGTGCGGTTCACTGGCACAGTTCAAGGCGGGCGCCAGGCGAGTTCTCATCGAATTTCCGGAATACGCAGCTACCGCAGACCTGCAAACCACCCGCAACCTGATAAAAATACTGCAGGACCTGGGTTGCGGATGTGGCATTGATCATTTTGGCAAGGGTTTTTCGTCGTTCGGCTACCTGCGCAGCCTGCAGCCCAATTACCTGAAAATAGACGGCAGCCATGTGCGCAATATAGACACTGAACGCGACAATCAGTTCTTTATACAGTCCCTGGTCGACACCATGCATAGCATTGATATCGCAGTATTCGCACAGGCTGTCGAAACACGCGCGGAGAGAAGCACCCTCGAGGAACTTGGCATTGATGGCATCCAGGGCTATCTGAGCGGCAGGCCGGAAATGCTGCAACTCAGCCATGCGGAGAATCTGTGCCAGGAATAACGCACCGGGAAGAATGTTACCGGCAGCAGATTAGCTACTCAGTCGACCTGAAGGCAGGCAGCCTGTCTAAAGAATATCGTCTTCACCAACCATCAGGTTATCCAGCACGTTGAGCTCGTTACGCATGCGCTGACGCGCACTGAGTTTCTGCTGCGCCGCGTGTGGCAGGTCGGTCAGTAAAATCAGCTTCTTCTGGATCAGCACGTCGATGAGATCCTCTATCACCCGGATCGTTTCGCTATCCGAGGACGTCAGGGCCTGCTTGGCCGCATCGAGAAACGCCTGTACGTCCGGATGCGCCAGCTCCAGTTCTTCATTGCAGGCCTCGTCACATTCGTCGGAGATACTGACGACCCTGCCTTCGGTATTGCGTTGCACATAGGGCATAACAGCAGTTCCATCGGCAAGCCGGACAAGCGCCTTTAACGCCACCGCCAAGTTGCTGCAAATCAACTGATTCTGTCACGGGGGCGCTAAATGTGTACCCGCTAAATGCCGATGCAGAAGGAGCAGTTGAAAAGATAGCTGATGACTCTTGATGAACATTCTTCAAGTGATCTTCAAGTTATTGTTTTTACTTACTCTACCCATAAATACCAACAGACTATGGCACAGGCGAGTTCAGCAGCATCTCCGGACTGGAAGGTCCCCGCAGACGGTTCCGCGCGTGATGACACGCTGCTGGGCTGTTTGCTGACGCTGGGCAGGATCAAGCAACTGCACTGCACGGCGGACTCGCTGACAGCCGGGCTACCGCTGGTCGACAACCGACTGACACCGGCGTTGTTCATCCGCGCGGCAAAGCGCATCGGGCTTGCGGCCAAGGTCGTACGCCGTCCGCTGGATGAGGTGTCGAACCTGGTACTGCCAGCCGTGTTGTTACTGAAGGGCGGTCGCGCCTGCGTCCTCGACCGGGTCAGCACAGACGGTGTGGCAAGAATTGTCCTGCCGGAATCCGATAACGGCACCAGGGAGTTACCGCTCAGCGCCCTTGCAGAAAACTACAGCGGCTATGCGATCTTTGTACAAAAGCAATATCGTTTTGATGAACGCACAGCGGATGCCTCGCTGTCACGGCCGCAACACTGGTTTCGTGACACGATGACAGAGGCCTGGCCGATATACAGTGAAGTAGCACTGGCCGCATTACTCATCAACCTGTTCGCACTCGCATCACCACTGTTCATTATGAACGTGTATGACAGGGTAGTTCCAAATCACGCCATCGAGACACTCTGGGTGCTGGGTGTTGGTGTAACCGTCGTTTACCTGTTCGACCTGATGATGCGCAGTCTGCGCGGCTATTTCCTTGATGTCGCGGGAAAGCGCGCCGACATTGTGCTGTCAGCGAGCGTGTTTGAACGGGTGCTTGGTGCCCGCATGTCGGCACGACCGCCGTCGGTCGGTGCATATGCCAACAACCTGCACGAGTTCGATGCATTTCGCGATTTTTTTACCTCGGTCACACTGACAGCGCTGATCGATCTGCCCTTTGTGTTCCTGTTTATCCTCACTATCTGGTTGATCGGCGGCCCACTGGCCCTGGTGCCACTGGCGGTCCTGCCACTGTCACTGTGTGCTGCCCTGCTGATCCAGCGTCGCCTCGCCGGCAATGTCGCGGAACTGCTGCGCCATTCCGCCCAGAAGCATGCCACCCTGATCGAGACCCTGACGGGTATAGAAACAGTCAAGAGCCTCGGCGCTGAAGGTACCACCCAGCGGCGCTGGGAACAGCTTACCGGCACTATTGCCCAACTCGGTCTGAAAACACGCTTTCTCTCCTCCAGCGCCATCAACATTACCGTTTTCCTGCAACAGATGGCGTCCGTTGCGGTTGTTATCTGCGGCGTCTACCTGATTGCCGACGGAGAGCTCAGCATGGGTGGCCTGATTGCGGCAACCATACTGACCGGCCGCGCACTCGCGCCGCTGGGACAGGTGGCCGGCACGCTTACCCGCTACAACCAGGCACGCTCCGCCTATGCCTCCACCGACGCCATCATGCATACGCCGATCGAGCGCCCTGCAGACAAGGTATTTCTTGACCGCCCGCTGATCGAGGGCAACATTGAATTCAGGAATGTCAGTTTTCGCTACCCGGAACAGGACATGGCTGCCCTGGATAATATCTCGTTCCGGGTCAATTCAGGCGAACACGTCGCAATCATAGGCCGAATCGGTTCCGGAAAGAGCACCATAGAACGCCTCATCCTCGGCCTGTACGAACCGGAAGCAGGTGCCATCCTGGTGGACGGTACCGACAGTCGCCAGCTCGATCCGGTCGATCTGCGCCATAACATCGGCTATGTGCCACAGGACGGTTTCCTGTTCTACGGATCAGTGCGCGACAACATCATGACTGGCATGCCGCATGCGGATGATCGTGCCGTACTGAACGCCGCAACCATTTCGGGCGTCACTGATTTTGTCGACCGACATCCGTCCGGCTTCGATATGCAGGTCGGTGAGCGCGGCGAACGCCTGTCAGGCGGACAACGCCAGAGTGTTGCCGTGGCACGCGCCCTGTTGCGCGACCCGCCGATCCTGATCATGGATGAACCCAGCAATGCCATGGACAACACCACGGAAGAGCAATTCAAGCAGCGACTGGAAAAATGGTCCGCTGACAAGACATTCATCCTGGTCACACATCGTGCCTCGCTGTTGAGCCTGGTAGACAGGGTCATCGTAATGGATAGCGGTCGTATCATCGCGGATGGCCCCAAGGAACGGGTACTCGATGCACTGCGCCAGGGCCACATCAAGGTACCGACGTCATGATGCAGAGGTTGAGAAGCCTGCTGCAACCGCGCACCTGCTCACTGGATTCCCGTGACGTGGCGCAACTGCATGCCGGCGACGATGCCTTCATGAGCGACACCAATGCCGCAGTGGTCATGGGCGCCAGTCGCACCAGCCACCTGATCCTCTTCGCGACAGTGGCTTTCTTCGTCAGCGCACTGACGTGGGCCGCTTTTGCCGAGATCGATGAAGTCACCCGCGGCGAAGGCAAGGTCATTCCTTCCAGCAAGATCCAGGTCATCCAGAACCTGGAGGGTGGCATCCTGACTGAAATACTGGTCAGCGAAGGACAGCTCGTTGACAAGGACCAGCCGTTATTGCGGCTCGATGATATCCGGTTCTCCTCCAGCTACCGTGAAACCCGCGCCAAATATTTCGAGTTGCTGGCACGCGCTGCACGCCTCACGGCCGAGGCGAACAACCAGCCGGTCAGTATCCCGGACGTTGTAAACAAGGAAGATCCGCAACTGGCTGCCAGTGAACTTGCGTTGCACCGTTCACGCGCAGAGGAACTTGTGTCAAAGCAGAACATCCTGGGGCAACAGGAAAGCCAGACCCGGCAGGAAATGGCGGAACTGGAGGCCAGGAAGAACCAGCTGGCGCGCAGCCATGCCCTGCTTAAACAGGAACTGGAGATGTCTGAACCACTGGCGGCCGAGGGAGCGATATCGGAGGTGGAGATCCTGCGATTGAAGCGCAGCGTCAACGACATGCGTGGTGAGCTGGAGGCCAGCACACTGGCCATCCCGCGCCTGCGCGCTGCCAACGAGGAAATGAAGAGCAAGATCGCGGAGATCGGTATCGCATTCCGCACCGAGGCGCGCAGCGACCTCAGTGCCGTAGAGGGTGAACTGTCCAGCGTGGAAGAAACCCTGCGCGGGCAGCAGGACCGGGTCAGCCGCACATTGGTCCGCTCACCGGTCAGGGGCACCGTCAAGCAGATCATGGTGACCACGGTCGGCGGCGTCATCCAGCCCGGCATGGACCTGGTAGAAATTGTCCCGGCCGAGGGCAGTCTGCTGGTTGAGGCCCATGTGCGCCCCGCTGATATTGCCTTCCTGCGCCCTGAACAGGATGCACAGGTCAAGCTAACCGCCTATGACTACGCTATCTATGGCGGACTGCCCGCTAAACTCGAACATATCAGTGCCGATACTATCCCTGATGAGAGCGGCGAGAGTTTCTTCCTGATTCGGGTCAGGACCGAACGCAGCTATCTGGGCACTGAGGCAGCGCCATTGAAGATCATGCCGGGCATGACCGCCATGGTAGACATCCTCACTGGTGAGAAAACCGTCCTGGATTACCTGCTGAAACCGGTCCTGCGCGCCAGGGAACGCGCGCTCAAAGAGCGTTAGCACAACACAGGACCGGTCAATGGCAACAAGCAACACAAACGAACAACACGTCATTCTGATTGCCAGCGGCGACCAATCTGTGGCTGCTCATTATCAGCGGATACTGGAATCCGGGTACACCATCATAGTTGCCGCTACATGCAGCGAAATGACGGAATTTCTGAGCCGGCATGAACCGGCCTTGCTTGTTGTAGACCCACTGCTCTACCCGGAAACCGCAACCGACCACATTTCCACCATTATTCGTGACATGCCGGACACACATGTCATTGTCATCGAGAACCAGACCGACCGCGTGATTGAGCAGAACGCCCTGTTCAAGGCCGGCGCACACGGGTTCTGCATGGACAACATTCCGGACGCCTTGCTTGGCAAGGCCGTACAGCTGGTACTGGATGGTGATTACTGGGTGCAGAGAAAGCTTATCACACAGGTAATCGATGAAATTGCCAGCGAACAGCGTGATATGCCGGCCCGCAGCAACTTCGACAATTCACTGGTTGACACGCTCACGCCACGCGAATTGCAAGTCGCCCGCATGGTACACATGGGTGGCAATAACAAGATAATTGCACGCGAACTGGATATATCAGAGCGCACGGTGAAGGCCCACCTGAGCGCAATATTCAGGAAACTCGACATCAAGAACCGGCTCAACCTGGCTCTCTATTTCAGCGAGATCACCTGAGATTCTGCTGATCTCACATACGCCAAACGCGGACTTTTTTATACAAGGCACTTTTACCTCATATGGCATTGAAAAACGGAGAATATCCAATGCACCCTTCCATGTTCAATATCCTGCTTGCCTCACTATTTGGGCTGCTGTTAACGACCCAGGCAGCGGCGGTCACGCTGGAGGACACCGTCAGGGAAACCGTCTCCTCCAACCCGGACATACTGATTGCCGGGAGCGAGCGCGACTCCGTAGAGCAGCAGATGGAACAGGCCAGGAGCGGCTACTTTCCGCAGGCCGAAATTACCGTTGGCAGCGGCTGGGAGACCAGCGATAACCCGACTACGCGCGCAGCCGGCGATGGAGCCAGGAACTTCAATCGAGATGAGGCCTCCATCCTGATCAGACAGCTGCTCTACGATGGTGATGGCACACAGAGTGAGTTCGAACGCCAGCGCGCACGCACCAACTCACGCGCCTATGACACCTTCAGCACTGCAGAGGTTACCGGCTTGAAATCGGTCGAGGCCTATCTGAATGTAATCAAGGAACAAAAACTGCTTCAGCTTGCCAGGGACAACCTGGCCAGCCACGAGGCCATCCATGAGCGCATCGTCAAACGTGGCAAGCGTGGCGTAGGCAGCAAGGCCGACGTGCAACAGGCGCTGGGGCGACTGGCTCTGGCCCGCACCAACCTGATGGCCGAACAGAGCCGACTGCAGGACGCCATATCCTCTTTCTCCAACGTGGTTGGGCATGCGCCAGAAGGGATCGAGGAACCGTCCGTACACACTCATTTACTTCCAGGTAGCCTGGAAGAAGCCACCCGTATTGCGCTGGATAATAATCCGCGCCTGAAATCCGCTGACGCCGACATCGACGCCGCACGCGAGCAGCACAATGCGGCGCGCGCCCTGTTCTCTCCACGCGTTCACCTGGAAATAAAGGGCTCGGACAACGACAACCTTGATGGCATACCCGGCTCCAACGATGACGCTGAAATCATGGTCCGGGGTCGGTACAACTTTACCGGCGGCAAGGATATTGCGCGCCGCAAGGAAACCGTCATCGAACTGCAACAGGCGCGCGAGATCCGCGACCGCACCCGGCGACAGGTCATCGAAAGCATCGAGCTGTCCTGGAACGCCTACCAGACCGCGAAACAGCAGCTGGAATACTTCAAGGTACATGTCGAGGCAAGCGAACAGGCACAGACAGCCTATCGCAAACAGTTCAATATCGGTCAGCGCACACTGCTCGACCTGCTTGACCAGGAGAACGAGGTATTCCAGGCAAATATCAACTACCTGAACGGTCTTACTGACGTGATGTTCTCAGGTTACCGGGTGCTTGCCGGCACCGGAAAACTGCTCTGGGCGCTGGACGTCCCGCTACCGGAACAGGCCAACACCATCCAGTAGCAACAGCTATACGCAGATACAGGGGCCGGGTTGCCATTGTTGGCAGCCCGGCCTTTTTATTGTGCCAATTCCCATGCATTGATCCCGCATGCCTTTATTTTGGCTACCCGCCGCTTTAGGATAGGTTGAATGCCGGATCACTCGATCATCTTCTCCATCTTCCTGATCTTCACCGGGGCAGCCATACTGGCAGCTATCGCGTTGTTTGCACGCCAGTCCCTGCTGGTAGCCTACATCCTGCTGGGCGGACTGGTTGGTCCCTGGGGCATGGGGCTGGTGAACGATGCCTCGGTCATCCAGCAAATCGGACACATCGGCATCATCTTCCTGCTGTTCCTGCTCGGCCTGAACCTGAGACCGACCCAGCTGATACACATGTTCCGGGAGGCCATACTGGTGACCGTGGCCAGTTCGCTCGCATTCTGCGCACTTGGCTTCCTGGTCGGCTGGCTATTTGGATTCAATTTTTTTGAAAGCCTGATAATCGGTTCCGTGATGATGTTCTCCAGCACCATCATCGGCCTGAAACTGCTCCCCACCACAGCACTGCATCACCGCCATGTCGGCCAGGTAATAATCAGCATTCTGCTGCTGCAGGATATTCTCGCCATCGTGATGTTGCTATTCCTGGAAGGAGTCTCACAATCAATGATTGAATGGCAGCAGATCGGCAAGCTGGGTGTTGCAGTCCCGCTGCTGGTGCTGACCGCATTTCTGTTTGAGCGCTACATCCTGCAGCCACTGATACGGCGCTTCGACACCATACAGGAGTATGTTTTCCTGACCAGCATTGGCTGGTGCCTGGGCATGGCCCAGCTGGCGGATGCCGTCGGACTGTCCTATGAAACCGGTGCCTTCATTGCCGGCGTGGCACTGGCTGCCAACCCGATATCGCAGTTCATTGCAGAAAGTTTTAAACCGCTGCGTGACTTCTTCCTGATCATGTTTTTCTTTTCACTCGGTGCCAGCTTCAACATCAGCATCCTGCCGGAAGTACTCCTGCCCGCCGTGATCCTGGCCGCGATCATGCTGGCGGCAAAACCGCTGGCCTTCTCGAAACTGCTCAGGATGTCCGGCGAAGCGACCAGCCTGTCGAGGGAAGCAGGGGTACGCCTTGGCCAGGTTAGCGAGTTTTCACTGATGATCGCGGTGCTGGCACTCAATGCCGGCGCCATCGGTTCACGGGCCTCTTACCTGATCCAGGCGACCACACTCATCACTTTCATTGCTTCGTCCTACCTGATCATGCTGAACTACCCGACACCCATCGCTGTCAACGCACGTCTCAGAAAAGACTGATGCCTGTGCCGGCATAAACCAGCCGGACATGGACGACACCAGGCAATAATCGTATAGTTCTTTCAGGCAGCGCCATCGGGCGCGTGCATGCAACAGGACACTGTCAAACTCCATGGAACGCCGACGTCACGCCAGGACCCCGGTCGACATCAATGCCCTGTTGATCGGTGAAAAGACGCTTCCGAGGGGCTTTCGCGTTATCAATGTCAGTCAGCATGGCATGATGCTGTATTGCGATACCGACAACCGGCTTTCCAGCCTGAGCGCGGGCGACAGCGTCGATATCCACCTGACCGTACAACATGCCGGGGAACAGAAAAAACTCACCATCCCGTCTCATGTCAGGCATGTTGCCGAAAACAGTATCGATGTCGAGTTTCAACACCCCGATGCCATACTGATGGACCTGATTGAATCCTACCGCATCAGCGACCAGTACAAGCTGGAGGCATTACTTGGCTCGGATACTGCTACAACCGGAAAGATTACGCCAATTGCGGACTCATCCGACGACAGTGCGCCCGGCACACAACAGGAAACGACACAAACCAGCGAACTGGCCGGCAGTCACAAACCTTTTTATCCGGGCCTGCTGACACTGATTCTTGCAACCTGCATCATTACCGGTGGCTATATCTACACGGCCAGTATCGACGGCCGCATCAGCACACTGGAAACGCGCGCCGAACAACAATCCAGCGAGCTGTCAGAACTGAAAAACCACACACTCGGAATCAGCCTGCCGGAAGGCCGTCACAGTTCTCTCAACACGCCCATGACTGCTCCGGGTGATACCGTCACCCGCCAGAAAGACGAGCCCACCCTGCTTATTCAAAGATCTGACGTGTCAGCGAAGACGACCGAAGATACCGGGGCCTCACCCGCGGCACGCATCGAGGCCGCTGCTACGCTGACAAATGAACCAGGCGCAACTCCCGCAACTTCAGCGCCAGCACATAGCGGACCCACTAGCAGCGAACTGGCAGAAAGCAGCGCAGCGTTACCCGGCACTGTTGCTCCCTGGACCATCAATCTGCTGTCATCGCCTGATCGGGTCTACGTTGAGCAATTTGCTGCACGCGCGCGTGCACAGGATATCAATGTCGTGGTCAGCGAGGCCGATGTCAGGGGCAGGCACTACTGGCGCCTGCAGATTCCCGGCTTTCACAGCGCTGCAGATGCGAAAGCCCATGCAGAGCCAGTCAAGCAGGCCCTGGGCATACAGAATGTCTGGATTCTCAAAAAGAAATAGCCAAGCCCTTGAACACCACAAATAAAAAAAGCCCGCAAAAGCGGGCTTTTTTTATTTGGCGTCCCCAAGGGGATTCGAACCCCTGTTGCCGGGATGAAAACCCGGTGTCCTAGGCCGACTAGACGATGGGGACCTGAGACATGGCATGGACAGTCTGGTCTGTCTGCTGCCTTGTTGGTGGAGCCAGGCGGGATCGAACCGCCGACCTCTTGCATGCCATGCAAGCGCTCTCCCAGCTGAGCTATGGCCCCGTAAAACGAAGCGCGCAATTTACGTGAGGCGCCCTTTCCTGTCAAGCTCGGCCGCCGAATTCTCCTCCCCGCCTCATCGGCTAACCCCTTGGCCAGGCGAGAGATCTACTATAATCAGCCCTTGAGCTGGCGCTCGATCCTGGCCCAGGAATCGCGCAGGGTCACGGTTCGGTTAAAGACCGGAGCATCAGGCGTTGACCGTTTACCATCCAGGCAGAAGTATCCCTCGCGTTCGAACTGAACGCACTCACCGGCAGCAAGTTTCGCGAGCTCCGGCTCCAGGCAGCAATCTGTCAGGGTTTTCAGTGAATCAGGATTCAGGTAATCCTTGAAATCCTTGCCCTCACCCGCGCTGTCGGGTGCCGGGTGACTGAACAGGCGGTCATAGAGGCGCACTTCCGCGGTCACTGCGTTGTGTGCAGAGACCCAGTGGATTACGCCTTTCACCTTGCGTCCTTCCGGTTTCGCGCCGAGGGTTGCCGGGTCGTGACTGCAATGCAGCTCGATAACCTCGCCATGCGCATCCTTGATGATTTCATCACAACGAACCACATAGGCGTTACGCAGGCGCACCTCGCCCCCGCCAACCAGTCGCTTGAACCCCTTGACCGGCTCTTCCATGAAATCGTTGCGATCGATATAAAGCTCATTGGTAAATACCAGGCTGCGTGTACCCATGGATTCATCCTGGGGATGATTAGCGACTTCCAGCTCCTCGGTTGAATCATCCGGGTAACTGGTGATGACCACCTTGAGCGGGTGCAACACGGCCATGCGCCGCGCCGCGTTGGTATTCAGGTCCTCACGAATACAGTTTTCCAGCACGCCCATCTCGACGGTATTTTCGGATTTACTAACACCGATACGTGCACAGAAATCACGGACAGAGGACGAAGTAAAACCTCTTCTGCGCATACCGGCAATGGTCGGCATGCGCGGATCATCCCAGCCCTCGACATGGCCGTTATCGACCAGCTCGGTCAGTTTCCGCTTGCTCATCACCGTGTATTCAAGGTTGAGCCGTGAAAACTCGATCTGCTGCGGATGGCAGGAAACGGATACATTGTCCAGCACCCAGTCATACAAAGGCCGATGGTCTGCAAACTCCAGCGTACAGATGGAATGCGTTATATTTTCCAGTGCATCGGATACCGGGTGCGTGAAATCGTACATGGGGTAGATACACCATGCCTCTCCGGTCTGGTGATGAATCACCCCGTGACGGATGCGGTACAGGGCCGGATCGCGCAGGTTAATATTGGGTGACGCCATGTCGATCTTTGCACGCAGCAGGCGCTCTCCATCACTGAATTCGCCGGCCCGCATGCGCGCAAGCAGGTCGAGGTTTTCCTCGACACTACGCCCGCGGTAGGGGCTTTCCCTGCCCGGCTCAGTGAGCGTGCCCCGATATTCGCGGGTCTGCTCCGCAGTCAGGTCACATACATAGGCCTTACCGGCCTTTACCAGCTCAACGGCAAAGTCGTACAACTGTTCAAAGTAATCTGAGGCAAAGAACAGGCGCTCTTCCCAGTCAAACCCAAGCCAGTACACGTCGGCCTTGATTGCCTCGATATACTCGATGTTCTCCTTGTGCGGATTGGTATCGTCGAAACGCAGGTTACAGCTGCCCTGGTAGTCCAGCGCAATCCCGAAATTCAGGCAGATCGACTTGGCATGACCGATATGGAGGTAGCCATTTGGCTCTGGCGGGAAACGCGTGGCGACACGCCCGCCGTGCTTGCCGGCAGCAATATCCTCCTCAACAATGTGGCGGATGAAATTACCCTGGCTTGTAATATCGTCATCACTCATGCATCAACTCTCTTGCGTGCGTTCCTGAATATACTCAAGCGCCCGGTCGATACGACGCAGGCAGGCCTCGCGCCCGACCAGGTGCAGGGTAACATCGATACCGGGTGATGCTGCCCTTCCGACCACTGCGACCCGCAGCGGCTGCGCAACCTTGCCCAGCTTCAGATCGAGTTGCATCGCCACATCCTTGACCAGTTGGTGCAGACCTTCCGGCTCCCATTCCGGAATGCCAGCCAACGCACTGCGCAAATGCTCCAGTGGCTCACGGGCAGCCGCCTTGAGGTTCTTTTTCGCGGCGGCCGGTTCGAAATCGTCGTAATCCTGGTAGAAGAAGGCACTGATTGCAGCCATCTCGACCAGCGTCCTGGCCCGTTCCTGCTGCGCGGCCACAACTGCAACCAGGTCAGGTCCGGAAGCCGGATCAATTCCGAGCTCACCCATGTGCGGACTGAGCAAGCGGGCAATCCTGGCCGGGTCGTCCTGCTTGATATAGTGCTGGTTCAGCCACAACAGCTTTTCGTTGTTGAAAGCAGATGCCGCCTTGTTGACATTACTGATATCGAACAACTCGACCATCTCGTCCAGGCTGAATATTTCCTGGTCGCCGTGCGACCATCCCAGCCGCACCAGGTAATTAAGCAGCGCTTCCGGCAGAATGCCCTGGTTACGGTACTCCATCACGCTAACGGCACCGTGCCGCTTGGACAGGCGCGAACCGTCATCACCCAGAATCATCGGCACATGGGCGTAGTGTGGTGGCTCGGCACCAAGCGCCATAAGGATATTGATCTGACGCGGCGTGTTGTTCAGGTGGTCGTCACCGCGAATAACAATATTGATTCCCATATCCAGATCATCGACCACCACAGTGAGATTATAGGTCGGGGAGCCATCGGTACGCCGGATGATCAGGTCATCCAGTTCATCATTACTGAACACCACCCTGCCACGCACCAGATCATCGACCATGACACTGCCATCCGGCGGATTCCTGAAACGTATCACATGCGGCTCACCCGCCGTAACCGCCCCGCCCCTGCAGTGCCCGTCATAGCGCGGCTTTTCCTTGCGCTGCATCTGCTCCTCACGCAAGGTCTCGATGCGCTCCTTTGTACAGTTACAACGGTACGCCAGCCCCCTGGCCAGCAGATCGTCAATCACCTCATCATAACGGTCAAAACGGTGTGTCTGGTAAAACGGGCCTTCATCATAGACAAGCCCAAGCCAGGTCATCCCCTCCAGGATGGCATTGATGGACGCCTGGGTGGAACGCTCCAGGTCGGTGTCCTCGATGCGCAGCACGAATTTTCCGCCATGCTTGCGCGCATGCAGCCAGGAAAACAACGCCGTGCGTGCCCCACCAACATGCAGATAACCCGTGGGACTGGGAGCAAATCGTGTTTTTACAGTCATTTATGGAAGTCTGTAGCAGAGAAAGCGCTGAATTATATACGCACATACCGGCATGATACAGGGGCAGAAAATACCGGCCCGGCCCATATGCCCTCCAGCGCGTGCTTCAGCTAGTCGTGCCTGATGCCGGCATCGGGTTATTGATGATCACGAAACGGTTGGTGAGATCACGAATGTTGTCGAGTGACACCGGCTTGGCAAGGAACGCCTTGACACCCAACTGGCTGCACTCGTGCTCGATATCGGCTGTCGCATCACCGGTGATCACCGCAATCGGGGGGCGGTTTTCTGGCTCGGTGAAATCGTAATAGCGCCTGATAATCTCGGCACCAGACATGCCCGGCATCTGCATATCGAACACCAGCAGATCATATTTTCCATGCTGCAGCTTCTCCAGCGCAATCGCACCGGTCTCGGCAAATTCCACGTTTACACCGAGAAAACGAAACATGGTGTTATAGACATAGCAATTGATATCGCTGTCTTCCACCACCAGCACGTTAGCACTCGCCGCAACCGGATGACGTCTCGACTCCTCCGCGGCTGCCGTATCTGCACGCAATTTTTCAAGCTGTTCCGCACTTGGCTGCACCAGTGGAATCTTGAACCAGAAACGACTGCCTGCACCGTAGCGGCTGTAGAGACCGATCTCTCCGCCCATCAACTCTACCAGATTCCTGGCGATCGCCGTTCCAAGCCCGGTCCCGGCATAGCGACGCTGCGCCGAGTCATCGGCCTGCCTGAACCTCTCGAAGATACGCGCCTGGAATTCCTCGCTGATACCCTGGCCGGTATCGGCAACTTCAAACCGGATCGACCGATCATCCCCGATGCGGGCGACGATTGTCGCTGATACATGGATATGGCCTGCATCGGTAAACTTCACAGCATTACCCACCAGGTTCACCAGCACCTGTCGCAGACGCTGCGCATCGCCGACAATGTACTGCGGAACCCCGTCATCCACACGCGTGACATAACTTACGCCCTTCTTGAGGGTCTGCAGTGAAAACATACCCTCAACCAGTTCAAGCAACGCAGGCAAATCAATCACATTCCTTCTGATCCGGACATGCCCTGACTCAATACGGGAAAAATCCAGCACACCCTCGACCAGGTCCATCAGGCTGTCCGAGGCTTCCTTGATGCGATCGATCATTTCGCTGCGTTCGGCAGCATCATGCACCTTGCTCATCATGCTGCTGAACCCGACGATGGCGTTTAGCGGCGTCCTGATCTCGTGACTGACATTGGCTATGAATCGGGACTTCTCCCGGCTGGCCTGCTCAGCGCGCTCTTTTTCCATTTGCAATCTTTTCAACATAATTGCGACGTATAAGGGTATTACAGAAAGTAAAATAATCCCTGCTATTGTAAAAAATAACTCGCCTTTCCAGAACACAGATAATTGACTAACAACAACAAACCCACATATCGAAAAAGCAGCACAAAGAATAAGTTCTTTATAGCCATATCTAAAACCATTACCAACAGTCAACCACAGATAAACGGCAAAAAATGGGACACCATACTCTCCCAAGAGGAGAAGCAACGCACATACCAATAAAACATCAAGAAGCATATACACTGTATGCCGCCATCTAGCACCAGATGGGAAAAAATACACTTGGAGGATGACCGCCAATGAAAATAAAATATAGATGAACCCAATAATCACTATCGGGTGGTAGAAGCCCCCTTCTAGCTTCCCCGCATACGCAAGAAACAACGTATAAATCTCGCCACTACACACAAGCAGCAGACGCATAAACGTCTGCTCCAACTCCAGATTTCTGACCTTCTTCAAAAAGACTGCTCCAAGCGCTTCATTACTCTTCCCTTTAACCTGTCGAACAACCGGGAAACCTGCATACAACCTGTTAACTAAATCCATATACACCATAGCGCAGGAAATCACAATCAAAGAAACCCATCAGAATACTGTATATAATCACAGTATATGAATCGTCCTACAAGAACTGTCGGAAACCCCCCTATTGCCTGGCCCAGCGTCATTGTGCTGGCAGACATGAATGCCTTTTTCGCCTCGATCGAGCAACGCGACAGGCCCGAATGGCGGGGGCGCCCGCTGGCGATCACCAACGGCCTGAAGGGCACCTGCATTATCACCTGCTCCTACGAGGCGCGCAGCTATGGCATCCACACCGGCATGCGACTGAAACGCGCACGCCGATTGTGCCCGGAGCTGATCCAATGTCCGGCCCACCCGGAACGCTATGCCGCCACCTCCGCCGCCATCATGACGGCATTACAGAACATCACCCCGGATATCGAGGTGTTTTCCGTCGACGAGGCATTCCTCGATGTCACCCGCTGCCAGCGCCTGCTGGGCACACCGTCACAGATTGGCCGACTGATCAAACGCAAGGTATTCGCGGCCTCCGGGGTGCTGTGTTCGGTTGGTGTCAGCGGCGACAAGACTACCGCCAAGTTTGCCGCCAAGCTGGACAAGCCGGACGGCCTTACTGTTATCCCGCCTCGGGAAGCAGCACGACGCCTGCACGATGTGCCGGTAACCGCACTGTGCGGCATTGCCAGGGGCATCGGCAGTTTTCTGGCCGAGCATGGCGTACACACCTGTGGTCAGGTCAGACAGCTGCCAATCAGTGTGCTGGCGCAACGCTTCGGCAACCCGGGGCGACGCATCTGGTATATGTGCCAGGGGCAGGACCCCGCAACACTGCAAGCGGACGTCCCGGCACCCCGGTCCATCGGCCACGGCAAAGTGGTGCCACCCAATACCCGCGACCGCGACTTGCTGCTGACCTGGCTGCTGCACATGAGCGAAAAGGTCGGCGCACGCCTGCGCCGTCACCACTTGCAGGCGCTGACTTTCTATATCGGGCTACGCACTGGCAGTGGCTGGACAGGCGGAAAACTGCGCAATGCGCTACCGACCGACAATGGTCATGACATCATGGTGTTGTGCCGCCGCGTTATCGACGAAAGGTGGCGTGGCGAAGGAATACACCAGGTACAGGTGACCGCGCTGGACCTGGTCGACACCGGCAGTCAGTTGCAGCTGTTTGATACCCTGGATGAGACACAACGTGAAGTGAACACGGCGATGGATGCCGTCAACCGGCGCTATGGCGAACTGGTACTGGCCCCGGCACGCCTGCTCAACCGTTCCAGCATGCCGAACGTGATCGCACCGGCATGGAAACCGTTCGGACACCGGCAGACGATCTAGGCGTTATGTGTGGCGGCGTTTATTACTCGGCAAGCGGCCAGGATGTGCGGGTCTGGTTCCCCAACCCGAAGGCGCAACTACCGGTCGCAACGCGCAGTATCGACATCTGCCTGCTGCCATGGGGCCGCCGCCACGCACAGGCAGGTCAGTTACCGCTGGGTGGATGGGCACGACTGGACAGCATCTACGCGGGGCGCTGGGACCGCTGGTTCCCGGTTCCGGTCAAACTGCCGGTGAAGAGTTTTATGGAGAAAGATCTTGAGGGACGCAGCCGCTGGTATGACCTGACACAGGGACAGTGGATCCAGGGACTGGTGGCACGCCACCGGCATGAACGCCGTGTCTACGTCGTCACCATAGAGCCGGAACTCGCCGACGCCGTGCATGATCGCTGGCCGCGTATCATGAGTGGCTAGCACGGAAAACTGGTGCCCGGGGCCGGAATCGAACCGGCACGGGGTTGCCCCCGAGGGATTTTAAGTCCCTTGCGTCTACCAATTTCGCCACCCGGGCCAGATAAATGCCCGTGCGATTCTACAGAGAGCGGCAGGAGATGTAGAGAGTAAAATGGAGGCTGAGGGCGGAATCGAACCGCCGTACACGGCTTTGCAGGCCGCTGCATAACCACTCTGCCACCCAGCCATGGATCGGGGTCTGACGCCCTGACAGCAAAAGCCCCGGGTACCGGGGCACGCAATAGAAGAATTTGGAGCGGGAAACCAGATTCGAACTGGCGACCCCAACCTTGGCAAGGTTGTGCTCTACCAACTGAGCTATTCCCGCGTACAGCAACCCACTATTTTATAGACTGTCGGGATAGTGTCAAGCGTCTGGACCTGCCGGGCCGTCCTGATTGCCAACCATCACAGGCCAGGCCGCCCGCAGGTAAATCAGCATTGACCACAGGGTCAGAATAGCCGCGGCATAGAGCAGCACCACACCCACCTCGTGGGTGGGGAAATGGCCAACAGGCGTATTGTAGAGCAGCAGCAGGATCGCGATCATCTGCGCCGTGGTCTTGATTTTGCCAATAACCGATACCGCCACCGTGGCACGTTCACCGACCTCGGACATCCACTCACGTAGCGCCGAAATGGCGATCTCGCGGCCGATGATAATGGCAACAGGAATGGTAAATAATAAATTATGGTGAGCCTCGACCAACAACACCAGCACCACGGTCACCATCAGTTTGTCTGCCACCGGGTCAAGAAATGCGCCAAACACCGATTGCTGCCTGAGGCGCCGGGCCAGGAATCCGTCCAGCCAGTCAGTAATGGCCGCCAGCCCGAAAATAGCGGCACTCAGCAGTGACGACCATGGCACTGGCAAATAGAACACGATCACCAGCACCGGTATCAACACGATACGCAGCAAGGTCAGAATATTAGGCAGCGTCCATTTCATGCGGTAGTTCCCTGCACCCTAGTCTCCATGGAAGGCATCATATATCTGTTGAGCCAGCGTCTGACTGATTCCCTTGACCCTCGCCAGGTCCTCAATCCCCGCACGCGCAACCTCGCGCAGACCACCCAGCTGCTGCAACAGTTGCTGACGACGCCTGGCACCCACACCGGGGATGTTTTCCAGCGGTGAGCTGGTGCGACTACGCGCACGACGCTGCCGGTGGCCGGTAATGGCAAACCGGTGTGCCTCATCGCGTATCTGCTGGATGAGATGCAACGCGGGTGAATCTGCGGGTAATGCAATGGCATGCCTGCTATCCGGCAGATGCAATGTTTCCAGGCCCGGCTTGCGACCCGGGCCCTTGGCCACACCCAGCACCCTCACGTCAGTGACCTGCAGCTCCTCCAGCGCCCTGCAGGCGGCCGTCACCTGGCCCTTGCCACCATCAACCAGCAGCAGGTCCGGCATGCGTCCCTCGCCCTTCTGCAAGCGGGTATAGCGCCGCGTCAGCGCCTGTTCCATTGCTGCATAATCATCACCGGGTTGAATATCCTGAATATTGAATCGACGATAATCCGATTTTAACGGCCCCTCAAGGCCAAATACAACGCAGGAGGCCACGGTTGACTCACCGCCCGTATGACTGATGTCAAAACACTCGATGCGTTCCGGCATTTCATCCAGCGCCAGCGACTCGGCAAGCGCCTGCATACGCGCCGCAAAACCCTTGCGGGTATTCAATTGTGCATTCAGTGCATGACCGGCATTCTCCTGCGCCATCTTCACCCAGCGTGCACGATCACCGCGCACCCGTGCGCGTAATGCCACACCATGACCGGCATGTCGCCCCAGCACCTCCTCGATGACCTCCCGGTCTGCCGGCTCGTGGCTGAGCAACAACTCGGCCGGCACATCCCTGCCCAGGTAATATTGAGGGATAAAGGCAGAAAGCACCTCGGCGGGATCGGACTCCATCGGCAGCCTGGGGAAAAACACCGCATTGCCAAGATTACGCCCCGCGCGCACGAAGAACACCTGCACACAGGCACAGCCCTTGCCGGTTGCGCAGGCAAGAATATCGATATCGCCACGCTCCCGGCTGATGTACTGTTTTTCCTGGATATGATGCAGGCTGGCAATCTGGTCACGGAAAGTCGCAGCCTGCTCGTAATCCTGCTGATCGGCTGCCTGCTGCATGCTCGCAACGAGGTCATCAATCACCTCGCCACTCTTGCCCTCCAGGAACAGCACAGTGCGCTGCACATCGCGCGCATAATCATCAATACTGATCTGTTCTACACAGGGCGCGGTACAGCGCTTGATCTGGTATTGCAGGCAGGGCCGGCTGCGATTGCTGAAAAACGTGTCCTCGCACTGCCGCACCCTGAACAGTTTCTGCAACAGATGCAGGCTCTCGCGCACGGAACCGGCATTTGGATAAGGACCAAAGTAGCGACCGGCAGCACGGCGTGCGCCACGATGCAGGGCAAGACGCGGCCAGTCCTGCTTGTTTGAAAGGTAGATCCAGGGATAACTCTTGTCATCGCGCAACAGTACGTTGTAGCGCGGCAGGTGCTGCTTGATGAGATTGCTTTCCAGCAGTAACGCTTCGCCCTCGGTGTGTGTCACGGTGATCTCAATAGAAGCGATCTGCTCTACCAGTGCACGCGTCTTGACACTCAGCCCGCTGGACCTGAAATAACTGGCAACACGTTTCTTCAGGTTGCCTGCCTTGCCGACATAGAGAAGCGTATTGTTTGCATCCAGCATGCGGTAGACACCCGGCCGGCTGGACAGTGTCTTCAGGAAGCCCCGCGCATCAAACTCTATTTGTGTAGCCGGCATGCAGGAGCGACTCAGTTGCGTACCGGGGCCGCCGTTTCGTCGAGCAGTTTTTCTGCGATACGAAACACGTCGGCAAACATATCGGGCGTCAGGCGGCGTGTCTGCGTGTTGTAGCGACTGCAGTGATAGGAATCAACGAGCTGCAAGCCATCAGGAAGCACATGAATACGCGCATGGCCGAAAGGATAGCCGGACAGGCGCAGGTTCAGGGCACGCAGCACGGCATCATGCGCCAGCTTGCCGAGTGCCATGACAACCGCTGGCTGCGGCAGCCCGGCGATTTCTGCCTGCAGATAACGGTTGCAGTTCCTGACCTCTTCCAGCAGCGGCTTGTTCTGAGGCGGCAGACACTTGACGGCATTGGTGATCCTGCAACCCTGCAGAGTTAGCGCATCATCGCGCGCAACCGATTCCGGCAGGTTGCTGAGGCCGAAATCAAACAGGGTCTGGTAGAGCAGAATTCCGGCAAAATCACCGGTAAAAGGACGTCCGCTGGCGTTGGCACCATGCATACCCGGCGCCAGTCCGATGATCAGCAGGCGCGCCTTGTTATCGCCAAAGGCAGCCACCGGTCGGGCATGGTAATCAGGATGCTTGCTGGAAACCTGGTCGAGAAAACCGGCCAGTCGAGAACACTCTCTGCAATCGGGATTAAATTTCGCTGTACTCTTCGATGACATTCAGGGCTTCGGTGTGGCCGTTATCAGGGTTCACGCGCAGCATTTCATGCGCGTTGGTATTGGCAATGTATAGCGTATTGCCATCAAACGCCAGCCCACCCGGCTCATCGAGGCGGCGGGCCAGCGTCACGCTGGACACAACACCTGACTGCACTGCGATCCTCCGGATCCGGTTATTGTAGGTATCCGCCACCCACAGCATTTTCTTCGCATTGTCGGACTTTATATCCAGTGGATACTGCAGGCGCACCGCCTGATCCTTGCCATTCCGATCCCCGCTGGAATGCAGGCCACCACCAACCAGGGTCGTGACAGAGCCGCTGCCCAGGTCGATACAACGTACTGCCGATGTCGTCGCATCCACCACATACAGGCGGCCGCCACACACCGTCATCCCGCCGGGCTGAGCGAAACATGCCTTGCCCTGGTGACCATCCACCAGCCCTTCCCGGCCCGAGCCGGAAAATCTTTCCAGCGTATTAGCGATCAGCGACAGGCACCAGACCTGGTGCAAACCGGTCATTGAGATATACAGGCGACCCGCGTGATAGGCGACATCTGCAGGGGAATGCAATGACGTCTGCACAGGCGTCGCCCGGGGCCCGGTGTCATGTTCTGCAGGCTTGCCGTCACCTGCCAGCGTGACTACCTCATCAGTACGCAGGTTGATGCGTCGCAGTGCGTGATTCCCGGTATCGGCAACAAACAGGAACTCATCATTGATAGCCATCCCCTGCGGGTTGCTGAATGCAGCAGACACCCCCTCGCCATCAATAAAACCCTCACCCTCGCCGCCATACTGGCGCAGTACATGACCATCGAGGGAGGCAACCAGGATACGATGATGACCCGTATCGGACAGGTATATCCTGTCGCGCGCAACCACAAGCCGCCCCGGGAACCGCAGTGCCGTAGCTGGTTCACTAACAGGCTTAAGCTTAACAGGCTGCATATCCGCTGGATGTGAGTCGCCACGCAGACTCAGTTGATGAGCGATAACCTGTTCGAACCGAGACAGGTTACCGGTACTCGACATTGACCCTACAATGTTACCGTCACAGCCAATAAGTACCCGTGAAGGCCTGGCGCTGACGTTATACAAACGACACAGCGCATGCCCCGGGTCGTGTATCACCGGAAATTTCAAGCCGTACCGGTTGATTACCTTGCGCGCATGCTCGCGCCGCTTTTCTGCAGGAAAAGCCGGTACATGCACACACAGAATAACCAGATCATCCCGGAAGTGGTTGCCAAGCTGCCTCAACTCGTCCAGTGATCGCAGGTACCCGGCTGAACTGAAGGTACCCATATCCAGCAGCACAACCCTGCCGCGCAGCGCAGACAGCGCCACCGGCTGATCGACATTGAACCACTCGAGCCCGCCGGGGAATTCCGGCGCATGACTCTTTGCCCTTGTCATGGCTAATCTCCTGCACTTTCCCTGACTTGCCCCCTCTCGAATCAGGAAAGCACAGACAAGCACAGTCTGCCAGCCACAACCCTCAATTATCTGACGTATGTCTCAATTTATCTGACTGGCGGTCCATCACCAGCGACAAACAGCAGGCCTGCATTGCTGCCAGGCCCGCGCAAAGACTCTCAGTGCGAGAGGTTTTCCTTGATCAGTCCGTGCCGAATTGCAAAGCGGGTCAGTTCGACATCGTTGAGCACACCCAGCTTGTCGAACAGGCGGTAACGGTAAGTACTGGTCGTCTTGGGGCTAAGGCACAGCTTGCTGGATATTTCCTTGTTGGTACTGCCCTTGACGATCATCAGCATGACCTGGGTCTCACGCTGGGTGAGTCGGTCAATCGGGGATTTCTCGCCCTTGTTGACAAGGGTTAGCGCAAGCTTATGAGCGACTTCCGGGGTAATGTACTGTTTGCCGGAATGCACCGAGCGGATGGCCTTGATGATTTCGCGCACCTCACAGCCCTTGGTCAGATAGCCTACAGCCCCCGCCTCGAGCAGGCGTGCAGGGAAAGGGTCGTCATCATGTATTGTCACGGCAATGATTCTTACACCGGGAAGTGAGCGGGAAATCTTGCGCGTTGCCTCCAGGCCACCAATGCCGGGCATACTGATGTCCATCAGGATAACGTCCGGCTGTTGTTTTCTTACCTGTTTGATGGCCTGTTCACCGGTTTCAGCTTCCGCAACAACAGCGATTCCGTCGACATCGTTGAGCAGACGCTTGATACCATTACGTACCAGACCATGATCATCTACCAGCATCACGTTGATCATAACTCCTCCATTCTTGCTGTTTTTCAGCTATCCCTGCGGCTTCAGCCACACCCCTTCCTACGGAGGCTAGCACCGCAATATCGCCAAAACAATAAGATATTTCCTACTCCGGGGCGGAGTTACTTTCCTGCTGCGGGTAAGCCAAACCAGCTGAGCTTGCTGTGCAGGCTGACCACCTCGCCAACAATGATAATGGTCGGGGGTTTCACTGCATGCCGGTCACCCAGGGTTGGCAACGAATCCAGCGTTTCTATGTAGACACGCTGGTTCGGCGTAGTGCCCTGCTGCACAAGGGCAACCGGCGTATCCGCCGACAATCCATGCGCTATCAGCTGCTTGCTGATTACCGGGATACTGTGCATACCCATATAGAACACAATGGTCTGCGCTGGCTTGGCCAGCTTGCCCCAGTCAAGATCAACACTGCCGTCTTTCAGGTGGCCGGTAACGAAGGTACACGATTGGGCATAGTCACGATGAGTCAACGGTATGCCCGCATACGAGGCGCAACCGGAAGCCGCTGTAATCCCCGGCACGACCTGAAAGGGAATCCCTTCCTGCGCCAGCGTTTCGATCTCCTCGCCACCACGTCCGAAAATAAACGGGTCACCTCCCTTGAGCCGCAACACCCGTCTACCTTCTTTCGCCAACCGTACCAGCAGCTGGTTGATACTTTCCTGGCTCAGTGTGTGTTTGTCGCGCGCCTTGCCAGCGTAAATCATATCGGCATCGCGTCGCACCATGTCGAGAATCGGTTGCGAGACCAGTCGGTCATACACTACCACGTCCGCCTGCTGCATCAGGCGCAGGGCACGAAAGGTAATCAGGTCAGGGTCGCCCGGACCGGCGCCAACCAGGTAAACCTCACCACTGGTTTCATAATTCTCGCCGGCGTCATCGATCGCCTCCTGCAATGCATTGCGCGCCAGTTCCTCCTGCCCGGCAAACAACAGCTCTGCGACACGCCCCTGCAATATGCTTTCCCAGAAATAACGACGCTGGTCAACATCAGAGAAATGCTGCTTGACGTTCTGACGATAGTCATCGACCAGCTGCGCCAGCCGACCGTAGGCAGCGGGGATAAAACTTTCCAGCCTGGCGCGCAGCAACCGCGCCAGCACCGGAGAGGCACCACCGGTTGAAACCGCCACCTGTACCGGCGAACGATCCACAATCGAAGGCACGATAAAACTGCACAGTTCGGGATTATCCACGACATTGACCGGGATACCCTGACGGCTGGCCAGTTCATAGACCGAGCGGTTAACTGCCGCATCATCCGTTGCCGCAATCGCCAGCACCTTGCCCTCAATATCCGCAGCGGAGAACTCCCTCCCAACCAGTGTTACTGCATCACTTCCGGCCTGTGCCTGCAGTTCGTCGCACACCTGTGGCGCCACCACCGCGACCTGCCCGCCTGCGCGCAACAGCGACAGCACCTTGCGCGCAGCCACCTTGCCACCACCGACTACCAGGCAGGGACGCCCTTTAACTTTCAGGAAAACAGGAAAATAATCCATGAGTATTGTTTCCAGTGCTCGTTACAGCCTCAGTCAGCGTCTAGCAGCGGCTCGAGACCACCACGCGAATCCAGTGCCGCCAGGTCATCAAAACCACCAACATGCCGGTCACCAATGAAAATCTGCGGGACTGTCCGGCGCCCGGTCAGCTTCACCAGGTTCTGGAAACCGTCCGGTATACGGTCGATAAAGATCTTGTTAATCGACTTGACGCCTTTTGACTGCAACAACATTTCCGCGCGCACACAGTAAGGGCAAAAGGCCGTGCAATACATCTGAACATCAATCATATCCGTATCCTGCTGATTGTTACTTGTCTTTCAGAATATCAATCTGTTCCTGTACAGGAACCGTTACCGTCATGAGCTTCTTGCGCATTACTGTGCCTATGGCGTCTGTACGTGACAACACCGGATCCAGCACCGGCTCGTCGAGCAGGGCCAGGAACAGCATTGCACGAATATGATGCACAGCCCCGGGTAGCGCTTGCAACAGTGCAGTCAGTTCCGGCGCCTGTTCTTCGCCGGCAGCCTCCAGCAGACCTTCAACCTGCCGGTGAATTGCGCTCGTGGTCTCGAGCCTTGGCCGCTCCAGCGGCAAGACCTCCGCATGGCCGGCCAAAGCATGCATCAACTCCACCATCACGTCCTGGTTGGCCGGCTTCTTCAGTACCGCCTCCACACCCGCCAGGTAATTCTGCCCGGTTGCACTCAGCAACCGGCACAACTGTACTGCAAACGGGTTGCCTGCGGCATGCAAATCAGCCAGCCGTTCAGAAGTATTCTCCCATGCCGGATTGGCTCCCGACTCACCCGGTAACGCGTCCGGCACAGCCTGCAGGAAACCGACATAGAATGCATTCTTGTGCCTGCCCCGCTCCCACAGCTTCATGCGCTGCTCGCCGTCAATCAGCTGACCCTGTAACACCAGTCGCACCGACCTAATCTGGTCGCGTGCTTCTTCCTCAAATGGCAGGAACTCGACCAGGAATTCGGCCAGTACCGGCCCCATGCGCCCCTCCAGCACCAACTGCTGACGTAACATGCAGCGCGCATTTTCCGATGTCTGCGAAGCCCACCACGCACGACTGGCAAGCTCGTCGGTGATGCCGGCAGCATTGACAAGTGCAATCACCGCCTCCGGCTCACCCAGCAACAGTAGTGACTCAAGAATACCGTCGCGCGCCTGCCCCATGCGCGTCCAGCGCTTCAGGTAAACCGGGTAACCGCCGGGCGAACCCAGTGCATGACTGGACAGTGTTTCACGCACCCGACGCAGGTAGGATTCATCGCGGCAATTCGGGTTAAGCTGAATCTTTGCCTCGCCTTTCTCGGAAAGCGCATGCAGGGTCATCCTGGACTCGTCGATACGAACGGCCTTGAGCGGGTTGGCGAGCAGAACATTCAGCCGCAGTGCATCTTCCGGTGTTAAATCCATGACAGGGCGGTCAGCTCAACAACCTGTAACCACTACATATCAAAACCGGCCTCGGCATACAGCCGCCTGGCCTCTTCCGGGTCCTTATCCACGCCGTTACCCTCCTGGTACATCAGCGCCAGCGTGGTCAGTGACCCGGCCAGTCCCTGCTCACCCGCCCTGCGGAACCACTCGGCCGCCTGCGCACTGCTCTGTTCCACGCACTCACCTTCCAGGTACATGAAACCAAGGCCATGCTGGGCAATGGCATAGCCCTGCTCCGCAGCAGCCTTCATCATCTTGTAGGCACGCAACTCGTTACGCACCACGCCCAGTCCGTTCTGACACATGATCGCGACGCGATGCTGGGCATCCGCGTTGCCGGCATCCGCCAGTGGCGATAGCAAACGCATGGCATGGGAAAAATTCTTGGCCTCGAATGCCGCCACGCCGCTGCTGTAATCCATATGATTCTCTTCGTCAGACATGGGGCGCCTCGCGCATCGATTAGTGTGTTAACTACACGGCAGATTGGACAATGCGCAGTATCCTAGCTATTCACGCTCAGGGTTCGAATACCTCTAAAGAGAGAATGTTCCCGGTTTTCATATGGATACGGTCAACATCAGCGCACGCAATTACTCTCTCCATCGGGATATACGGGGTCCATATACCCTCCTGTATACTTCTGGCGCAAAGCAGTAACCCCAATTGAAACAACGAGCTAGAGATCTCTATAACGGCATGAGCGACCGGCCCGGACAACAGCGCCCTGTTGACGCGCGGCAGCACCCAGAGACATGAAGCACGGCTACAATAACTTTTAACCCAGACTAAAACCCGCAGAGTATGAGGTAGAACAATGAACCAGGAATACTATGACGCAGTAACCAAGATGGAAGAAACCGGTGTTGACCCGGAATACGTGCAGGGCTGGCAGGGCGGCTACCTGCTGAACCCGGAACGTGAAGAACAGCGTCTGACCGACGCCTATTCTGCCGGCTACGAAGACGGTAAGGCGCATAACGCGGACAACTTCGGTAACTGGAAAAAGTAACCGGCAATCTGAAGCAATCCGGAAAAGGCGGGCATAGCCCGCCTTTTTTTGCCTACAGGGATGTAGGTACGTCGCGAGAGGCATGGATGCCGGTAGCGACGCGTCAATCACCAGAAGCTATCTCTTAATCCTGCGCAATCACGCCTAACCCTTTTCAAACAGCTCGCGTAGTGCCTTGTTCAGCGGCTTCAATACCTCGGGCACCTCGACATCCATGACCTGGTCGGTGATCCACTGGTTATCTTTTTCACCCATGACCGCACGTACGTGTTCGCCAAAGTAACGCTTCATGGCGTAGCCCGGCTCATTATCGACCACGGAAAATTCCGCATAATCGACGGCCCGCTCATTCAGTAAATCGATCAGGGCCTTGCGGTATTCGCCCTTGCCCTGTGCATCGGTGCGATTGATCTGCACCTGGTCAGACAGGTGTCGTGCCAGCGAGGTAATAAACTCCTGGCGTTCTTCCTGTTCAAGCTGCTCGGCCTTCATGCGGTCAACCAGGTGCACCAGGAAGGCAAGAAATTCCGTCATTACATCAAGACGCTGTGCGTTGGTATCCGTCTGGAAACCCTCGTTCTCGAGATTCAATGTGCCCTGCTGCGCTATACGCCACAGGATGAACGCAGTCGCACCACCGATCTCGGTCAGGCTGCGCTCGCGCCCCTTGTTACTCCACTTGCTCTTGACTCTCACACTGTCTCCCGCATCAGCTGTTACACGACAATCTGGCGGCTCCAAAACGCACATGCTAGCATAGAAAAATCAGTGATTTCAGCGAGGCAGTTAACGTGACACGCACTGGCAAGACATCGATCAGGAACACCCGGGCCGACATCGGCAGCCTGGCGCCAACACTGGGCGCCGTGCGCACCAACTGCCACATATCCGATGCACAATTCGCTGCCGACTACACCCTGTGCATTTACCTGTTAAAGATGCGTGAATACTTTCGCTGGGAGCATGAGCTGCCGTTTGATGCCGCCCTGCCTCATGACGAGCTCACTGACTGGCTGACACAGCGCGAGGCACACTGGGAACAACTGGAGCAACAGGACTTTTCCGTCATCCCGGTTGGCAGTGAGCATTACGACCCGTTTGATGCAGCAGCGATTAACGCAGCACTGAATCCGCTCGGTTATGTATACAGCAGCGGCTATGGTCGCGGCATGAAACCGGTGTTCTTTATGGGGGCACTGGAGCAACGCGATGACTGCGAAGGATACTCCCTGCTGGTATCCGGCAGGGAACTCGCCCGCGATCTCAGTGCGCCACCTGCCATGAGTCGCGATGGCACCATCTTTATCCGTCGCGAGTCATTACGCCGCATGCTCTGGGAACGCCTGGAGGAATGGCGCTGGAACCGGCCTGACAATGCGCTGAAGTGCGCCATTGAATATTATGACTTCGACAATGCACCCGATGCCGCACTGGAGGCAATGACAGACAATGAACTGCGCACCGTGGCACTGCACGAGATCGGCGAGGTGCAGGCCGGCCGGATACTCGGGCCACAATGGGAGGAGCTGCTGGCCTCGCTTGGTCACAGCAAGGCAGAAATCATGCTACGTGCGGTCCGCGATCACCTGGCTGACACCCTGTCGACCCTGCCCGGCCTGCTGGCTGACGATAATCCCGCGGCACTGCATTTCTATTTCGGCAGCCTGTCCAACATGCGCAAGGAACTCTTCCCGCGCCTGCTGTACGCCTATGAAATCTGGAAGATCTCCGCTAACAAGCACGAGCTAATGCAACTGGCCGACACATCTGCGACACACTGGCAAATGCTGGCTGAACGCCTGCTCGAACTGTTCAGAACAGAGGGCCCGGACTGTGCACCGCAACTGGTAGCAATGATCGAAACACACACACTGTAGTTCCATATAACACAGCCAACCATGAAACAGACACCTCCCGCACCGGTCACGCCACTGCGCAGCATCCGGGAAGTAAAACCACTCAGTTTCATCTTCGAGAAACAGCGCGCCTTGCCACTGGATATCTGCAAGGAGATGATCCGGCGTTTCGAGGCCAGCGAAGACGAACAATATGCCGGGCGTGTAGGCCAGACCATACAGGAAGAGCAGAACATCAAGCGCTCCACTGACCTGGTCGTCAGCGGCAAGGCACACTGGAAAGACATCGATCGCGAACTGTTTCGTTCGCTGGGTCTCGCCATCCAGGAATTTCGTGATGCCTACCCCTTTTTCAAGGGGCCGTTCAAGGACAGTGGTTATGCTATCCAGCGCACCAACCCGGGCGAGTTCTATCACTGGCATATCGACGGTGGCAGCCATGAATTCAGCCAGCGCCAGCTGGTCGCAGTCTGGTATCTGAACGGCGTTGACGGTCCGGGCGGCACCACGGATTTCTCGTACCAGGATGTGCAAGTCCGCCCGGAAGCCGGCAAACTGCTGCTGTTCCCGCCATTCTGGACGCACGAGCATCGCGGCTCCACCCTGCAAGAGGGTGTGAAATACATTGCCACGACCTGGGTCGTGTTTGCCTGAAACGCCGGCTTTCACATGCTGATTGTCGAGCCGGCCAGCGCGGAAGATTTCCGCCAGTATTATGAATTACGCTGGAAGATCCTGCGCGCGCCCTGGCAACAACCGCGCGGCAGCGAACGCGACCCGCTGGATGAAGACAGCACACACCTGATGCTGATCGACAGTACGCACAGGGTAACCGGTGTCGGCCGCCTGCACTTCAACAGCATTCGCGAGGCACAGATTCGTTACATGGCAATCGCTGCCATGCACCAGCGCAGCGGCCTTGGCAGTCGCCTGCTGGAGGCGCTGGAACACAGGGCACAGGCACTGGGCGCGGCAAGCATCGTACTGGATGCCCGTGAATCCGCACTGGGATTCTACCGCAAGTATGGCTACATAGTGCAGGGCAACGGACATGTGTTGTTTGACCGCATTGCGCATGTGCGCATGGTGAAACAAATCAGCGGAATGAGTGCTCAGGGCAAGTAGCCGACGCGGCGCACCAGTTCGCGCAAGGCTTCACGGTCTGGATAGGCATCGCCCAGCTGCTCCCGGTGCAGCTGCCAGTCGGCATACTCGGCAGCTTGCTCCGGGTTGCTACCGTGGCAGCCCAGCACGGTAATGACAGCCGCACCAATCTTCCACGGCCCTTCACCACGCAGCTTGCCCTCGACCCGGCGAATACCGTCTGTCGGCTCACACTGGTCCCAGAACGCCCTGAAGTACACCAGCCCGTCCGGGTGCACGAACCGCTCCACCATGACCTCGATACGGCCATCGGGAAAACGAATCAGCAACGGCGCTGTAAGGGTAAACAGATCAGCCACGGGGACAGACTACCGCCTTGACGGCGTGATCAGCTGGTTTCCAGTTCAGTTTCCAGCATTTCTCCGTTGGTATCGATACGGATGCCGGTCACCCCGGGAGCGCGCGCAAGGATATAGGCTGACAGCAACATCATCATCTTCTTGTTGTCGTTATGCATGGCAGTGAGCATTTTGTCACCGATGATCTGACACCGTTGCTCCAGGTTCGGATTGTCGACCCAGTCACGACTCATCTGCCAGCCCTTGTCCATGTCGGCATCCATCTTGTCAAAAAAATCAGCCGCCTCGCTAATCAGCGCATCCGGTACCGTTACCGGATAGATCTGATCTTCCACTACGACATTCAATTTCATGCCTGATACCCTGAATTTGGTTACACTCAATATAGAAGGTTTATATTACCGCATACCCGCCGGCCATTGCAGGAAACGAGAGCATGCTTACCCACATTGAAAAAGTACTCGACGATGCACAATTGCAGCAGGTGACTGCGCTGATTGCTACGGGCCGCTTTGCTGATGGCCGGGAATCCGCAGGCAAGGCGGCACGGCGCGTCAAACTCAACGAGGAACTGTCACTCGACCCGGCGCGTTTTTCCGAACTAAACAATCTCGTCATGGGCAGCCTGGTGAAACACCCGGTATTTCGCAGTGCCGCCATGCCGCTGAAGACCGCGGCACCCTACTACGCACGCTACAATGCCGGCATGTCCTACGGTGCGCATGTCGACGACCCGGTCATGGGCCAGGGCGAACTGTACCGTTCCGACCTGTCGGTCACCGTCTTCCTGTGTGAGCCGGACAGTTATGATGGCGGCGAACTGTGCATCCAGACCGCCTTCGGCGAGCAGCAGGTCAAGCTGCCGGCCGGCGACGCCGTATTATATCCTTCATCGAGCATTCACCGGGTTGCCGAGGTCACCCGCGGCGAACGGCTGGTTGCCGTTAGCTGGATCCAGAGCATGATACGCAGCCCCGAGCAACGCGCCCTGCTGCACGAACTCAACCTGGCGCGCGAGGCATTATTACAGAAAAGTTCGGACGCACCCGAAACACAACAGGTCAATCACGCCTACATCAACCTGGTACGCATGTGGTCGGATGTTTAAATAGTGCCTTGCGCACAGATACCCGGTTTAACCTTCCACCGGCCCCACATTGAAAGCGACAGACAAGCGCATCTCCGAACTGAGATTGGCTGTCACCTCATGCAATACAGCCGGCGCAAACATCACCAGCTTGCCTTCCTGCGGATGAATAATGACCTGCCTGCCATCGTCGTGCAGAATCAGGTCACCCGAACTCTCCGGTACGCGAATGTAGTACACCGCCGACAGTAACTCGTCATTCTCATCGTGGTGATGCGGCCCGGTCCGATGCCCTGCCTCCATGGCATTAAACCAGAACCCGGCCTTTAATCTTTCTGTTGCAATACCCAGCAACTGGCCGGCCTGCTGCTTCACCACGACCAGAAGCGTAGCAATTTCCGGAATGTCATCCAGCTCTACATAGATATTCTCGAAGCGACCACCAAAGTGATGTGTCTCCCTGATACGGTCGCTACCGGACAATTCCATGAACCGGGTGTACAGGCTGGAATTGAGCTTATCCGAACTATTTAAAGTGAATTCTTGATACAGCACGTATTACCGTCCCGGAGACACCTAAAATCAATATTTTACCTGCAACCCGACCATCCCTGAACCTGTGCGCCATGAATGTCAGCATAAGGGAATACTCCCAGGCAGGGCCATTTCCGGCTGGTTACCCGGTGGCATCTGTACCTCTTCCGATAGCGGTTACATTGCAATACAATTCCACACCGAAATTTCTTTTCTAAACTTGAACCAGGAGTATGGAAATGGCACTGGAAGTAAATGGCAAGAGCATTGAGACCGACGCTAACGGCAACCTCACTGATCCGGGCACCTGGGATGAGGATATCGCCAGGGCGCTGGCCGCCGAGGATAACATCGAGCTGACCCAGGAACACTTTGATGTGCTGAATTATCTGCGCACGGAATACCTTGAAAATGGCGGTGAGCAGCCGATGGAGCGGGCAATCAATAAAGGCATGTCCAAGATCTGGGGCAGGAAAGTCACCAGTAAAGATCTCTATGTACTGTTTCCGCTCGCACCCAGCAAGCAGGGCAACAAGATTGCAGGATTACCGTACGTCGCGCGTAAAGGCGGTTATTAAACACCTGTCTGCGAGTTCGCTTCCGCGACCAAATCAGCTACACAAAAAAAGCCGCGCAGATGCGCGGCTTTTTTACATTTGTTACCCGGGTCGCGATCAGCGATGCGAGCCCTTCTCCTCATGTGCCATGTCGACCAGCTTGTTGGCCATGTCCATGTATTCCTGGCGGAAGCCCTTCAGCGGATGACCGTCTTCGGCAGCAAAATAGTCCTTCATCTCGACACCGCTTTCATGCTCAATGTCGATGAATTTTTTCTGCATTTCCAGCAGTTTCTTGATGATTTCCTGTTTTTCACTCATGACGCGGTCTCCGAAATATAGGTAATTCTTCTGTTAATTCATCAGTTAGGCGAAACTATAGCCACTCCCCCGGGAGGCGAACATATCCCATATGGGCAGTCAGGGAGGTGGTCAACGGCCGCCCTTGTGTGCACAGGGTTATTCCTTCTCATCGTTGACCGCCTTGATCCCCTTGTGCGGCAGGAACAGACCACAGCCGATGCTGCGCCCCTCGCCAAGCCCGACCTGTTGCAGGCGTACCGATTGCTCCGGCTCCAGTTCCGCCACCATCAGGCTGCGTGTATGCACCGGTCCATCCGGGAACTGCATGGTATGGCTGATGCCGCCCAGCATCTTGCGGCACGGAATCCCGAGTTCTTTCAGGTCTCGTGCCGCCTCATTGAGAAAAATATTTTCATCCGTGTCGGCAGCGGTAATGACATAGCGTGCAAATAACGTGGACAGACTGCTAAGCAAAAAGACATCGGATGCGCCAACTTCCAGCGCATGGCCATCGACATCCAGCGTATAACCGGTGAGGCCCTGCGCATCCTCGAGGCGGTGCCGGGGAATACGCAACCGCATGCGGGTGCGCCTGGACAGATGCAGTATTTCATTGGCGGTGTCTTCCGGGCGATACCAGCCATTGCCGGAAGCAGCACCGTGGATCAGGTGCACACCGGCAAATGCCTCGTCCTCCAGCCAGGGCAGAACCTTGAGCAATTGCGATGACAGCGCATGCGCATGATCCAGCGGCAGGGTCGGACAAGCGACCTTGAACGCCAGGTCGATCACGTCATCCGGAATCACGAACCCCGGCTTTTCCTCTTTTTCATCATTCCAGAACATATTTCACCCGTTTGTCGCAGGCTATTTCTGCACGGCGTAAAAGGCCGCCTCCAGGCGATCTTCCCAGTCTTCCGGGGTATCGGGAAACGGTGGCCGCACATCCATACGAAAATGCATTTCACCTGCCTGTGCACGCTCACTGACAGCCTGCTTCAATGCCTCGAAGGAATCGAGGCCATGCTGTTGTAACAGAACTTCACTCAACCAGAGCATGCTCTCTCTCCGTAACAATCCTGACCGGCCACAGTATCCCGAACCCTGTCATGGTAGCGTGCGCGGTACAGCAAACGCGTGTGGTCGGTGTCATCGGCAAAGGCCTCGCGCTTATGCAATACATTATTGCAGATAATGCCCTGCCCGGCCTGCAAACGATGCCGAAAGATCCAGTGGTTATCACTGTCGAGTAATTCACTCAAAAAACCGATGGCATTATGCACTGCACGTTCATCCTTCCAGATGATGCTGCGGGTGCGTGCTGTATAACGCATATGGAGGGCATGACTGCCTTTTTCAAGGGAGAACACCGGTCCACTCTGCGCCGCGCGGATTTCCCGACCCTGCTCGACATTGGCCGGGATAGTCATTACGTCCGGCTGCATCAGCACACGAATAAAATCCGGGTCTTTATCACGCAGCAGAATATAGGCAATTTCGGGGTCCAGAAACAGGTTGTCGCCACCACTGGCCGAGGCGGCCGCGCAATGCATCACGACACCGCGCACCTGCTCGTCCAGGCTGTTGTAATACCCGTCGGTATGCCAGTTCAACGGGCGGTTGGTATAGGGAATGTAATGTGTCTGTGCCGATGCCGGCACCACCCGGATAGAGGTGATGCTGTCCTCGTCCGCTCGCAGATTCATATCCAGCCGCTCCAGCCCGAACTGGCGGCCGAGCGCGCGAATGCCGACCTTGTCGACTGGCTGCCCGCTGCTGACACTGTAGATTGCCATGTTGGCCTTGCGACAACGGGCAAGCAATGCTGCATGTTCCGCAGCAGTCAGTTGCGCCGGATCCTGTACCTGTACCAGCAGGTCAGCCACGGCTGCAGGATATTGTGCCAGCTTCCACTCGCGCCAGGCCGCGTAGTCCCGGTGTGCAGTAAGGTCGAAGGGCTGGAAGCCGGGTACGGCTGCGGGTACGAGTGTCATGTACGGTATCCTGTTTACGGCAACCGGTTATGTTACGGACCCGCTACGCTTTAATACACCACAGGTGCGGCTGACGGGCACAGCAGTTGCCCAACCGCTAATGAGAGTCATTCTCGTTTAATTGCCTGAATCTACTGCAACAAAGCTCACCTGATTCCGGCACATGTTGATTAAGTGCGCGTGACTATAAGAAAAAGTTCTACTCATATTAATTTAGTCGCGTTCCATTACTAACTCACGGAAATTAAATCATAAATAAACCAATACCCCGTTCGGGATACAGGCCTATATCCGCGCCACCCCAAGGGTAGGATATGTTCACTTGTGCGGCCTCCCTAAAATGCGCTAATCGAGAGTTGGACTGTAGTAATACTGTATTAACTCACTGATTTTCACAGGTTGCCCGCAGCAGGCGGCAGCGCGCTGAAACAGTGAATAAATAAATATTTGGTGTAAGAGAAAACAATCCAGGAGATGAATGCCATGGCCAAGAACACCTACCCAACACCCATGCTGGACGAACTGGAGCACGGCCCCTGGCCCAGCTTCATCACTGGCATCAAGCGCCTGCGTGACGATCATCCGGACGAGCGTATTAACTCCGTCACCAATGGCCTGCTGGGGCAGCTGGAACACTCCTATGAAACCCGCAAGGGTTACTGGAAAGGCGGCACCGTCAGTGTGTACGGTTATGGTGGCGGCATCATTCCGCGTTTCTCCGAGGTCGGTGATGCCTTCCCGGAGTCAAAAGAATTCCATACCATCCGTGTACAGCCGCCGGCCGGCAACTTCTACACCACCGACATGCTGCGCCAGCTCGGCGATAGCTGGGAGAAGCATGGTTCGGGCCTGGTGACCTTCCACGGTCAGACCGGCAACATCATGTTCATCGGCACCACCACCGATGGCACCCAGCACTTCTTTGACGAGATCAACGAGTATGGCTTTGATCTCGGCGGCGCCGGCCCGTGTGTGCGTACCGCCATGTCCTGTGTCGGTGGCGCCCGCTGCGAAATGTCCAACTGCAACGAGCACGGCATTCACCGTCTGATGGTGAACAACTTCACCGATGACGTGCATCGCCCGGCCCTGCCCTACAAGTTCAAGTTCAAGGTCTCCGGTTGCCCGAATGACTGTCAGAATGCAATCGAGCGTTCCGACTTCGCCATTATCGGTACCTGGCGTGACGACATGAAGATCAACCAGGACGAAGTCAAGTACTACCTGGAGAAGAAAGGTCGTCAGTACCTCATGGATAATGTCATTACCCGTTGCCCGACCCAGGCCATCAGCCTGAACGACGACGACACCATCAGCGTGGACAACCACAACTGCGTACGCTGCATGCATTGCCTGAACGTGATGCCGCGCGCCCTGCATCCCGGTGATGACAAGGGTGTGACCATCCTCATCGGCGGCAAGCGCACGCTGAAGATCGGCGACCTGATGGGTACCGTAGTGGTCCCGTTCAAGAAGCTGGAAACCGAGGAAGACTACGAGAGCATGCAGGAACTGGCCGAAGAGATCATCGATTTCTGGGCAGAGAACGGCCTGGAGCACGAGCGCTGCGGTGAGATGATCGAGCGTATCGGCCTGGTTAACTTCCTGGAAGGCATCGGCGTCGAGGTTGACCCGAACATGGTCGGCAGCCCGCGCCAGAGCTCCTACATCCGCATGGATGGCTGGGACGAAGAAGCCGAGAAATGGTTTGCCCGCAAGGCTGAAGAGCAGGCAGCTTCCGCCTAACCAACAGATACCCAGATACAACAAGTCCCGGCGCATATGCGCCGGGACTTGTTCAATAACTTGAAAAGTTTCTCAGGAGAGTCACATGGCACAAGAAATGCGTTCGCCAATTGAATCCGGATGTCCTGACGGGTTCCAGTACATGCATCCGGTAATGCGGAAGAACTACGGTCAGTGGGCCTACCACGAAGACCCGCAACCGGGCGTCCTGCTTCACGTCTCCAACAACGGTGACAAGATCTGGACCGTGCGCGCCGGCACCCAGCGTATCCTTGACGTGTACACCCTGCGCGAGTTGTGTGACATCGGCGACAAGCACGGTGAGGGTTACATCCATTTCACCATTCGCAGCAACATCGAATACCAGGTTGCTGACGAGGCCAAGGTCGAGCCGCTGATCAAGGCGCTGACCGATGCCGGCTATGTGGTCGGTGGCACCCGTAACTCGGTCGCCATGCTGTCCCACACCCAGGGCTGGCTGCACTGCGACATTCCCGGCACCGATGCCTCCGGCGTGGTCAAATCCATGATGGATGAGCTGATTGGTGAATTTAAGGGCTGGAACATGCCGAACCGTGTGCACATGACCACCTCCTGCTGCCAGATCAACTGCGGCGGCCAGGGTGACATCGCCATCAACGTACAGCACACCAAGCCACCGAAGATCAACCACGACCTGGTGTCCAATGTCTGCGAACGTCCATCGGTCGTGGCACGTTGCCCGGTTGCAGCCATTCGCCCGGCACTGGTCAATGGCAAGCCGTCGCTGGAAGTCGACGAAAAGAAATGCATTTGCTGCGGCGCCTGCTTCCCGCCTTGCCCGCCGATGCAGATCAACGATGCTGAACACTCCAAGCTGGCCATCTGGGTTGGCGGCAACCACTCCAATGCCCGTAGCAAGCCGACCTTCCAGAAGCTGGTCGCCTCCGGCATCCCGAACAACCCTCCGCGCTGGCCGGAAGCCACCGCCGTGGTCAAGAAGATTCTCAAGACCTACAAGGACGACGCCAAGGACTGGGAACGCATGAATGACTGGATCGAGCGTATCGGCTGGCCGCGTTTCTTTGAAAAGACCGGGCTGCCGTTCACCAAGTACCACATCGATAACTGGCGCGGTGCCCGTGCCAGCCTGAACGCTTCAACCCATATCCGTTTCTAGGGGTGATTCTGAATGAAGCTTACTATTCAGGTTAACGAGGGCCCGTATCAGCACCAGTCCGCTGACACGGCCTATCATTTCGCCAAGGCCGCCCTGGAGAAAGGACACGAGATCTTTCGTATCTTTTTCTACCACGACGGCGTGAACAACGGCACGCGTCTGACCACCCCGCCGCAGGACGATCGCAACATCGTCAGGCGCTGGAGTGAACTGGCCGAGGCACACAACATCGACATGGTGCTGTGCGTGGCAGCTGCCCAGCGCCGCGGCATCGTCGATGACGGTGAGGCCGAGCGCAACGGCAAGGACGCGACCAACATCGCACCCGGTTTCCGCATTTCCGGACTGGGTCAGCTGGTCGAGGGTGGTATCGAGAGCGATCGCCTGATCGTGTTCGGCGACTGAGCGGGGAAACGATAATGTCTGATGCAAAGAAATTTATGTACATCAACCGCAAGGCACCCTACGGGACGATCTATGCCTGGGAATCACTGGAAGTTGTGCTGATCGGCGCTGCCTTCGAGCAGGACGTCAGCGTAACGTTTATGGACGATGGTGTGTACCAGCTGACCAAGGGCCAGGACACTACCGGAATTGGCATGAAGAACTTCTCGCCGACCTACTCTGCGCTGGGTGACTTCGAGGTCACCAAGATCTATGTCGAGAAGGAATCCCTCGAGGAACGCGGCCTGTCACTGGACGACCTGCAGCACCTGGTCTGGGAAGACGAGGACGAGGACTACGCAGAAAAGGATTCCATCCGGCTGGTCAGCCGTGCCGAACTGGCAGATGTGCTTGCCGGGCAAGACGTGCTGTTTAATTTCTAGTTGCGGGAGCTGAGACAATGGCAATGTTACATCTGGTAAACAAGTCGCCCTACGACACCGGCAACCTGAACACCGCGTCCGGCATCATGAAGGAAGGTGACCGGTTGTTGCTGATCGAAGATGGCGTCTACGGCGCGATGAAAAATGGCAAGGCCGCAAGCCTTCTGAATGGCCTGAAGGTTTCTGTACTGGGCCCGGACCTGGCCGCACGCGGAATTTCACAAGACAAACTGGCCGACGGCATTGATGTCATCGACTATGCCGGCTTTGTCGATCTGGTTGAAGCCAACGACAAGACACAGTCCTGGCTCTGATTTAATTTTCAATTAACTAGCGTCATCCAACGAGGAGACCTGACATGGGTAGTATCGAAGCAAACGGAAAGACATATGAAACGGACGAAGAAGGTTACCTGGCTGACCTGAACACCTGGGACAAAGACGTTGCTGACGTCATGGCCAAGATTGATGATTGCGAACTGACCGACAGTCACTGGGAAGTAATCAACTTTCTGCGTGAGTACTACGAGGAATACCAGATCGCTCCTGCAGTCCGCGTGCTCACCAAGGCCATTGGCAAAAAACTGGGCAAGGACAAGGGCAACAGCAAGTACCTGTACGAGCTGTTCCCGTACGGCCCTGCAAAACAGGCCTGCAAGTACGCCGGCCTGCCGAAGCCGACCGGCTGCGTCTAACGCCCAGGTGACTGCAGGGGGGCTCGCTCCTTTGCAGTCATCCCGTTTTTAATTTCACCAGGAGCCGGAAAGCATGTCGTTCTGGACAATTGTTTATGCATTGCTGTTCTATGTCGCCACGGCCCTGCTGGTTGGTGGCCTGGCATACAAGATCAGGAAATATGCAAAAACACCCGCGCCGTTAAAGATACCAACCACACCGGCACCGGTAACACGCCAGGGCGTGGTACTGCGCATGTTCCGCGAGGTCGCATTCTTTGAAAGCCTGTTCCGCTCCAACAAGTGGATCTGGATTTTCGGCTACCTGTTCCACTTCGGCATGTTCCTGGTGCTGGCGCGACACATGCGCTATTTCACCAACCCGGTGTGGACCTGGGTGGAGCTGATACAGCCATTCGGGCTGTATGCCGCTTTCGCCATGGCGGCAGGACTGGCCGGACTGTGGGCACGCCGTGTACTGGTTGACCGGGTGCGTTATATCTCCGCCCTCTCCGACCACCTGATGCTGGCGCTACTGATGGCCATTGCCCTGACCGGCTTGTCCATGGACTACATAACGCATACCGACATCGTCGCCCTGAAGGCATTTTTCCTCGGGCTGATGTATTTCAACTGGCAACCGATTCCGGAAGACCCGCTACTGCTGATCCATCTGGCACTGGTAGCGTCATTGATGATCATTTTCCCTGTCAGCAAGTTGCTGCACGCACCGGGTGTGTTCTTCAGCCCGACCCGCAACCAGGTGGATAACCCGCGCGAACAGCGTCACCTGGCTCCGTGGGCTGCGGAACTTGAGAAATAATCCAGGAGCAGAGCGTGGCTGATTACGAAATACCGGAGATGAAAGAAATCCCAATCATCCCGAAGGTACATGAAGGGGTGATGGCGCACAGCAAGCCGTTCGTCGCCAAGGAAGAGTTCCAGGAACAGCTTGGCTTCCCGGGTGAACTGGTCGACAACTGGCAGCAGGTCGCCTACGACAAGATGGAAGAACTGAACGGGAAATACCGTTCTCTGGCTGTGTTCCTCGATGCCTGCGTCAAGTGCGGCGCCTGTACGGACAAGTGCCACTATTACCTCGGCACCACCGACCCCAAGAATATGCCTGTCGCGCGCCAGGACCTGTACCGCAAGGTGTATCGCCGCAAGTTCACCTTTGCCGGCAAGTATTTCCCCAAGCTGGTCGGCGCCGTCGACCTGACGAAAGAGGTGCTGGACGACTGGTACAGCTATTTTCACCAGTGCTCCCAGTGCCGACGCTGTTCCGTGTATTGCCCGTACGGTATCGATACCGCGGAAATCTCCATGGCCGCGCGCGAAGTGATGGATTCCATCGGCGTGGGCCAGAAGTACTGCAACGAGATCATCGGCAAGGTCTACAAGATCGGCAACAACCTCGGCCTGCCGGAACCGGCGCTGGTTGACACGCTGGAAGGACTGGAAGAGGACATTGAAGACGAGACCGGCGTCAAGGTGCGGCTACCAGTGGATGAAAAAGGCGCCGATGTACTGGTCGTCACACCATCAGCCGACTTCTTTGCCGAACCACATGTCGATGGCCTGATGGGCTATGCCAAGGTATTCCACGAGGCCGGCATCAGCTGGACACTGAGTTCACACGCCAGCGAGGCCGCCAACTTCGGCATGTTCATCGGCAGTTACGAGAACATGCGCAAGGTATCCATGCGTATCCGCGAGGCCGCCCTTGATCTCGGCGTGAAGCGCATCATCTTCGGCGAATGCGGGCACGCCTGGCGTGTCGCGTACAGCTTCCTGAATACACTGGCCGGGCCGTTCGATTTTCTCGATCCGAAATACCCGGTACCGCAGCACATCATGGAATTCACCTATGACCTGATCCAGCGCGATGCGCTCACGCTGGACAAGTCTGCCAATGACGACATGGTGCTGACCTATCATGACTCCTGCAACGTGGCACGCGCCTCGCGCATGGGCCCGATGCCTGGCGGACAGTTCATCCTGCCGCGCGAAGTCATCAAGGCCAGCTGCAACCATTTTTACGATATGCCCCAGGACACCATCCACGAGGCAACCTACTGTTGCGGCGGTGGCGGCGGCCTGCTCACCGACGACCTGATGGAGCTGCGCGTCAAGGGTGCCCTGCCACGCATGGAGGCACTGAAGCATGTCGTCGAGGAACATGGTGTGACCCACATGGCAGCCATTTGTGCCATCTGCAAGAGCCAGTTCGCGAAGGTAATGCCTTATTACGGCTTCCAGATGGATAGCATTGTCAGCGTGCACCAGCTGGTCAGCAACGCGATTGTGCTTGGGAACAAACAATAATTTTCGGATATAGCTCAGGTAATACCTGGTCAGATTAACAGGAGAACAGGCATGGCAACTTCAAAAGAAGACATGGAAAACGAAAATCTGTCTTTCCGTCGTTTTAAGGATGGCGACCACACCTATGCACGCAAGGGTGACGACATCTTTAACGAAGACAAGTCATATAAATGCCCGACCTACGTACATCGCACTCCACCCTGCCAGGGCAGCTGTCCTTCCGGCGAAGACATCCGTGGCTATCTGCAGATTGTCCGCGGCATCGAGAAGCCGACCGGCGAGCTGAGCATGGAAGAGTATGCCTTCCGTCGCTCCACCGACGCCAACCCGTTCCCGGCCATGATGGGGCGTGTCTGCCCGGCCCCGTGCGAAGACGGTTGCAACCGCAATAATGTCGAGGATTTCGTCGGTATCAACTCGGTTGAACAGTTCATCGGTGATTCCGCCTACCAGCAGAAGTTTTCCTTTGACAATTCAGCCCCGCTGAGCGGCAAGAAAATCGCCATCATCGGTGGTGGTCCCGCCGGCATGGCTGCTGCCTACCAGCTGCGCCGCCTTGGCCACGCCAGCACCATCTTCGACGAGCACGAAGAACTCGGTGGCATGATGCGCTACGGCATCCCGGGCTACCGTACCCCGCGCGACGTGCTGAACCACGAATGTCAGCGCATCGTTGACATGGGCAATATCGAACTGCGCATGAACACCCGTGTTGGCAAGGACATCAGCATCGAGGAAGTCGAGAAAGAATACGACGCCATCCTGTGGGCAATGGGCTGCAAATCGGGTCGCAAGCTGCCGGTACCCAACAGCGACGCACCCAACTGCGTCTCCGGTGTCGCCTTCCTTGAAGCCTTTAACAAGGGAACGCTGAAAGTCACTGCCGACAGGGTCGTCTGTGTAGGTGGTGGTGATACCTCCATCGACGTGGTCTCCGTTGCCCGCCGCCTGGGCAAGATTGACAAGATCAACAAGGATGACCGCCCGGAACAGGTTATCGGTGGCTATGTCGCCCATGACGCCGCGTTTGCTGCCGCCCGGGAAGGTGCCGAGGTGACCCTGACCTCGCTGTTTGAACGCGAAGAAATGACGGCAACCGAACACGAAGTGCATGATGCACTGCATGAAGGTGTACGCATTGATAACGGCGTGATGCCGATCGAGGTTGTGCTTGATGATGGTGGCCGGGCCCGCGCCCTGAAGATGGCCAAGTGTGAAATGGTCGACGGCCGTCCCAACGCGATCGAGGGCACTGAATACGAAATCGAATGCGACCTGGTCGTGTCCGCCATTGGTCAGGGCGGCGACCTGTCACAGGGTCTGGAATCACTCGATAACGGCCGCGGCCTGATTGACGCCGACGCTTACTACCAGGTGCCGGGGCGCGAGGGTCACTTCGTCGCAGGCGATATCATCCGCCCACACCTGCTGACCACTGCAATCGGCCAGGCATCCATTGCCTCGGAAAGTATCGACCACTACCTGAAACAGGAAGACCAGAAAAAGCGTCCGAAGGTCGATGTGCACCACTTTGAACTGTTGAACAAGCTGCGTGAAACAAACCACGCACCGGACAAATTTGATGCAGAACAGGCCGGTGACATGCGCGGCACCAATAGCGCCAACTTTGCGGTTCATAATTTTGAAGACCGCTCCAGCGCCGAAATTATTGCCTCGGACCGCCTGTTCCTCGGCCACTTCCCGTTCACACCGCGCAACAAACGCTCCTCTCATGGCCCCTCTTCCGAGGAAGTGCTGGGGCACTTCGAGGAGCGCGGCATTGGCCTGGCGACAGAACAGGCTGTAAACGAGGCCGAGCGCTGCATGAGTTGCGGCATGTGCTTCGAGTGTGACAACTGCGTGATCTACTGCCCGCAGGACGCCATCTTCCGTGTCAAGAAAGACCAGGCGACGATGGGGCGTTACGTGGACACCGACTACGACAAGTGCATCGGTTGCCACATCTGCTCGGACGTCTGCCCCACTGGCTATATCGATATGGCCATGGGTGATCACTAATCCGGACACGACAAACGACATGCTAAAAAACAGTTTCATCTTACTGCTGCTGGCATTCACCGCTGGCTTTGCAATGCAGGGCCAGGCCGGGGATTCCTTACTGCCGGAAATTCCTGAGGCCCAGGCACGCTTCAGCGAGGCCCAGGGATGCGTGGAACCGACCGCGGAGATGCGCAAAAACCACATGGACTACATCCTGCACCAGCGTGATGAGACCATGTATGAGGGCATCCGGACCAGGCAATACAGTCTGAACGAGTGCATCAACTGTCACGTCAGTGACGCCGAAGACGCACCGCGCGTCAGCAGCGAAGAACATTTCTGCAACAGCTGTCACAGTTACGCGGCCGTCAAGGTCGACTGCTTCCAGTGTCATGCCGACCGACCGGTCAAGACATCAGATAACCAGTCCTTTTCAACGACTGGTAAACCGGCACTTCAGATCATCGACAGTCTGCATGCGCTGGAAACCGAGGGTACTGTTCATGAGTGAAGAGTCAGGTATCGACGTCTACCGCCGTCGCTTCCTCAGCGGCAGCGCAACGGCTGCGGCCGGCATGGCCGTAGTACCGGGTGTGTTTCTGCATGAAATCGGGCATGCCAAGCCGGCCGCTGACCCCGTCACCAGCGAAGTGCGCTGGGGCATGCTGATCGACACAAACAAGTGCGCCGAAGGCTGCAATGATTGTGTAACGGCCTGTAATGACGAACACGGCCTGACCGGCCATGACCGCCCGGAGACCGATGCACAGTGGATCCGCAAGGTGAAACTGAAGGACAAGCAGACCGGTCACACCCAGACCCTGCCACTGCTTTGCCAGCATTGCGAACATCCGCCCTGCGTGGATGTGTGCCCGACCGGCGCTTCATTCAAGCGTGATGACGGTATCGTGCTGGTCGACAAGCACATCTGCATTGGCTGCCGCTATTGCATGATGGCCTGCCCCTACAAGGCACGCTCGTTCATTCACGAAACCCTGCAAGACCAGTTGCCACACGCGCCACGCGGCAAGGGTACCGTCGAGTCCTGCACCTTCTGTGTCCACCGTGTCGACAACGACGGGACACCGGCCTGTGTAGAGGCCTGCAGCGCTGAAAACCATAACGCAATGGTATTTGGTGATCTAAACGACCCGTCAAGTGAAATCTCCAAGGGACTCAAGCAGCACAGCACGCACCAGATTCGTGCCGACCTGCAACTCAACACCGGCGTGCGCTACCGGGGGATCTGATGAAACAACTGGACTACAGGGAAATCGAAGGCGGCCTGCCGTTCTACATGCTGGTCGGGGCCATTGGTGTGTTTGTACTCGCTGCACTCGGTGCCGCGTATTACATGGAACACAATGGTCACTGGGTCACCGGTATGAGCAACCAGATCATCTGGGGTACCCCGCACGTGTTTGCGGTGTTCCTGATTGTCGCGGCCTCCGGCGCCCTGAACGTTGCCTCTATCAGCTCTGTATTCGGGAAAACTGCGTACAAGCCACTCGCGCGTCTGTCAGGCCTGCTCGCGATCACCCTGCTGGTGGGTGGACTGGCCGTGCTGGTAC
>JAOUBY010000063.1 GCA_029860045.1 Gammaproteobacteria bacterium | reverse complement strand
TGCGGTTAACGCGAGGTAGCGGGAAACGGCCGCAAGGCGGGGTTACATTGGATGTCCTAAATCGGCCAACTCCTGCCATTCGCGGGCAATAAACAAACGGCAGGTTAATACTGAGAGTCGTCATTCGGGTACAGAAGGTGATTGACAGTGATCGCGCCGCGCTGATACTGGTGGGACATGACGGAAGCCCATTACCTCACAGACATACTGGTCCTGCTGGCGGCGGCAGTCGTTGCCGTCCCGTTATTTCAGCGGTTAGGCCTCGGTTCGGTACTGGGGTACCTGGCCGCCGGCGCCATTGTCGGCCCCTGGGGGTTCGGTTTCATCGACCAGGTCGAGGAAATCCGGTATATCGCCGAGTTCGGCGTCATCTTCCTGCTGTTCATCATCGGTATAGAGTTGAAGCCCGCACGCCTGTGGGCCATGCGGCGCAAGGTGTTCGGCCTGGGCACCGCACAGGTGATGCTGACCGGGCTGGTCATCGCCGGCCTGGCCCTGCTGTTCGACCAGTCGCTCAGGACGGCCGTGATCATCGGTTTCGGGCTGGCGCTCTCCTCGACGGCGTTTGGCCTGCAGATTTTGAACGAGCGAGGTGAAATGGGGACGGGTCACGGTCGCACGGCATTTTCCGTGCTGCTGCTGCAGGACCTGGCCGTGGTACCGCTGCTGATGCTGGTGTCACTGCTTGCAGCGGATACCTCGCTGCTGGAGGGCATCGAGTTCGCGGTACTGGAAGCCGTGCTCGTCATTGCCTTCGTCATCCTCATCGGACGGTTTTTCCTGTCACCGATCCTGCGGCTGGTGGCGACCAGCCGGACGGCGGAGGTGTTCACCGCCGCGGCCGTGTTCGCGGTGCTGGGCACCGCCTGGCTAATGGAGGAAGTGGGTCTGTCGCTGGCGCTAGGCGCATTTCTTGCCGGGCTGATGATGGCGGACTCCCATTACCGGCACCAGGTAATTGCCGACATCCAGCCGTTTCGAGGCATCCTGCTTGGTCTGTTTTTCATGGGCGTCGGGATGTCCATCGATTTTGGCCTGCTCGGCAGGCATGGCGTTGTGATTGCCGGACTGGTGTTGGGCCTGCTGCTGATCAAGTCCGTCATCCTCTGGGTCCTGTGTCGGCTCACGGGTGTCGGCACACCGGATGCCACGCGGGTGTCACTGTTGCTGTCGCAGAGTGGTGAGTTCGGCTTCGTGCTGTTCGGGCTGGCCGCCATAAGTGGCATCCTGGCGGAGGATCTTTTTCAATTTCTGGCTCTGGTAATTGCGCTGACCATGGCCACAACGCCGTTGATGGTGAATCTCGGCGAATACATCAACAGGCGCCTGACCCAGGCGTCCGACCGGCACGATGTCAGTACCAACCATATTGATACGGGGCAGCCACATGTCATCATTGCCGGCTTCGGCCGCGTGGGACGGCGGGTGGCAAGGATCCTGCAGGCCGGGAATGTGCCTTATCTCGCCATCGATAGAAATGCAGACCGCGTGCTGGACGGCAGGCGGGAAGGCTTCTCGGTCTTCTACGGTGACGCCAGTCAGGTCGATGTGCTGAAGGCAGCAGGTGCCGGACAGGCCGGTGCTCTGGTATGCACGCTTGACCAGACCGCGCCTGCCGTGCGGCTGGTCAATATCCTGCGACAGCATTATCCAGGCATCTCCATCCACGCACGCGGGCGTGACTGGCAACACTGTGAGCAGCTGTTGAAGGCCGGGGCAACCATTGCCATTTCGGAAACACTGGAAGCGAGCTTGCAGCTCGGTGGAGCGGTGCTCAGCACCATGGGCATCATTGAAGAGGATGCCGCCGCGCTAATAGAGTCGCACCGCAAGAAATATTATGGATAAGCTGGCAACGGCCATCGCCCGGTTCAGGGGTGCAGGGCGAGCAATGATAGTTGGTTGCCAACGCTGGAAGTTGACTGTTGAAGCAAACAGCGTCAGATAATTCTCCCTTGAGTAGCATATTGGAGGGAGTGCCTGTTGATATGCATACTAGTTAGATCCGGACGGATATGGAGATGTCCAATGCAAATCATCACGCACGGTCAAGGCTTGTGCCTATGCTTGCGTTGATCATGAGGAACGACACAGGTGCCGGTTGTTTCCGTTGTATTGCCGGCCAGGTCGCGGGCCGTGGCTGTAATGCTATAGATACGGCCAACACCACCACCTGAACGTTCGGCGCGTAAAAACACCTCACCATTTTCAATGACGATACTGCCGTCCTGATTGTCGGCCTCATTACTTGCCCCCTGTAATGACAGGGAGTCGATGCCGGATAGCACATCCTCGGCAGCCACCGAGGCTACGTGCACCATCTTCCCGTTGACTGGCCAGAGCGTGCAGTCATTGTCGGGAAGCCCGGTTATCACTGGCACGGTTTTATCAATATTGACGATGACTCCCAGGCTTGCCGAGTTGCCTGCCAGGTCTGTCGCAGTGCCGATAATTTCCTGAGCAGCACCTTCCTGTGATACCAGGACCGACGAACCGGTGGACGCAACACCCGACAGATCATCACTTGCTTAGGGATAAACGGGGTATTTCAGAGGGCCTGAAGCGGTCTCAGTACCGATTGGTGATTATAAGCATGTGTCTAAGGGTAGGGGCTGAGCCAGGCAGCTTGTTACTGCATGGATGCGTAGCAGCAGGGCGCCACTAGTCTTTCTCGAAGTCCAGTGACAGGGAGTTGATGCAGTAGCGCTGCCCGGTCGGTGCCGGGCCATCCTCAAACACATGACCGAGATGGGCGTCGCAGCGGGCGCACTCTACCTCGATGCGTACCATGCCATGACTGGTGTCGGTGCGGGTCGTGATGTTTTCAGAATGACCCATGCGCACAAAACTTGGCCAGCCGCTGCCCGAGTCAAACTTGTCGCTGGAATGAAACAGTTTGGCGCCGCAGCAGGAGCACGTGTAGGTGCCGTCTTCCTTACGGTCGAGATGGTGCCCGGTGAATGGCCGTTCGGTACCCTTGCAGCGTGTGACCTGGTATTGCTCCGCACTCAACTGCGCGCGCCATTCCTCATCGGTCTTGCTGATCTTGTCAGTCATCCGGGTTGATGTTGCCGCCGCCGGTAATGATTGACGCGGGTTGCTGTCCGTGCTTTTCCAAAAATTCCCTGGCGGTGGCGATACCGATCTCGGCTTCTGCACGGCCGGTCAGGTCCGGGTTCTCGCGTGCCTCGGTCTCGGCCCAGTGCAGGAATTCCCTGACCTCGGCGATTTGCTGCCCTGCAGGCAGTGATTTCAGGTAGTCACTGGGGCGAGCCTTGATGCGGTTCCCTTCCACGACCTCGAGATTGAACAGCAGTTTCACGATGCGGGCTCCGATTCATTCTGCGTGCCGGTTTTGTGCAGTGCGGGATGTATGCGTACGGTCTTGACCATATTTTCCCTGATCTGCAGGATGTCGACCGGGTGGTTATCCATCAGCAGGCTGGTATTGGTGTCCGGGATCATCTCGAGTTCCTCGATGATCAGTCCGTTCAGCGTCTTGGGGCCGTCCGTAGTGAGTGACATGTGCAGGGCGCTGTTGAGTGTGCGGATGCTGACAGAGCCGTCCACCAGCCAGGTGCCATCTTCCTGTGGCTGGATGTCATCTGTATGTGCGGACGGGTCGGAAGTGAATTCACCGACGATTTCCTCCAGCAGGTCTTCCATGGTGACCAGGCCCTGGATATCACCGTATTCGTCCACGGCAAAACCGATGCGGCGGCGCTCACGCTGGAAATTCAGCAGTTGCCGGTTTAGCGAGGTGCTTTCCGGGATAAAGTAGGGTTTGCGCGCAATATCCAGCAGGGCGGCATGATCGAGTTCGTCGCGGTAAAGCAGTGGTAGCACATCGCGCATGTGCAGGATGCCGATGACTTGGTCGATGTTTTCCCGGTACAGCGGCATGCGTGTGTACTGGCTGTCCGTCAGTGTCTTGCTGATGGTGTCCCAGCCGTCGTTGATGTCGATGGCGGTGACCTCGTTGCGCGGTACCATGATGTCTTCCACGGTGACATTCTCAAGGTCCATCAGGTTCAGCAGCATCGAGCGATGACGCTCGGGTATCATGGCGCCGGCCTCTATCACCACGGTGCGCAGTTCTTCCTTGGTGAGCGCCTGCGAGGTGCTATCCTCCGGTGAGACGCCCATCAGTTTCAGCAAGCCATTGGCAATTACATTTACCACCCATACCAGCGGGTACAGCAGCTTCAGCAAGGGGACATAGACGAATGAGGCCGGAAACGCGATGCGTTCCGGGTGCAGCGCGGCCAGCGTCTTCGGGGTGACCTCGGCAAACAGCAGGATGACGATAGTCAGCACCATGCCGGCGGCAAAGATAAAGCCGGCGTCGTTATAGATGCGCAACGCGATCAGCGTCATCAGTATGGAGGCAAGAATGTTGACGAAGTTGTTGCCCAGCAGGATCAGGCCGATCAGGCGGTCCTGGCGTTGCAACAGCCGCTGTACACGCAGGGCGCCGGCATGCTTCTTGTCGGCCAGGTGACGCAGGCGATAGCGGTTGAGCGTCATCAGGCCGGTTTCGGAACCGGAAAAGAAAGCGGACAGCAGTATCAGGAAAACAAGTGCCGCAAGCAGCACGCTAAGGGGGGTGTCGTCCAAACGGGGACAGCCTCATGTTGGGGGTCAGGGGTGTATTTTACGCAAATCCGCCTGTCATGTCAGGTGAGCTGCTGCGGCGCGGAACCTCCTGCCGGAATGCCGCGCACGTGCGGGTTAGCGCGAGAGCACCAGTTCCAGCACGAACTTGCTGCCGAAGTAGGCCAGCATGAGAAAGATAAAGCCGCCGATAGTCCAGCGAATAGCGGTGCCCCCCCGCCAGCCGAAGCGCCAGCGTCCCCAGAGCAGAACACCGAAGATTCCCCAGGCCATGATCGAGAGCGCGGTCTTGTGCACCAGGTGCTGGGCAAAGATATCCTCCAGGAACAGTGCGCCGGTAACCAGTGACAGTGTCAGCAGGGTGAAACCGATGGCGATCATCTGGAACAGCAGGTTTTCCATGACCTGTAGCGGAGGCAGGGCGCGAATGAACCCGCCCGGCTTACGATTGAGCAGGTGGCGGTCCTGGATGGCGAGCAGGACGGCCTGCACCACTGCCAGACCCAGGATGCTGTAGGCCAGCAGCGAGGTCAGGATATGCGTATCGAGCTGCCATGCGCTGGCGTCGGTGAGAATGTGCTGCGCCGGCCAGGCCAGGATCAGGCCGATGCTGAGCGCGGCCAGGGGAAAGACGCAGATGCCAAGATTTTCCACTGGCTCGAATACGCTGGCCGACACCAGTAACAGTGCCGTGGTCAGTGCGATCAGCGATGCCGCGTAGAAAAAGCCCAGGTTTAACCCGCTGTCCTGCAAGATGCCCGGATAGAGAAAGAAGGCGTGGATTATCACTGCCCCGAGACTGACGAGGAGGATCGTGATGCGCTGGCAACCCGGAGCCTCCGGGCCGCGCGCCAACCGTCTGACCAGCAGGATGCTGGCCAGCAGGTAGAGGAATATCGAGAGTGTGCCGGGCAGAGTGGGAACCATGGCGGCATCATCGCATAACTGTCGCGGGCATTGAAGGGCCGGCGAGCGGGCTGCTGCAGGCGCCGGTTTTCCAGTTATAATTCGCCTCTGGCCTCGTGGGTCTGAACATTACCGGAACCTTAGATCATGTTTGACAATCTTTCTGAACGGCTCTCGAAAACCATCAGGAACCTGCGTGGCCAGGGCCGACTGAGCGAGGAAAATATCAAGGATGCCCTGCGCGACGTGCGCATGGCGTTGCTTGAGGCCGATGTCGCGCTGCCGGTGGTGAAGGAATTTACTGAACGGGTGCGTGAACGCGCCATGGGCAAGGACGTGCTGAAGAGCCTGACGCCGGGTCAGACCCTGGTCAAGGTGGTCAGCGATGAGCTGGTGCACGTCATGGGTGATGCCAACGATGCCCTCAACCTCAGCGTGCAGCCGCCGGCGGTGATACTGATGGCCGGTCTGCAGGGGTCGGGCAAGACCACCAGTTCTGCAAAGCTGGCGCGCATGCTGCAGGAGCGCGAGAAGAAATCTGTCATGCTGGCCAGCTGCGATATCTACCGGCCGGCAGCCATTGATCAGCTGAAAACGCTGGCGCAAGAAGTGGGTGCGGTGTTTTTCCCGAGCCATGCCGGCGAGGATCCGGTAGCCATTGCCAACGCGGCGGTGGCGCAGGCGCGCAAGCAGCATGTCGATGTCGTGATTATCGATACCGCCGGGCGCCTGCACATCGACGACGACATGATGAACGAGATCAGGTTGCTGCATACGGCTGTCAGCCCGGTCGAGACACTGTTTGTGGTCGATAGCATGACCGGACAGGATGCTGCCAACACCGCGCGCACATTCAATGACGTGTTGCCACTGACCGGTGTGATCCTGACCAAGACCGATGGCGATGCGCGCGGCGGTGCGGCGCTGTCAATCCGCTCGATCACCGGCAAGCCGATCAAGTTTATCGGTGTTGGCGAAAAGACCGAGGCGCTGGAGCCGTTTTATCCGGACCGCATTACCTCGCGCATTCTCGGTATGGGCGATGTCGTCAGCCTGGTCGAGGAGGCGGAACAGAAAGTCGACAAGGAAGCGGTGGCGAAACTTGCCGGCAAGATCACCCGCGGCAAGGGGTTTGACCTGAATGATTTTCGCGATCAGCTGGACCAGATGCTGAACATGGGCGGGCTGACTGGATTGATGGACAAGTTGCCGGGCATGGGGCAACTGCCGAAAAATGCCATGGCGGATGACAGCCAGGTGCACCGCATGAAGGCGATTATCAATTCCATGACCCCGCATGAGCGCGGTCGCCCGGGTGTGATCAATGGCTCGCGCCGGCGTCGTATCGCGGCCGGTTCCGGCACCCAGGTGCAGGACGTGAACCGTCTGCTCAAGCAGCATCTGCAGATGCAAAAGATGATGAAGAAGATGTCAAAGGGCGGTATGAGCAAGCTGCTGCGTGGCATGAAGGGCAAGGGACCGATGGGTATGCCGTTCTAGGCTGCCCGATAGCGGTAGGATTTTCAGACGCGCAAATAAAAACGGTGGCCTGGGCCACCGTCAAACACTGCGCGAATCGGATACTTTATTTGTGTTGTTTTGTTTTCTGTTTCAGAAAATACCGTTGCGCAAACTATTTATTATTGTGTGCAATGAGCTCTTGTTCTACAGATGGTGCATCCTCCCCCAACAGTTCTGTGTCTTCTCTGCTCACTGGGGGTTAAAGCAATTGCTGTGCCATCCGCAAAAAAACACTGGAATTGAAAGGGTTGTAGTTGTGGCACTGGCCGGGCGAGAGACGCCTGGGCACCATGCGTAAGAAATGCCGACAAGCCCGGTACCGTAGTTGACCGGTAACGTGTCGGGAATTCCCTTAATTTACAATAACAAAGCGTCAGATATTTGGCCGAGCATTGGCTGATATGATCTGTAATCTATTTCGACACTGGCTGACAATACTGTCATTCGCGGCGCAGACAGGGTTTCACAGTTAATTGCCTGCATTCGCTTCACTTTTCCGGAAAATCGCGTAAAATTGCCCGGCTTTCAACAGGTGTTCTCCGCGATCAGACAGCGGGACCGTAAATTTCAGAGGAAAGATCAGATTATGGTGACGATCAGAATGTCACGTGGTGGCGCGAAAAAGCGTCCCTTCTACCACATCGTGGTAACCGATAGCCGTAACCGCCGTGACGGACGCTATCTTGAACGGATCGGTTTCTTCAACCCGGTGGCAACCGGTGGTGAAGTCCGTTTGCGTATAGACAGCGAACGCGCCGCACACTGGACCAGCAAGGGTGCGCAGGTGTCGGAACGGGTGGCCCGTTTGCTGAAGGAACAGCCGGCGCAGTAAGTTCGGCTTTCCGTTGGACAGTATGTCCGGGAACGACAGCCCTGTAACCGGCGCCCCGCAGGCAGACGATCTGCTGGTGATGGGGCACCTCGCAGGGCCGTACGGGGTCAAGGGCTGGTTGCGCGTCGCACCCTGTACCAGGGAGTTGACCGCGTTGCTGGAGTATTCGCCCTGGTACCTGTACAGCAAGGGTGAGTGGCAGCCGGTGAAACTGCTGCAGGGCAAACCCCATGGCAAGGGACTGGTCGTGCAGTTGGCACAATGCAACAACCGTGAACAGGCCGCCGCCCTGAATGGAACGAAGATCGGCGTTTACCGCAGCGAGTTACCGGAAACGGCGGCGGATGAATATTACTGGGCCGACCTGGTTGGTTTGCGGGTTATCAACAGTGACGGTGCGCTGCTTGGTACGGTTCACCACCTGATTGAAACCGGCGCAAATGATGTGCTGGTCGTCAGGGGCGAGCAGGAATACCTGGTGCCGTTTATCGTCGGGCCGGTTATCAAGACGGTCGACATCGATCAGCAGCTGATCCGGGTCGACTGGGATACGGATTACTGAGCGGCACGATGATGCGAATCGATGTCGTGACATTATTCCCGGAGATGATTCGGGAGCGCAGCAGTCAGGGCATACAGGGCCGGGCGCTGGCGCAGGGAATACTGGAGCTGGCCACCTGGAATCCACGCGATTTCAGTACGGATAAGCACCGTAATGTCGATGACCGGCCTTACGGGGGCGGTCCCGGCATGGTGATGCAGGTGCAGCCGCTGTGCGCGGCCATTAGTGCGGCACGGGCTGCCGGTCCGCAGGCAAGCGTGATTTACCTGTCACCGCAGGGACAGCGTTTCACACAGGACAGGGCGCGTGAGCTGGCACAACAGGAACGCATTATCCTGGTGGCCGGACGCTATGAAGGCATCGATGAGCGCATTATCGAGCTGGAAGTGGATGAAGAGCTGTCTGTCGGTGACTATGTCCTGAGTGGCGGCGAGTTACCGGCGCTGCTGGTAATGGATGCGGTGACGCGGTTATTGCCCGGTGCGCTGGGTGATGCAGATTCTGCGCAGGAGGATTCCTTTATGGATGGCCTGCTGGACTACCCGCACTACACCCGTCCTGAAGAGATCGACGGCATGCGGGTACCGGATGCCCTGCTGGGTGGTAACCACGCGGCCATTCGACGCTGGCGTCACAAGCAGGCGCTGGGACGGACCTGGCAGCGACGGCCGGACCTGCTGGCGAAACTGCAGCTGGATGCCGAACAGCAAACGCTGTTGAATGAATTTATTGATGAATACAAGTCGGGCAATTGAGTGATCAATAGCCCATTTCTGGAACCAGAGGATTGAGCAATGAGCAACATTATCGAACAGCTTGAGCAGGAACAGTTACGCCAGGATATCCCGGACTTCAGCCCAGGCGATACCGTCATCGTAGACGTCAAGGTCAAGGAAGGGGAGCGTGAACGTTTGCAGGCGTTTGAGGGTGTGGTGATCGCCAAGCGTAATCGTGGCCTGAACTCGGCATTTACCGTGCGCAAGATTTCCCACGGTGAGGGTGTTGAACGTGTGTTCCAGACCCACAGTGCCGCGATCGGCTCGATCAAGGTGAAGCGTCGTGGTGATGTGCGCCGTGCCAAGCTGTATTACCTGCGTGAACTGTCTGGTAAGGCCGCACGTATCAAGGAAAAACTCTAGCCGCTACGGATTTTTCACCAATCGGTTTACAATGACGGGCACCCTGGATCAGGGTGCCCGTTTTTGTTTGTGGAGGCGTTATGAAGCAAGTGTCACGCGGAGCGGAAACAAATGGCCATCAGGTCACGTATTCACTGGTAATGGACTCGCCACTCGGGCGCCTCGGTATCTGCCTGCAGGACGAGGCAGTGTGCCGGATCGATTACCTGCCCCCCGGGACGCCCTGCCAGCACAGCGACAGTGCCGCGGCACGCCGTGCAGTCGATGAGCTGCAGCACTATTTTGCCGACACCCGGCACCTGTTTGACCTGCCTGTGGTGATGCAGGGCACACCTTTCCAGCAACGCGTATGGCAGGCGCTACGCGACATTCCCGCCGGCGAGACCCGCAGCTACGGACAGCTGGCCGCACAGCTGGGTAGTGGCGCGCGTGCCGTGGGCAATGCCTGTCGTCATAACCCGGTATCGATTGTGGTGCCCTGTCACCGGGTGGTGGGCGCTAGCGGCCTGGGTGGTTATAGCGGCCACACGCAGGGCCCTGTATTGCGGCGCAAGTCCTGGTTGCTGGCGCATGAAGGGGTGCTGCCCGGGGACTTGAAAAACGACCGCAGCGCCCCAATAAATCGAAAACATTCAGAATTTGCCAGGAGTAGTCACGCATGACGGTTGATAGCCAGAAAGAAACCCTTGAATTCCAGACCGAGGTGAAGCAGCTGCTGCACCTCATGATTCATTCTCTGTATTCCAATAAGGAAATCTTCCTGCGCGAGCTGGTCTCGAATGGCTCCGACGCCTGCGACAAGCTGCGTTTCGAGGCACTTGCCAACGACAGCCTGTACGACGGTGACACGCAGCTTGGTATTCGCATCGACTTCGACAAGGATGCGCGTACCGTTACCATTACTGACAGCGGCATCGGCATGACGCGCGATGAGGTGGTCGACAATGTCGGCACCATCGCGAAATCCGGCACGCGCCAGTTCTTCGAGTCACTGACCGGCGACCAGGCAAATGACACGCAACTGATCGGCCAGTTCGGTGTCGGTTTCTATTCTGCATTCATCGTTGCGGACAAGGTCACACTGACCACGCGTCACGCCAGCCTGCCGGCTGAACAGGGTGTGCGCTGGATCTCGGGTGGAGATGGCAGCTACACACTGGAAACGGTGGAGAAGGCGACGCGTGGGACCGAGATCGTGCTGCACCTGCGCGCGGACGAAGATGAGTTCCTTGACGGCTACCGGCTACGCAACATCATTCACAAGTACTCCGATCACATTCCGTTGCCCATCGAGATGAAGAAGCAGGCGGCCGGTGACGAGGAAGCAAGCGATGAGTACGAGGCCGTCAACAAGGCCTCTGCACTGTGGACGCGCCCGCGCAGCGAGATCACGGACGAGGAATACACGGAATTCTACAAGCATGTAGCGCATGACTTCGAAGACCCGATGCGCTGGGTGCACAGTCATGTCGAGGGCTCGCAGGCCTACAAATCACTGTTTTATATCCCGGCGCGTGCGCCGTTTGACCTGTACGACCGCGATAGCCGGCATGGCATCAAGCTGTACGTGCGCCGTGTATTCATCATGGACGATGCCGAGCAGCTGATGCCGTATTACCTGCGTTTCGTGCGGGGCCTGGTCGATTCCGACGACCTGCCGCTGAATGTTTCCCGCGAGATCCTGCAACACAACAAGCTGATTGATACCATCCGCGCCGGTTCCGTGAAGAAGGTGCTGGGCCTGCTGGAGAACATGGCGAGCGACAAGCCGGAGCTGTACGCGACGTTCTGGAAGCAGTTCGGCAATGTCATGAAGGAGGGGCCGGGCGAGGACCATGCCAACCGCGAGCGCATCGCGAAGCTGTTGCGTTTTGCGAGTAGCGCAACGGACGACGAACAGCAGGATGTCTCGCTGGACGATTACATCAGCCGCATGAAGGATGGCCAGGAAAAGATCTACTATGTGACCGCCGACAGTTTTGCCGCGGCAAAAGACAGTCCGCATCTGCAGATTTTCCGTCGCAAGGGTATTGAGGTGCTGCTGTTGTCCGACCGCGTCGACGAATGGCTGGTGTCACACCTGAACGAATACGATGGCAAGCCGCTGGCATCGGTGGCCAAGGGCGAGCTGGATCTCGACAAGCTGGCCGACGAGGCAGAGAAGGAAGCCGCGAAAAAGACCGAGGATGAATTTGCCGACCTGGTCAAGCGCATGCAGGAAGCACTGGATGCGCGTGTCAAGGAAGTGCGCGTCAGCCGCCGCCTGACCGAGTCACCCTCCTGCCTGGTAATGAATGAGCAGGATATGGCCGTGCACATGCAGCAGATGCTCAAGCAGGCCGGACACGAGGTGCCGGTGACGTTGCCGGTACTGGA
>JAOUBY010000062.1 GCA_029860045.1 Gammaproteobacteria bacterium | reverse complement strand
AAAATGCTGCTGTTCCGGGGGCGATTCGCCGCCGTCTTCATCACAACAGGCGGATGTTGCAGCCGGCTCTTCCGTGACCGGCTCGTGCTTGTCGCCAAACCGTTCCGTCATCGTGCCGAGGAAAAAGGGCAATGCCAGTCCGAGCAGAATATAGGCCAGCGTAATGTGTGTTCCCAGCAGCGCGAAACTGAGTATCACGGCTGCCGGGTTGATGATGGGGGTGGCAGCGGTGAAGGCCATGACCGGGCCGATGCGCACACCGGCCCGGTACAGGCTGACGGATATCGGGATCACGCCACAGGAGCAGATCGGCAATACACCGCCCATTGCAACAGCGCTCCCCATGGCGCCCACGCCTTCACGGTTGAGGTATTTTTTCAAACCGCTGGAAGGTATGAACTCGTGAATCAACCCGGCAAACAACAGGCTGACCAGTATCCACGCGGCGGATTCAACAACGATGGCCCAGGTGGTCTGCACAAATTGCACCACCCAGGGATACATCAGTCCGCGCCTGCCGGGATCGCCTTGAGGTGATCAAGATCCTCTGACAATAGCTGCTGCTGGGTTGTCAGTTTTGTCATCAGTTCGGGAGGACAGACAATGTAGCGCCCGGTCTTGCACTCCGCGGCGGAATTCAGCAGGGCGGACATCCGCACCATGTTGATCAGAGTGTCCTGCGGTATGCGATCCTTTTCCTCACCAATCTCCCGGTTGCTCAACATGAGGGTGCGCAGGCTCTCCCGGTAAAGCGTGACATCGATACGGAAAGGGGTCGCCTTGGCCTGTGCCGAACGGGCCTCCCCGACCAGCCGGGCTGAATCCCCATTCAGTTCCTCAAGCTTTGCCAGCAGGACCGGCCGGCTGGCATTTTCTGCAACAGCCGTTGCCGATAGCAGAATTGCCAACAGAAAAAGAACCAGCTGCTTCATTTATAGCGTTATCACCTGGTCGGGCATATTACCTGCCAGCGCTTCGTATAAATTCGGGAAACAACCGATAACTGCACCCTCAACGAGTTTGTTGTCGATCTCGCGTTCATAGCAGCATTTGTCACAACCCATGAGCAGAATACCTTTCTCCCTGGCAACCTTTGCCAGGCGCTCTCCAATGGGATCACCCTTGACCAGCACATAGTTGTTGTCTTCAAAAAAGAACATCCCGGCCACCTCTACACCGTGAACATCCTCTTCCAGCTGTGGGAGAATCATCTGGCCGAGCTTGTAGGAGACGGTATGGCCCTGGCTTGAAAAGATGTATGCGACTTTCATTAACAACCTCCTTTTTAAATATCATGAACGGGTGCAGTGATTGCCAGCCGGCAAGCTGTCTCAACCGGCTTTACCTGGCATGCCCGGCACCCACTACCGGACCTATCCCTGTCCTTTTTATAATATGTCCCTAATTAGTGTAGTGTTACCGACAGCATAAACCACCTGTTTTCCGGGAATCCAGCGCATGCGCAAGAATATTGGCGTGACAGATGAGAATAAGTTCTATTTATTGCCAGCCCCTTTATTTCCGGAATCCCTGCCAGTATTTCCTGTCAAAGGTTTTCAGGTAACGGCAACCGGAACCCGGCACACCAGACCATGATCAAGGCTATCGCCAAGGCATTCGGCCAGCGGCTTGCGCAGTATCTGAACCAGCCGCTACGAAAATACCAGCCCTTCGATATCAGCGACCCGGCCCGGCTGGCAGCCGTACTGCGACCGGGTGACGTGTTGCTTGTCGATGGCAATACCCGCGTCAGCACAGCAATCAAGTACCTGACCCAGTCGACCTGGTCACATGCGGCACTGTTTGTCGGAGATTTCCAGAATGGCGAAAAGACCGGTGACGAGGACGCGGTGCTGATCGAGGCGGACCTGATCAAGGGAGTGAGTACCGCACCACTGAGCAAGTATGCACTCCTCAATACACGCATCTGCCGGCCCGTGAGCCTGGGCAGCGAGGAATGCAGGAAGGTGTGTCAATATGCCATGGGCCGGCTCGGCCATGCCTATGACCTAAAGAACGTATTCGACCTGGCGCGCTACCTGTTGCCGGTGCCACCGGTACCGGTGTACTGGCGGCGACGCATGCTGGCCCTGGGTAGCGGCGATCCCACGCGTGCCATCTGTTCAACACTGATTGCGCAGGCATTTCAGTCAGTACGCTACCCGATACTCCCGCAAGTCGAGCGCAGCGAGAACGGTACGGCACAAACAGGGTATGCACGGCGCGAGATTCACCATATCCGGCATTACAGCCTGTTCGCGCCGCGGGACTTCGACATTTCTCCTTTCTTCCAGGTCGTCAAGCCTACCCTGGAAGCCGGATTCGACCATCACCAGCTGACCTGGGCTGATAGCATTACCGGTCCGGGAACGGCTTCCGATGACAAATTAATTCAGGAAAACGGAGTGGATGATGCGTAAATCCCCTGCCCTGTTACTGCTACTGGCCTTACAGTCAATGGCCGTCAGCACAACGATGGCGGGGCCGGTGAAGAACGGTTTTGACCTGGCCGATGCGCTGGTGCCCGCGAGCAAGATCCTGTCCGGTGGTCCACAGCGCGATGGTATCCCCGCCATAGACACGCCACGCTTTGTAACCGCCAGGGCAGCATCCTTTCTGAAACAAGACCAGCGCGTGCTCGGCATCCGGCACAACGGGGTCAGCAAGGCCTACCCCATTACCATTTTGAGCTGGCACGAAATCGTCAACGACCGGTTTGCCGGCGACCCGGTTGCAGTCACCTACTGTCCGCTGTGCGGCACGGGAATCGCCTACCTTGCACAAACCGGGGACCAGGCGATGACATTCGGCGTCTCGGGACTTTTATATAACAGTGACATGCTGCTGTACGACCGCAAGACTCACTCCCTGTGGTCACAGATTATGCGGCAGGCCGTCAGTGGCCCCATGAAAACTGCACGACTCAAGGCCATTCCTGTTGAACATACCCGCTGGTCAGAATGGAAACGGCGCCACCCCGGAACACTGGTGCTTTCCACGGACACCGGTTACAGCAGGGACTACAGCAGCAGTCCCTACCGGGGCTATGAGGAAAGCCGCAAGCTCCTGTTCCCGGTACAGGCGCAGGATGACCGTTATCATCCAAAGGAGACGGTGCTGGGTGTCGAGCTCGACGGACACTTCAAGGCATATCCGTTCGTGGAGCTTGAGCAAACCACCGGCGAAGTGCATGACACACTGGCCGGCAGAAACATCGTCGTGCAATACGATCGAGACAACCGCAGCGCAAGCGCAGCCATTGCAAATGGCGACAGGCTAGCTGCCGTAACCGCGTTCTGGTTTGCATGGTATGCGTTTCATCCGGACACCGCGGTATACCGTGCAGACACTCAGGCAGACAATAAAAAATAAGCATGATTGCGATTTTCTACCACCTCGTTTATTGAGTCTAATCAACCAGATACTGCCTGACTGGTGTTTTTCTCCCGCTTCTTGACCGCGCTCATTGTCAATGGGGCTATCTGGTGCTTGAATGAAGCTGTAAGCAGGCAAACGCCAGCAACTTGAAGGATGACATTATGACCAATGAGACAAAACATGGACCGAAGGTCGGTGCCCCGGATCCGGAAGCGAAGAACTCACCCATTTTCGACAGCTCGGATGAACACGACCCTTCACTGGATCTCGAGCTGGAAACAGGCGTCTGTTACTTCAATTCAAAGGCCTATGCCCTTGGCAGCTATGTCTGCAGTGGTGATGAACTGCTGCGCTGCGAGGAACGCGGCGTATGGATCCGCGAAGGTACCTGTTACGAGGACTGACCCTGTCCAGCACATGATGCCAATCCACGAATTGCTGAGTCGCATTCGCTGGGACAAGACGTTCGGCCAGGCCAACTTCGAAATCGGCTACTACGACAGGATTGAGGATCGCATTATTCGCGTGCCGATGCGCGAGATCTTCTTCGAGCCAAGTGATCATTTTGCGTTCGATCTGTATGACCACGAGGGCGAGTTGCACAATATCCCGCTGCACAGGGTAAAACAGGTATTCAGGAATGACGAGTTGATATGGCATCGTGAACACTGAAGCACAGGACACAAACTGCGTCTTTAGCAGGAGGAACCCAACATGCAAATACCACTACAGATAACATTCCGGGACATGGAACGGTCCGATGCCGTAGAGGCAAAGATCCGTGAAAAGGCAGACAAGCTCGAACAGTATTATGACAAGATCATGAGTTGCCGGGTTATGGTGGAGGCACCTCATGGCCATAAACACCAGGGCACACTGTACCAGGTGCGTATTGAACTGGGTGTGCCGGACGGTGAACTGGTGGTGTCACACGAACACCATCACAGGGACCATTCACACGAAGATGCCTACGTGGCGATCAGGGATGCCTTTGACGCCATGAAACGTCAGCTGGAAGACTACGCACGCTTGCGCCGCGGCAAGGTCAAGCAGCACGAGGCACCGGCCGGCGGTCACGTGGTCAGCCTGCACCCGGAGGACGGCTATGGCAAGATCGGCACGCCGGACGGGCGGGTGATCTATTTCCACCGCAATAGCGTACTGAAAAACGCCTTCGACAAGCTGGAAGTCGGTAGCGAAGTACGTTTCACGGAAGAGGCCGGCGAGCAGGGTCCGCAGGCCAGCAGCGTGACGCCGGTCGGCAAACACCACGTGGTGGCCTGAATAAAGAGGTCAGGCCTACCTGTTTCGATAGCGCTCGTGCAGCCGCTGGTTGTCCCGACGTTCCTCGGGGTCCCGTTTGCTATCGGGCTTGTAATGCGCTTTCGGCTTGTATCTCTCGCGATGCTGCTTATGCCTGGAATGCGGTTTGTCTGCATCTATCCACAGGCGCACGCGATCGTGACGGTCCAGGCGGTGCTTCGGTGGCAGCTTCCTGGCACGCTTCCAGTGACCACCGTCGCGGTAGTAGTAATGCCCGGATGAAATATGGAAATAGATGTCCGTGCTGGGATAGTAATGGTAGTGATACGGGTCATGATGATACGCCGACGTGTAATACGGCGGCCCGTCCCGGTAATACGAGGTGCACCCGACCATGCCGGCCAATAACAAGGCACCCAGCACCATCCACCAGGATATATCGATTTTGAATCTGTTCATCCGCTACCCCTATGACTATAAGGAAAAATAAAAGTGTGGCATTCTGGTTTTATCGCCAGTGTCCAATCCGATCATGAAAAACCGGAATGCCTTACTTAACCTATAGCACACCCGTGGATTAATGGGGTAAGTGACAAAATGAAATCATTCTCATTTGTCACCAACCGCTCTTATTCATCCACCATCGCCTCGACCACGGCCGTCCAGGCACGCGCCAGGTTTTCCCGGTTGTAACCGCCACCACCCATGGCCAGCATACGCCCGGCACAATATTTACCGGACAGTTCCTTTAGCCGCGCCGCAGCATAGCGGTGGCTTGCCTCGCTGTAGCGCAGGTGGGTAATGGGGTCACCGGCGAGACTGTCTGCGCCACATTGCAGCAGGATAAAGTCGGGCGGATATTTTTCCAGCTGCCGTTCCACGGCCGGCCACGCCGCCTGGAAGTCCGCGTCATTTGCATCGGGACGCATCGGGATGTTCAGCTTGGTGCCCCTGGCATCGCCCGTGCCGGTTTCCTCTGCCGCACCGGTCCCCGGATACAGGAAGCGACCGTCTTCATGCAAATCGATAAAGATCAGGTCAGGGTCTGACTCGAAGGCATAGAACACACCATCACCGTGGTGTGCATCAATATCGATATAGGCAATGCGCCGGACGTTGTGTGTACTGCGCAAGGTTTCGATTGCGACACCGCAGTCATTGAACACGCAAAACCCGGCCGCCATTTCACGCGAGGCGTGATGCAGTCCGGCGATCGGCACAAACGCGCTACCGGTCTTGCCCTGCATGATGTCATCGACGCCGGCCAGCACTGTACCGACCACGGTCGCCGCGGCTTCATAGACACCGGGGAACGCCGGCGTATCACCAAGATCCAGGTAACCCGCACCCGTGACCGACTGGCCGATTACACGCTCGACATATGCCCGGGTGTGAAACCTGAGCAAATCATCACGCGTTGCCAGGGCCGGCTCGCACACACGCACTTTACTATCCAGGCCCCTGTCGAGCATGCGTTGCCAGAACACGCCCATGCGGTCCGGCCCGAACGGATGCCCTTCCCCGAACCCGTAACGGGCCAGGGCCTCACCGACATAGACACTCAATGACATGTGGAAAGTATAGGCCAGTGACACAAAAAGGTGGCTTTACTTGCACACGAAGACGGGATGGTTTAACAAAAGTGGACAGGAACAAACCGGTAGTTAACCGGGTTGTCAGATCGAATTCTCGCGCTCGATGATCTCTTTATAGAGCTTGTTTTGTTCACCTTGACTGTCACCCTGGCTGAAAACCAGCGCACCTGAACTGTAGGTGGTCCCGTAGGTTGCGGCCAGGTTGACGGTTTGCGCCAGTCCATCGACAAACTGGTGATCGGAGAGCGCCGCGAGCGGGTGAATGAACGCGCTCCACAGCACCCCCTTTGCAATCGAATAGCGGGCATCCAGCGCGGAATCAAAATTGGCCTGCATGATGCGGTGCAGGCGATCACTATCGACCTCTTCCATTGTCGCGACCGGGACAATGATGCGCATGCGATCGGCATCCTCATCGGTAATCACGATGGTCTGGAAACCTTCCAGGTCGAACTGCCAGTAACCGGGGCGCCCCTCGATATCATCGGCCACCCGTTCAATCAATTCCTGCAGCCGTTGATTGTCCATGTCCCGGACCGTCGGCTCACTCTCATCAGTGGCCGTCTCCGCCCAGGCAACCGTCTGGACAAGCATCAACACTACCGCCAAACAAATTGATTTCATCTTCTTCTCCAAACAGGCATACGGGCTCAGTCGCTGGTTGAATTGCAGCATTCAGCGGGCAGTATAACCAATTAAATCCGCCCCACCCTGTACGAGAATGACAGCGGGCTTGCCCCTGCGGGTAACCCCGGTTTACCCCGTAATCGGCCCGGATTGTGTCAACAATATTTACATTCGCGGTCGGGGCGGGTGCTATCCATTCCCGGAACCCACTGATTTAGGTTGTAATTAACAAGACGGAATATAACTTGCTACCCTTTAGACAGGTACATCGACGATTTCGGCCTGCTTATGCATCAACGAAGCTTCTCAGCCCTGTTCTGGTTACTCCCGGCACTGCTGTTGTCGGTGGACGCACTCGCCCTGGAAACCGTTACCCTCAGGGAGGAAGCCGTGCGCTATCAATACGGTGAGGGGGTGGAGCGGGACTACGCACGCGCCTACCAGCTGTATTGCATCGCCGCACTGCAGGGTGATGGCGAGGCCGCCTACCACCTGGGATGGATGCACCTGAATGGTCACGGCATGGCAGCGGATGATGCGCTGGCGGTCGGCTGGTTCAAGGTGGCAGGCGAACGCGGTGATCCGTATTCGCAGCGGTTACTGGATGAAGTCCTGACCCGTGTGGAGCCCCGGAAAGATTCCGGCTGTCCACTGAGAAACAGACAACCGGATCGCGCAACGATCGAGACCTGGGTCCGCGTACTCGCCGCCGGCTATGAACTGGACGCGAACCTGCTGCTTGCGGTTATCGAGGTGGAGTCACGCTTCAACCCGCAGGCCCGTTCACCGAAGAACGCCCGCGGCCTGATGCAATTACTGCCGGCCACCGCCAGGCGTTTCGAGGTCAAGGACATCCGCGACCCGTTTGAGAACCTGAAGGGCGGCATGGCCTACCTGCGCTGGTTGCTGGATCACTACGAGGGGAACCTGAACCTGTCGCTCGCCGCCTACAATGCCGGGGAACACATCGTGAAGCGCTATGGCGGCATCCCGCCCTACCGGGAAACCCGTCACTACGTTAAAAACGTCAACCGGATCTACAACCAGGCTAAATAAAACGGCATCTGCCGCGCTTTTCTACCGCGGCCAGAAGTCCGACATCGGTCCACTGTTCATCGGTGCAGCCATCTCGTTGACGTCGTAAGTCATCCAGTTGACCGCGCGGTTCATGTTGGAGAGCCTTCCGGTGATCTCATGCATATCCGTATTGATCCTGACCATGTCGTTGTCGATGGCGGTCATGCTGGTGTTCATCTCAAAAACCGAACCACTCATGGCGCCGACATCCTCGTCCATCACCGTCATGGATTGAGCAATCACGGGGATCCCGGAAATACTCTTGCCCATCGAATCGACCAGTCCGGTGATCTCGCGCATATCCTGTGACATGGAACCGAAGCGGCTGTACATGCTCTCAAGGTGGCCAGTCATGATGCTCATGTTGTTGGACATCTGGAAGATCATGAACACCAGATAAATAGAAGAAACGATCAGGGTGGCAAACACGACCCGCATAATAAAACGGGTTCTGTTCGCAATTTTCTCACCGCGACCATTGTAATACTCCATCTCCGTGCGGAACTCGACCATCGCACTGGCGATCGCCTCAAAGGCGTCCGCCGGTTTTTCGTTTTGGGAGGTGGTGCCGTCGTGATCCATGATTAATCCATCGGATTAAATATGTTGAACATACGCATCGGGCCGGACATCCGGTTAACATCCCTGCCCATGTGTTGTACTGCGGGGTCGAGCCCGCGCATTTGCCAGGTCATGTTGCCGACCTGGCCGGTAACCCCGTGTACCTCGTTACTGAGACTGCCAATAATCTGTTTCATGCCGTCGACCTCGACGCGCATCCCGTCAACGGTGCCGGTGATATCGGTGGTCGCCTGGGTAATGGCAGGCACATGGGAGATATTGCGCTCCATGCCGGTGAGCGTTGTCCGCATCAGCGTCATATCCTGTGACATCGAGGAGAACTCCACGTTCATCGTGCCCAGGGCAACGATCATCGCATCCATCTTGGAGGTGAAGGCATACAGCATCATCAGCAGGATGAGCGTCACGACACCCAGGCTCACCATCCCGATCCGCAAGATGGCCGTCACTCGCTTTGCAACACGGATATTCATCCCATTGCGGATCTCCATCGCCCGACTGAAATCCTCAGTCGCCCGGAGGAGCCGCTGTTCCTGCCCTGCTGTTATCTCCATAACTGTCCTGCCCAAACCTGTATAACCCACATTAGATAATTTTTACATGACCCGTCAAGGATTTAGAGCACCCGGACACGGGCTGCCCCGGCAGATGACACCGTGACATGTGTAACGACTGCAGCCGGGAAACATTTACCACCCCCGGCAATAAACCTGCATTAAATGAGGCCCGGCCAAGTAAAATGGGCCAGACTCCGGTTCTCACGGTGCATGGAACCGTCCAATATAGCCGCCACCCGCACGCATTGCATCATTTTAAGTAATGGAGAAAACAGCATGAATGCCGGCACGGAAGAAATGACGAACACTGATTTATTCTCGCCCATCAGCCTGGGTGAGTTGACATTATCGAACCGGATGGTCATGGCGCCGCTCACGCGCAACCGGGCGGCCATGCCCGGCAATGTGCCGCAGGCCATGAACGTGACCTACTACGAGCAACGCGCCGGCGCCGGACTGATCATCACGGAGGCGGCGCAGGTATCACCGCAAGGTATCGGTTATCCGGCCACACCGGGCATTCACAGCGCGGAACAGGTGCAGGGCTGGCGTGCCGTGAATGATGCGATCCATGCGCAGGGTGGCCGTATGTTTGTGCAGCTATGGTACTGCGGTCGCATCTCCCACCCTGATCTGTTGCCGGACCACCAGCAACCGGTATCCGCATCCGCCATCAAGCCCGAAGGTGATGCCGCCACCTTCGAAGGGCCGAAACCTTTTGTTGAACCCAGGGCACTGGGCACAGACGAGCTACCCGGCATTGTGGATCAATACCGCCAGGCGGCAAAATGTGCACTGGAGGCCGGCTTCGATGGCGTGGAGATTCATGCCGCCAACGGCTATTTGCTGGACCAGTTCCTGCGTAATAGCACCAATCAACGTGATGACATGTACGGTGGCCCACTGGAAAACCGTACCCGCCTGCTAATGGAAGTGCTGGCTGCCGTGCTGGAGGTATGGGAGCCTGCACAGGTGGGTGTACGTATTTCACCGGAAAATTCCTTCAACGATATTCGCGATGCCAACCCACAGGCCACCTTCAACTTTGTCGCCGGGTCACTCAGCGGCAAGGGGCTGGGCTACCTGCACGTGGTAGAGGGCGACATGGTGAGTGGTGAGCGCAGCCTGGACTATCAGCAGATCCGCAATCATTTCGATGGTCACTACATGGCCAACTGCGGTTATGACAAGGCACGTGCCCAGGCCGCCATTGCCAGCGGCGATTGTGACATGGTGTCATTTGGCCAGCTGTTTATTGCCAACCCGGACCTGGTGCAGCGTTTCAAAACGGACGCCGAATTGAATGCACCGGACCCGGACACCTTCTATGGTGGCGATGAAAAGGGCTATACCGATTACTTAACAAGGGATCAGAGTACCTGAGCAGACCATTTGGGTGGCAACTGCCAGCAGCGAATGATTTTTGTTGCGGGACCGACTCTCAGGCGAGCGCTTCCAGGCCATACGTATCAACCAGGTTCAGTAACTTCAATGAAGGGCCATTCGGTCTCTTTTGACCCTGCTCCCACTTCTGCACGGTCGAAGGGCTCGTGTTCAGGTAGGCAGCGAACACCGCCTGGCTAGCCTTATAGCGTGTGCGCAAACGTTTGATTTGCGTGGGTGTGTAGGTCTTCACCGGCGGCAGGCATAGCGCATCAAACTCGCGCATTGTCATGGCATCCATCGTGCCTGCCTTGTGCAGACCCTTCGCCGTCTCATGCACCGTTTTCAGGATTGGCTTAGCCATCTTCATTTACCTCGGTCAATTCACCGGCCTTGATCGCCCTGTCCAACGCCGGGTTGCTATACCCCAGTAACTGTTTTGCCAGCAATCTGAGTGCTTTCAGCTCCCTGTCACTGATGTTCGCCCTTTCATTCTTCGCAAAGCCGTAAATGAAGAACGCCTTGCTGGATTGCTGATAGACCACCAGGGTGCGGGTGCTGCTGCGTTTGCCGTGCCCGGGCAACGCCACCCGCTTCTTGACCACATGTCCGCCCAGCTCGGCATCGATCAAACCGCTTTCCATTTCTTTAACCGCCGCCAGCAGAACCTCGTCACCCAGCCCCTCCCTGGACGCCCATTTCTGGAACCACTTGCTTTTAAAGACCCGCACCTGGCTAGTCTGGTGGTTTGTTAGACTATAGCACTAAGTGCTATAGCAATCCAGGGGATCAGCGCGCCTGAACACAGCACACGAATCATTGCAGAACCGGCTGGAATCCTGATTTACAAAGAACATTGCCTGACGGTTATTGCCACGCTGTATAACATGTAACGGGCAACCCGGGACAACAACCCCTGGAAGGCGGACCATGATGCAACTCCATTTGCGTTTAAGAACGAGGGGGAATCACTGTCTATAGAAACAACGGTACCGCCGAGGTTGGCTATTGTCTGTCAGCTTTTTTCTAAAGATGGTGTCCTGGCTCTCTGACCTGTTGAGCTCAAGTATACTGTCCTCGTAATTAACCCGCGGGGTGTACTCATGGAATGTATCCAGCACCCTTTTCGTCCGCATCACGACTACAGTTTATTATTGGGGATACGTGTGACAAATAACGATATCTTGCGCCGCATTCGCTATATCTTCGATATCAGCGATTCAAAAATGATTGCGGTCTTTGGCCTGGCAGATTGCCAGGTTACGCGCGAGCAGATCAGCGACTGGTTAAAAAAGGATGATGACCCTGCGTTTAATAAATGCAGCGACACCGAGCTGGCGATATTCCTCAATGGCATGATTGTCGATCGGCGAGGGAAAAGAGAGGGCGATCAACCCAGGCCAGAGCAACGATTAAACAACAATATCGTTTTCAGGAAACTAAAAATCGCCTTGGACCTGAAAGCTGAAGATATACTGGAGATGATGGCCCTGAGCGATATGCGAATCAGTAAACATGAATTAAGTGCGCTGTTCCGCAAGCCGGGACATAAACACTACCGCGAATGCAATGACCAGATCCTGCGTAACTTTCTGAATGGTCTGCAGCTTAAATATCGTGAGCATTAAGGGGGCTGGTGACAAATCGCAATTATTCTGATTTGTCGCCGACCCCTTCCTGTGTTTGTACAGCGACAGGGTGTACAGGACCTCAATGAT
>JAOUBY010000061.1 GCA_029860045.1 Gammaproteobacteria bacterium | reverse complement strand
TGGGATAATTACGCTTCTCGACTTCGGCAAGGATGTAGGCCAGGTAGGGCGAGGCGCGCCGGAGAATCTTTTCCACGTCACCGGGGTTCCTGCCATAGGTGCGGGTTTGTGCCACGACGGCTTTGTGGTTGCTGGCCGGTAACGCGAAACCATCGCGCAGGCGGGTCCAGAAATTGACCGGTTTCGCACTGGCGGTCGCCGGCTGCGCTGTTTGCACTGCAGCTTGCGCGAGCGGTTGAGTGCTCAGTTGCCTGAGCGCGGGCTCCTGAAGGCGGGCAGTGGGCTGCTCCACGAGCTGTGTGCGGGTTCCCACGGAGGTGCAACCGGCCAGCAGCAGGAGGACAAGGGCAATTTTTGGCAGTTGCGTTCTCTTCATATTATTAAGCTATCGACGCTTGCGAAAACGCACTTGAGGCACTGAATGTGACGCAGGTCACTGTTATGGGTCTGCAGGCCCCCTGGCGGGGGAGCTGCCTGATGCTGGCGTATGCTGACAGTACGGGCAGGAGAGGTCAAACGTTTTGGGCAGGTGTGGTTTTTATGACGCGGGTCGGCACAATATGCGGTATCATTTTATGGCAATGAAGAAGGATGTTCCTGTCTCTGAGCGTGCCACTTCACTGTACGCATGGTATCGGCGTCCGCTGGGCCGCGCGCTGGCGGAAGCGGAACATGCCGTACTCACCGAGCGGCTGACCAACCTGTTTGGCTATCACATGCTTGTCGTCAATCCTCCCTGGGAGCAGTGTGTGCTGGATGACAGCCGGATTGCGCACCGGGTTCTTCAGAGTGTCGGGCCAGCAACGCGTCCCGGTGTTGACCTGTCTGCAAACCCCGACCAGTGGCCGATTATGACGGACTCGGTCGATGCCGTGCTGTTGCCTCACACACTGGAGTTGAGTACCAATCCGCACCAGGTACTGCGCGAGGCCGATCGTAGCCTGATCCCGGACGGTCACCTGGTCATTCTCGGCTTCAACCCGTTTGGCCCCTGGGGGCTGCGGCGTCTGTTATCACGGCGCAGCGGGGTGCTGCCCTGGGGAACGCGGTTCCAGAGTCTGCATCGCGTCAAGGACTGGCTCGAGTTGCTTGGGTTCGATACCCTGCACAGCCATTACCTGTTTCAGCGTCCCCCGGTGCAAAGTCAGCGGGTGCTGCGCAGACTGCGGTTCATGGAGCCGGCAGCTGGCACGGGCCACATGCTGCTGTCTGCCGGTTATATCCTGGTGGCCAGGAAGCGCAGCATCGTGATGACCCCGCTGCGCGATGCCCAGCGTACACGCAAGCGGTTATTTCCAGTGGGTATACCCAGTTCCACTCAAGGCAATGTGCGCAGAGTTAACTGAAACAGAGATATTTACTGATGGCGCCTGTCGCGGCAATCCCGGCCCGGGTGGCTGGGGTGTGCTGTTGCGCCACAATGGGCATGAAAAAGAGCTCTACGGTGCCGAGCCGATGACCACCAATAATCGCATGGAGCTGATGGCGGCCATCCAGGGGCTGGAAAGTCTGAAACGGCCGTGCCGGGTGCGACTCACCACGGATTCGCAATATGTGCAAAAGGGCATCCAGGAATGGCTGGAGGGCTGGAAGCGGCGCGGCTGGAAGACGGCGGCCAGGAAGCCGGTGAAGAATGTCGACCTGTGGCAGCGCCTGGACGAGGCCGCGAATGGCCACGATATACACTGGTCATGGGTGAAAGGACACAGCGGCCACCCTGAAAACGAGCAGGCCGATGCGCTTGCCAACAAGGCCATAGACGAGCTGTTGTAGTGGCCTGCACTACTGGAGTAGCCTGTCACAAGCCGCAGTTGCGAAGTGCTCGTACATATTTTTTATATAAACAACAAGACGCCGAACAATAGACCATGCGACAGATTATCCTGGATACTGAAACCACCGGCCTGGAGCCGGCTGACGGGCACCGTATTATCGAAATCGGCTGTGTCGAGATGATCGACCGGCGCCTGACTGGTAGCACCTACCACCAGTATGTCCAGCCCGACCGCCAGATCGATGCGGGCGCTATCGAGGTGCACGGCATCACCAACGAGTCACTTGCAGACAAGCCACGCTTTGCCGATGTTGCCGGAGAGTTTCTCGACTTTATTCGTGATGCCGAACTGGTGATTCATAATGCGCCGTTTGATGTCGGTTTTATTAACCATGAATTCCGACTGCTGGGTGATGCAACCGGTCCGCTGGAAGAGTATTGCAGTGTGCTGGATACCCTGGGGCTGGCGCGACGTATGCATCCCGGCCAACGCAACAGCCTCGACGCACTGTGTCGACGCTATGAAATAGACAACTCGCAACGCGAACTGCATGGCGCCTTGCTGGATGCCGAGATCCTGGCTGATGTCTATCTTGCCATGACCGGCGGGCAGGTCAGCCTGTCACTGGATGCCGCCAGCACTGCGCGCAACGAAGGTGCGGACACCTCCATCAGGCAGTTGCCGGCCGATCGTCCGGCATTGAAAGTGATTCATGCAACAGCAGATGAACTGGCCGCGCACGAGGCGCGCCTGGATGCCATTGCCGGCAGTTGTGATGATGCCCCGGTATGGCGGCGCCTGGATGCCTGAATCGTGTGCCGGGCAGGGAGAACGGAACCAGGGCCCGATTGATCAGTTTTCTTCGGCCGCCTTGCTGGCGTAATGTTGACGTAGCGCTGTCCACTCGGCGAGTTGTAGCTGGACGCGGTGGTTAATTGTGTGCTCCGGGAAGATGCCGTCCGCATCCGGCACGCCGGCCTCCAGGCCGGTCAGCAATTCCATTGCCGGTTCTATATGGTCCATGGCATAGACGCCGAACTGGCCATTTTCCGTTGCCTCAACAACATCCTGACGCAACATCAGGTCCTTTACGTTTGCTGAAGGAATAATCACCCCCTGGTCCCCGGTCAGGCCTCTCGCATTACAGATATCGAAGAATCCCTCTATTTTCTGGCACACTCCTCCTATGGCCTGTATCTGTCCATGCTGATTGACTGAGCCTGTGATTGCCAGTGACTGCTTTAGCGGGACGCTGCCCAGTGCAGACAACAGGGCACAGAGTTCGGCTGCAGAGGCACTATCGCCCTCGACCTGGCCATAGGTCTGCTCAAATACCAGGCTGGCCGAGACCGAGAGTGGCTGGTGCCGTGCATAACGCTGGGCCAGATAGGAGGTCAGGATCAATACTCCCTTGGAATGAATAGGTCCGCCCTGTTCGGTTTCGCGTTCAATGTCCACGAATTCTCCGCTGCCGATACGCGCAGTTGCGCTGATGCGGGTTGGCGTACCAAAAAGATAATCGCCGAGGTGAATGACCGTAAGGCCGTTTATCCGGGCGAGTTGTGAGCCACTGGTTTCAATATTGATGGTGCCGTTTAATATGTCTTCCTGCAGTTGTTCCTGTAGTTGATTGACGCGGTGGATCTGGGCGTCTATTGCTTTTTTTACGTGGGTTGCAGTGATTATGGAGCTGTCTTCCTTCCCGGCGGCATAATCCGCCTCCTGTAGCAGGTTCAGCAACCCCTCCATATGCAGCGACAGCTTAAGGCCATCCTGTGCCTGGCGGACACTGTGCTCGATGATATGTGCGACACCGTCACGGTCGATAGTGCGCAGGCCTTCGCGGCGTTGCATCGTGGCAACCAGTCGTGCGTAGAGTGGTTCGTTGTTTTCTTCTCTCGATAGTTCCTCGGCGAAGTCGGCGGTGACCTTGAACAGCAGACTGAACTCGGAATCGTAGAACTTAAGCAGGTAGAACAGCAGGCGACTTCCGACCAGCACTACTTTCAGATCCAGCGGAATCGGTTGCGGCTCGAGCGATATGGTGCTGACCAGGCTGAGTTGATGTTCCAGCGACTCGATGTGGATTTTCTTTGCCTTGATGGCACGTTTTAGTCCTTCCCATGCGAACGGGTTTGACAATACCTTCTCAACGTCCAGAACCAGGTACCCACCATTGGCACGATGCAATGCGCCGGGTTTAATCAGGGTAAAGTTGGTGCTGAGTGTTCCCATGTGCGCAAAGTGTTCCACCCGGCCAAGCAGATTGTGATGCGTGGGATTATCTTCATAGATAACCGGGGCGCCCTCTGTGTCCGAGTTGTCGACCAGCACATTGACCTGGTAGCGGACAAACTCCGGGATCTGGCTGGATAAAACCGGCTCTTCGGGGTCTCCCACCTGCCGGAACATGTCTACGTTCTCGATGATGTCCCGTTTGACTTCTCCAAGATAAGTGACGACTGTATCGAATGGCTGGTACTGCCTTTCCAACTCAGCAATAAATTCGGCTACCGTCAGTTCAATGGTTTCCTGATCCAGTGCCCTGAACCGCTGGCGTAACTCGCGTTGCCATTCAGGAACCAGCTGCATGGTTTTACGCAGATCCTGCTTCATCTTGTCGAGGGATTTGCCCAGCTGTTGTTGTTCCTGTTTTGGCAGTTTCTCAAACTCTTCCGGTGAAAGCGGTTCTCCATCTCGTTGTGGAGTCAATGTAAACCCGGTCGGGCCGCGCAACAGTGCAATGCCTTTCTCGGCCGCTTTCTTGCCGATCTGCCTGGCAGCCTGATCTTCACGGTTCTTGAAGGCGTCTTTTATTTCCTGCGCCCTGCGACGATATTCGTCGCCCTGAAATGCTGCCGGGATGGCGCTTAGCAGATCATCGATCAGTTGCTGCATATGCAGGCGCAACTGCACGCCCAGGCCGGGAGGAACTTCCAGTGCCTCCGGGCAGTTGGGATTATGGAAATTGGCAACATAACACCAGTCCAGGGGAGGCAGACTGGTTGCGGCCTGTTTTTTCAGCGCATTTGTAATCAGTGCGTGACGGCCCAGACCGGTTGAGCCCATGACATAGAGATTAAACCCCTCGAAGGGCATCTCTACACCGAACTCAATGGCCTCCTGTGCTCTTTCCTGGCCAAGGATGTCCGGAAGCGGCTCCAGATCAGTGGTGGTCTTAAATGCAAGACTTTCCAGATTGCAGCCGTGGTAAAGCTGTTCGGGTGGCAGCGGCTGCTGGCCGCTATCATTCTTCATGACGCGACGCTAGAGGCGAGCGGGCAGGTGGCTGCGAATATCGTCCAGGCTATGGGCCGCCAGATTTTTCGGTATTTCAGACTCTACCAGCTGGTGCAGGGCGCCCGAGCAGTTTTTTCTTATCAGGCCGAGAAATCCCGGCTCTGCAACCACGTAGAGCCTGTTGATTTTGCCGCTGACGCGGGCGGACTCCAGTGTATCGCACAGGCGCGCCGCGAAATTCACTTTTTCCTCTTGCCGGGCGGCTGATTCGTGTCCTACATCATGACTTGCCGGGCCCTGGCTACGGCCCCTGCCTGACTTGTCAGAGACCAGATCACCTTCATGCATGCGGGCCTCGGGATGGGCCAGGGTATGAACCTCTTTGAGTGAGCTGTCCGGTTTCTCTGCGGAGAAGACCCGTGCCCGGCTTGAATCGGCGACAACAATCCAGATAGTACTCATAGCAGATGCCTCTTGATCAATTTAAGATGTTTTATTGGCAGCAACCATCAGGGTGCATTTTTTTACAGCCCTCGTTTTCAGTATACAAGAAAAATCAGGATTATCAGGTTCGCCGCTCGCGCGGCAGGCCATTGACGGTGGTGACCTGCCTAGACAGGTACCGAGAAAGTGCCGGCATTGATCCACATGTGGACCACGATACTGGCCGCATACCCGACGGCGATTGCCGGCGCCCATTTCAGGTGACCGAAGAAGGTGTATTTGCCGTGTGCCTGTCCCATCAGCGCCACCCCGGCCGCCGAACCGATCGACAGCATGCTGCCGCCCACGCCAGCGGTCAGCGTGACCAGCAACCACTGTCCCAGCGACATGTCCGGATTCATGTTCAGCACGGCGAACATCACCGGGATGTTATCGACAATGGCTGACAGGATGCCGACCATCACATTGGCGAAGGTCGGGCCGATGTCGACATACATCAGGTTCGATGCCAGTGACATATAACTGACAAAACCGAGCCCGCCAACGCATAAAACCACGCCATAGAAAAACAGCAGGGTGTCCCATTCGGCACGCGCCAGCCGCCTGAAGAAGTCATAACCGCTTTCGGACGCGTCACCCATGGCAATATCGCCGGCGCCGCCAAATGCAAGTGACTCGTCCCTGCCAGATGTTTTTTTCAGGTAATAGCTCAGGAACTGCAGATAGGCCAGCCCGGTCATCATGCCAAGGAAAGGCGGCAGGTGCAGAAAGTTATGGAAGCAGATGGCCGTCATGATGGTACAGGCAAACAGGATAATGATTCGCTTTGCCCCGCGGCGCATGTTGACTCTTTCCCCGGACGGGGTTGGTGCGCCTGCGGGGTGGCAAAATGCATACAGGCTGCCGGCACCAGAAAATTGACCACCGAGGGGATGAACAGCAGGAAAAATGTCCCGAAGTCCACATGGCCTTTCTGCCAGACCATGAGCGTGGTGATGTCACCAAATGGTGAAAATGCACCGCCGGCGTTGGCGGCAACTACTATGTTAATGCAGCCCAGGCTGACAAACTTCTTGTTATCCTTGCCAACGGCCAGCAACACCGCACACATCACCAGTGCCGTTGTCAGGTTATCCAGTATGGGTGACAGGAAAAATGCCAGCAGGCCGGTCATCCAGAACAGAGCCCGGTAACCGAGGCCCCTGCGTACCAGGTCGGCACGTAATGACTCGAAGACCATTCGCTCATCCATGGCGTTGACGTAGGTCATCGCGACCAGCAGGAATAAAAACAGTTCAGAGAATTCCAGCACATTATGGCGCAGTGCCGTCTCCACCGTGTGGGTGTCACCATTTCCCGCATACACGAGTGCGATTGCACCCCAGATGATGCCGGCTGCCAGGATGACGGGTTTTGACTTGCGCAGGTGCGTAAATTCTTCCGTCATCACCAGCAGGTAGGCGAGTACGAAAACCCCGATGGTGAACAGCCCGACCGGGGCCTGTGTCAGGTCAAGTGTCTCGCCGTTGCTCAAGGCAGCCTGTGCGGTTGCCGGGAATGGGCTACAGAGCAGGGTCGGGCCGATGAGTCGCCTGATATAACCCAGCAAGATCAGCTCCTTATGATTGATTTGGGTGCTAGCAACATGGCCCGGGCGGGCGCCAAGGATAGCATAGCCCGGTCCCGTTTTTCAGATTTCGGGGCTTGTGCCGATACATTGCTAGTACGCCTGAGACACACAGGTACAGGTGGTACGACCTTGGTCCAATAGACTGTGCATGGCATGGCGTTATGCTGTGTATACATGATTGAGAGCTGGGGAAAAAGGCTATGAAAACCGGGTTGAGAGTACAACAGGGCTTCACTTTGATTGAGTTGATGATCGTGGTTGCGATCATCGGTATTCTTGCGGGTATAGCTGTTCCGGCATACCAGGACTACATCGTCCGCTCCAAGGTGTCCGAAGGTCTCGGATTGGCCTCGATGGCCAAGACTGCGGTAGCAGAAACATTTAACAGCAGCGGCGGTTTCCGCTCGGCCAATAATGCCAGTTATGGCCTGCCTGCTGCCGCGAGCATCGCAGGGGTCTATGTGTCCAGCGTCGCTATCGGATTGCAGGGTAATGTCGTGGTTGAGTATAGAACCGTATCGCCAGGCAAGGTGGATAGCGGTGACACGATTGTGCTTGCGCCGGATACCAGTCTTACCGGAAGTACAATGTGGAACTGCACCAGTACCATCGTGTCTTCCAAGTTCGTTCCGGCAAACTGTCGCTAGCAATACATTGCAGGCGGCTGTTTTTCCGGAAAACAGCTGATCTGCATTTTCTGTATTGATCCTGACCGGAATTCTCCTGTTTAAATAAGGCGTTACTTTTTGCGTCGATCTTTCAGGGTCAGGGACAGCAATTCAATCCGTCTCCAGAACCATTCCATCATGCGTAAACGCCAGCTGCGATGGCGCCAGTCTTCGTAGGTGTACTCGCGACAGTGTGCAAAATCCTGCTCGAATACCTGCCGTACCCTGACGGCCAGGTCATGGTCATGAATCTCCTGGTTGGCTTCAAGGTTCCATTGCAGGTTCCAGCGGTCGTAATTTGTGGAGCCGATCGCCACCCAGTTATCGCACAGCACGGTCTTGGCATGGAGAAAGCGTGGCTGATATTCAAAGATGCGGGCACCGTTGTTTAGCAGTCTGCGATAATAACGTCGTCCTGCGTGGCGCGCTCCCGGATGATCGGTGATCGGTCCAGGCAATAGTATGCGAACATCCACGCCTTTTCTGGCGGCCTGTTTCAGGGCCCTGCGCAGGTTCCATGAAGGCACAAAATAGGCGGTGGCAAGCCACACCCTGTGTTCAGCCCGTTTGATATGGCGGTTCAGCGAACGCTGCATGCCACGCCAACGATACATCTCGTTGACCGTCACGCGTCCCTGTTGGCCGTTGCTGGTCTCATCGACTTCCAGTCGAGGCAGGTCCAGGGTGTCCCTGGCATGTTTGTTCCACGCTTCAAGAAACAGCAGTTGCCAGTCTTTGAGTACGGGGCCATGGATTTCGACCATGGTTTCACGCCAGCGTTTTTCTGGATGAGCAGGCGGATCAAATTCATCGACCACGCCGGTGCCGCCTGCAAAAGCCACTTTCCCGTCGACGAGCAGTAATTTTCGGTGATCCCTGTGCAGCCCCCGGTAGATGTGACGCCATAAAATCTTGTAAAGGTTGTACAGCCTGCTGTATGAGGCAAGCGGGTTGTAATAGACGGTGTGTATATTCCGGTGACGCAGATGTTCGCGGTCACCCTGTTTCAGTCCCAGAGCGCCAAAGTCGTCAAAAAGCAGGTAAATACGCACACCGCGCTCAGCGGCATCCAGCATGGCATCGATGAATCGCTCTGCAACCGCTCCGGACTCGATAAGATACATCTCCAGCAGGATGTAGCGCTGCGCAGAGTCAATGGCCTGTAACATGCGAGGGAAGAAGGCTGTTCCATCCACATGAACAGTGAAGCGATTTCCTGCCCGCCAGTGAAAGCGGTAATTCCGGGATGGTGTCGTGTTTGTCACCACGTTGGGTGGTTTCTGGTTGGTTGATTTGACGAGTGGGCGATACCGGGGTTACCTGTTAGCCGAGGGTTTCAGCCGTGTTGTTGCACTATGGCTTCCGTGTCGGCAGTCCGTTGCCGTCACGTGTTCAGCAACCAGCAGGCGTGAATCGTTATGACTTACGCACTGTCCTGCATTATTTAAGACTGTTGAAATAGGCAGCAAGATTGTCAATGTCCGCATCGCTCAGCGGTTTCGCCATTGCGCCCATCATGGGGTCCTTGCGTACTCCGTCGCGGTAGGCCTTGACCGACTTGACGAGGTAACCGACTTTCTGGCCAGCAAGATTCGGGTACATGTCATTGGTGCTAATCCCGTTTGCGCCATGGCACGCAGCGCAGGTCGATGACTTTGCCTTTCCGGCGGCGGCATCACCTGCCTGTGCCACATTGGCCAAACCCAAACTCAGGATCGCCGCAGCGATATATGCATGTTTCATCTTCATTGTTTCTCTCCTTGGTGTTTTTTTACGCATGATCTCAACTTGCTGGTGCAACCCCGTCCGTTTGGACAGAGCGCAGGCTGCGGCAGCAATGTCACATTCCTCGCCGCTTGATAAGGTGCGCGCGCAGGTAAGCGGTTATACTCATTCTAGCTACTGATAAATATACAATATTCAGGCATTAATGGAGATTGATGCATATCAAATAAACGGTGGGAAAATAGTCGCCCAGGACCGCGTGCATTCTTCCGCATGACGCGCCTTTCCTCTGGTGCCCGCACAGGAAGTTGACTCAACATGCTGATATTGAAATATATTACATTCTACTCTATCGGCTGCCGATATTGATGGTATGGACGCATCACGCGGTTGTCGCGGAAACCGCTGATCACAACTGGAGAAACACCCTGTAAATGGACGCCTATTATTGCCCATGCGCTGTCAAATGCGCCATGTGTGCCGGGAATGTGCTGTATGGAGATTTGCCCGTAGAGGCAGCATGCATTGTCGCAGATTTACTGCATAAGCAGGTCTATAAAAAAGGCGAGGTATTATTCAGGGAAGGGGAGCCTTGCTCGCACCTGTTTGCCCTGAGTAGCGGGCAGGTGAAATTGAGCTACTACATGCCGGATGGGAGAGAGCAGATCATTGGTCTGGGTGTTCCCGGTTATTTACTGGGGTTCGACACATTAAGTGATGAGGCCCATACCTATACCGCCAGTGCCCTGTCGAAGGCGCATGTATGCAAGATCCGGCACAAGGATTTAATGCATGAATTGAAAGTTCACCAGGACGTCGCCATACGTGTTCTCGAAGCACTCAATAATGAATTAAAACAAACCCGGGAGCTGCTACGCGTGATGGGCGGCAAAACGGCGACCGAGAAAACGGCATCCTTTATTCTTTCGGTCGTGCCCCACAGTGAACCCGGCGACTGTAAGTTCGACATGCCATTTTCCCGCCATGAAATAGCCGATCTTCTTGGGCTCAGCGAGGAGACGGTCAGTCGTGTAATGGCAGAACTAAAACGTGCCGGCATCATTCATGCCCCGCGCGGCTCCATGGAGATCCGCGATGCGAGTCGCCTGCGCAAGGTCGCCGCAGGTACTTGTGGCCCGATAAGCATTGACGACTAGCGACTGCGCGGAGTGTGTGCGGCTGACTGACGGAGCAGGGGGGGCTCACCCCCGGGCGCTTCTTATTTGGACGCAATTGATCCAAATCAACCTTCTCAATAATACAGGTCAGTAAAATATCCTTATATTCATGTTGCTATCCTCGTGTGTAGGTACAGCAGCCATGGGTGCGCCATGTGTCGTCGACGCGTTGATTATTGCTTTCCAGTAAGGGAATCGGCATGAACGTTACAAACAGATCTGTTTTCTTCATAGGTGCAGTACTCTCCCTGGTTCTTTCCGGAGTTGCCGCGCCACTGGCCGTACGGGCCGAGGTCGGCAGTCTTGATGTGCCGATGCAGAGCTTTGTTGATGCGGGCGGCCGCTCCAGCGAGTATATAATTGGCAAGTGCAACGCGGCCGGGTTCACTGATGTTTACTACGTTGCATTCGAGCACGGTTTATACGAAATCAAGGCCCGTAATCCGGATAGACAATACGTCGAAATTAAACTCGACCCGAAGACCGGCGAACTGCTAAAGGATGCCGAGACCGGCAAGATACGCTATAAAACGATTACCCGGGCTGACCCGATTGGAACACCCCTGGCCTGGGAGGGCATCATCAGCCAAATCAAGAAAGAGGGGTACCGGGAGGTGTATTCGATCCATTATGATCACCAGTTATACGAAGTCCATGCCCGGGACGATCAAAACCGGGTGTTCGAACTCTTCGTCAATCCCAATACCGGCAAGTTGCTAAGACATCCCACGACCGGTAAGCCGTTGTCTGAACGTGTTGATAAATAGGCGGGTAATGATGGCAGGGTATTGCCTTCCAGTTCGCTGATATTACAGGTAATACAATCGTATAATTACTCGTGCTACAGTAACTACGATTTTCTGTAACACGTCCAGAGCAGCTTCAAGAGATAGCAACCCATGGATCAGTCCCTGACCTTTAATGCCGACCTGATCCGCCGTTATGACAAGGCCGGGCCGCGCTATACATCGTACCCCACTGCCGTGCAGTTTCATGACGGTTTTGGCGAGCAGCAGTATCGCAAATGGGCCCAGTACAGTAACGAGCATGCCGTTGCGCAGCCGCTGTCCCTCTATTTCCACCTGCCGTTCTGCGCCACTGTTTGTTACTACTGCGCCTGCAACAAGATCATTACCAAGAACCGTGCGCGTGCCGTACCTTACCTGGAGCATCTTCACCGGGAGATAGCCCTGCAGGGCGCGCTGTTCAACAACGAGCGGAAAGTAGAACAACTGCACTGGGGTGGTGGTACGCCAACCTTCATCAACCATGAGCAGATGCGTGAGCTGATGCGGGTTACCGGCGAACACTTCAATCTGCGCGATGATGACCTGGGTGAGTACTCCATAGAGATCGATCCCCGCGAAGCCGATGCAGATACGATTGCGCTGCTGAGGGAGCTCGGATTCAACCGCCTCAGCATGGGGGTGCAGGATTTTGATCCAACTGTTCAGAAGGCGGTCAATCGTATCCAGAGCGAGGAAGAGACTGTAACGGTGCTGGAAGCAGCCCGGCAACAGGGCTTTAAATCTGTCAGCCTGGACCTGATCTACGGACTGCCACACCAGAGCGTG
>JAOUBY010000114.1 GCA_029860045.1 Gammaproteobacteria bacterium | reverse complement strand
TGGCACGCCGCACTTCGAGTACGTTGCCGGTGAATGCACCAAGGGGCTGTCATCGGTGTCGATGCAGTACGACATTCCGGTTACCTTTGGTGTGCTGACCGTCGACACCATCGAACAGGCCATCGAACGTGCCGGTACCAAGGCCGGTAACAAGGGTGCCGAGGCGGCCATGTCCACCATCGAAATGATCAACCTGTTGCGTTCCCTGGAAAGCTGACAGCAGCGCCGCATTGATGAATCATCCCGCCCATGCCCGCGCCCGCGCGCGCCGTTTCGCCATGCAGGCCCTCTACCAGTGGGACCTGTCCGGCACCGGCCTGCACGATATCCGCAGTCAGTTCCTGGAGGCCGAGGACTTCGAGCGTGCCGACAAGGACTACTTCATTGAATTATTTAACCATGTGACCAAGAACGTTGAAAGTATTGATAAAAATATTTCTGAATACCTGGATCGCCCGATCGGGCAACTGGACCCGGTGGAGCGCGCCATCCTGCGCATCGCGACCTGGGAGCTGATGCACCTGCTGGATGTTCCGTACCGGGTGGCGATCAACGAGGCAGTGCAACTGTGCAAGAAATTCGGCGCCGAGCAGGGCCACACCTTTGTCAATGGCGTGCTCGACAAGCTGGCGCAACAGCTGCGTGCCAGCGAGTATAAAAAGACCGGTACCCGGGTCAGTAGTCAGTAGATCCACGCCTCGAACATGTCCGCTGACGAGTTCGAAATCATTGAGCGGTATTTTGCGCGGCAGGCGATGTCGCGTGAAGATGTGCTGCTCGGTATCGGTGACGATGCCGCCGTATTGCAGGTGCCCGCCGATAGCGACCTGGTGCTGTGTATGGATACGCTGGTTGCCGGTATCCATTTTCCGCAACACACCTCTGCAAGGGCTATTGGTCACAAGGCGCTTGCTGTCAATCTGAGTGATCTTGCTGCCATGGGCGCCGCACCGGTCTGGGCAACACTATCCATTACCCTGCCGGAAAACGATGCCGCCTGGCTTGCGGAATTCGCGAGCGGTTTTTTTGCACTGGCCAAACAATACGGTGTGCAGCTGGTGGGGGGTGATACCACGCGCGGACCGTTGTCGGTGACGGTGCAGGCACACGGGTTTGTGCCGCAAGGCATGGCGCTGCAACGGGACAGTGCGCAGCCCGGCGATCGTATCTACGTCACCGGCAGCCTGGGTGATGCCGGGCTGGCCTTGTTGATGCAGGGCGAGGCGGCATTACAGGAACGACTGGATTATCCGCAGCCGCGTGTCGAGGCCGGCCAGGCCCTGCGCGGACTGGCCAGTGCGGCGATCGATATTTCCGACGGGCTGCTGGCCGATCTTGGTCACATACTGGAAGCGGGCGGGCAGGGCGCAACGATCCGGGTGGATGAACTGCCACGTTCACCGACCTTCATGGCGGCACTGGAGCGTGCGGGCGAGGACCGGACATCATGGTCCCATGCGCTGCCGTTGAGTGCCGGTGATGATTACGAGCTGTGCTTCACGGTGCCGGAGTCACGTTGTGTTGCCGCTGAGAAAGAACTGCAGCATCTCGGCGTGCCGGTGACGGCAATTGGTATTATAGAGCCGGAACCCGGTATCCGCTGTGTGCGTGCGGACGGGGCCGTCTATCGGCCGCAGGCGGCGGGCTACCGGCATTTCAGCGAGGACAGTCATGACTGAGAAAATACCGGCGCGCCTGTTGATGCACCCGGTGGATTTCCTGGCGCTGGGCTTTGGCAGTGGCATGGCACCAGTGGCGCCGGGCACGGCCGGCACGGTTGTTGCCATTCCGATCTACCTGCTGATGCAGCCGCTGGCGTTGATGCCGTACCTTGCCGTGGTCTTGCTACTGTTCCTGGGCGGTATTGCCCTCTGTGCCCACACCGCCAACCGTCTGGGCGTGCATGACCACCCCGGCATCGTGTGGGACGAGATTGTCGGTTACCTGGTGACCATGACGTTTGCCCCGGCCGGCTGGCAGTGGGTTGCCGCCGGCTTCGTGTTATTTCGCCTGTTCGATATTGTGAAGCCCTGGCCGATCCGCTGGTGCGACCGCAAGGTGCACGGTGGCTTCGGTATCATGCTGGACGACCTGATCGCCGGCGTATTTGCAGCAGCAGTCCTGCAGGGCCTTATTCATTTCCTGTAGGAGCGCTTCTCAAGCGCGATGTGTTAGCCACAGAGGCTGCAGAGAACAGCGAGAGGACTGTAAAAACCACGTCGTTCCCGCCTGTGTGGGAACGACAACGTGGTCTGGGTTATTCCTGCTTTTCAATGTCTCAGCTTTCCACCGGGTACCCTGCACTTTTCCATTCCGGGTAACCGTCCTCCAGGCGTCTTGCCTTCAGCCCCTTGTCTCTTATACGTGCTACCGCCTCGAAGGCCAGTACACAATGCGGTCCACGGCAGTAGGCAACGATTTCCTGTTTGGAGTTGAGTTTATCCAGATAGTGTTCCAGTTCAGCGAGAGGGATGTTTACGGCACCGGGAACATGTCCGGCTGCATATTCCTCCGGCGGGCGGACATCCAGTACGGTAACCAGCCCATTTCGTGCACGTTTCAGGAGTTCCTTGCGCGGCAGGGGTTCAAGCTCGTCTTTCACTGTCAGGTATGTGCTGACGAGCCTGTCCACGTCAGCCACGTGCCGTTCTGCGACATTGCGCAGGGCATCAATCAGGCCTATTACGTCATCACTGCTCAGGCTGTAAAAAACCCTGAGACCCTCCTTGCGGGATTCCACCAGGCCGGTCTGGCGCAACTGCTGTAAATGCTGGGAGGTGTTGGCCACCGTGAGTCCGGCAACCTGCGCCAGTGCCTCGACGCTGCGTTCACCCTGCGCCAGGTACTCCAGCAGTTCCAACCGGTTACCCGAGCTCAAGGCCTTGGCAACGCGGGCAAATTGAGCAAACAGGTCGTGTTTGAAGTGGCTGCTTGACATATATATCTATCCGACTAAACTTCTATTCAAGTATTCAATTGAATAACAGTATTTGATAAGTATAGCAGATGCCTTGGGGCAGGCAACTGCTTCCGGAGGAGGGGAGCCCAGCCATGACTTTCAGCGATTTTGTGATGAATAACGAACTGCCGATCCGGCTGGGTTTCTTCTTCGGCATTTTTGGAATGATGGCTCTATGGGAGATCATCGCCCCGCGTCGTTCCCTGCAAACGTCCAAGGCCGTGCGCTGGGCCAACAACCTTGGCCTGGTTTTCTTCAACAGCTTTGTAGTGCGGTTATTGTTTCCGGCCGCGGCCGTCGGGGTGGCTGTCTTTGCCAGTGAACAGGGTTGGGGCTTGTTCAACTATATCGAGGCGCCGTTCTGGGCAGCGGTGCTGGCCTCGGTCCTGATCATGGACTTCTTTATCTGGCTCCAGCATGTGATGGTCCATGCCGTGCCGGTCCTGTGGCGACTGCACCGTGTGCATCACGCAGACATGGACTTCGATGTCACCACCGGTGCACGTTTCCATACCCTCGAGATCATGCTCTCCATGCTGATCAAGTTCGCGGTGATCCTTTTACTGGGTCCGCCGGTACTGGCCGTGGTGTTGTTCGAGGTCGTGCTGAATGCGACCGCCATGTTCAATCATGGCAACGTACATCTCCCGGAAACCCTGGACCGTTTCCTGCGACTCATCGTGGTGACGCCGGACATGCACCGTGTTCACCATTCCGTTGAAGACGATGAGACCAACAGTAACTTCGGCTTCAACCTGCCGTGGTGGGACCGCCTGTTTGGTACTTACCGTGCCCAGCCGCGTGCAGGGCACGAGGCCATGAGTATTGGCATTCGCACTTTCCGTGAGGACAAGTGGTGCAGCTGGCTGCCGGGCATGCTGGCGATCCCGTTTGTCGGCAAGGTGCAGGACTACGCCATTAACCGGCGTCAGTGGGGGCCTGCTGATGAACAATAACCGGCTCATGCGAGTTCTGTTGCTGGCCGGGTTACTCGCCGGTGTCGTACTGGCAATTATTTATCGTGAGCAGTTTGATGCAACAGCGCTGGAAAGCTGGGTTCGCGATGCCGGGCCGGTTGCGCCCCTGTTATTCATACTGGTTTATGCCATTGCGGCGGTACTGTTTCTGCCCGGGTCCGTGCTCACGCTGGCCGGTGGCGCACTGTTCGGCCCGGTACTGGGAACGTTCTACAACCTGACGGGTGCGACACTCGGAGCAACACTGGCCTTTCTGATTGCCCGCTACCTGGCCTCGGACTGGGTCGCGGAAAAGACCGGTGGACGTGTAAAGCAGTTAATCAGCGGTGTTGAAGGCGAGGGCTGGCGCTTTGTTGCATTCGTGCGGCTGGTGCCGCTGTTCCCGTTCAACCTGCTGAACTATGCACTGGGG
>JAOUBY010000006.1 GCA_029860045.1 Gammaproteobacteria bacterium | reverse complement strand
GCCGAAATCATAGCCTTCAAGGTAACGCAGTCCGCCATGCACCAGTTTGCTGGAACGGCTGGAGGTGCCGGCGGCCAGCCCGGTCTTTTCCAGCAGCAGCACCGAGTGACCGGCGCAGGCCGCCGCTTGTGCGACGCCGACGCCGTGAATGCCGCCACCCGCGATGACGACATCGTAATGTTCAGTCACGCGCCTTGCCTCCGGGTGCCGGGGTTTTCAGCAATTTGCTGACCACGTTGGTTTCCACCCGTTGCATGCCGCGTTCCAGGAATGGCGGGATCTCCTGTGCGCTGTTGATGGTGTAGACCGTCCATAGCCAGGGCCCCTCCCACAGTACAGCATCATCCGGCAGGCGCTTGCGGTTAACGAACAGGTATTGTGGTGCCAGTGCGGTTGCCCGTGCCCTGCTCGCATCCGACCATTCACTCAGTACCCAGCCGATCGGCAACGTACTTTTGCTCTGTGCGTAGTGCAGCGCATCGGCATCAAAGGAAATCAGTATGCACTGGTCAAGCACATCCCCCAGCGTGGTCAGTACCGTATCTACCACGGTCTCTATGCCAAAGGCTTCCAGGCTGTCCGGCTTGATCTCAACAAAGGCCCTTGCATCCGGCCAGTGCGCCAGTAGTGTGGCAAACTCGTCAAGATGTGCGATGCGCAGATCACCAAAGCGGTCACCAAATTTCTCCGGCTGGCCGGCCGGCAGGTCTTTCAGGTCGGCATAGCGTGTTTGTGCGACTACCAGGTCATGGCCGGTCATTTTGAGTAACGTCGGGTCATGACTGAGTACCGGCACCCGGTCGGAGGTGAGCTGAACATCGGTTTCCAGCAGCCGTGCACCGGCTTCGAGTACGCAGCGGAAACCGGTCAGCGAGTTCTCGGGCCAGGTTTCCGGCTCACCCCGGTGTGCAATCAGTATGGATTTCATGGTTCGTTCCACCAGTCGACAATGACGCGGGCGACATGCGGGTTGACCAGGTATCCGTAGGACTTGTGGACGTTAATGCCCTTGCTGTCGCGATAGTAGTTGTAGACGTCCTTGTTCATGTCGGTAATGCTGCTGGTGTGGTTTTCGCTGGTCATGCCATCGAAATCATCAGCCAGTGACGGGTCCAGCGCAACCAGGTCTCCGCGTGAGGCGATATTGATCCAGCGGCCGACATTTCCGGGGTAGATGCTGTTTCCTTTCTGGCTGTGGCCGATCAGCCGTCGTTGTACATAATTCATCCCCAGCGGGCTGCCGATCGTCAACAGGCAGTCAACACACTGTTTGTAGCCTTCCAGGTGATCGAGTTCCCACAGTGCGTCGTAGGCAATGATCGAGCCCATGCTGTGGCCGATCAGCAGTACCCTGTCGTTGTTGGCGGCAGCGCTGCGCAGCGGATGCTTCTGCAGGTCCCGGATGCGGCAGCCGAGGTTGCCATGGTTCCTGAAGTAGATCTCTGTCTCGCGGATGGATACCTTGACACGCGGGTCCGGGATGAGCGGGATCAACCAGTGTACATGGTCACCAAGTACGTACATGGTTTTCGCCAGCCGGTAACGCGCTGGCCGGGCATCGCGTACATCGTCGTCGCTGTGGGTTTGTTGTGCAAGCAGCCGGTCAATCCATGGAATGTCCTCGCTGATGTCACGTTGACTGTCGTACATCAGGTGACTCCATGCGACCGTGGAGAAGCTGTCCTGTTCCTCGATGTCACCTGCGGCCTGTGGGTCGATGCTCCGGACGCCATGCAGCAGGCAACGCAGCAACTGCTCACGGTGTGCTTTAGCCGGGGGCTTGGGGTTCTTGCCGGGAACGAAGATAATTTTCTTCAAGAGGTGCTATCAGGAACAGTCGATTGTCAGTTGAAACGGCGCCAGTTGCTCGCACGTCGGTTCAGCGCAACAGTACCAGTTCTCGGACAGGCGCGGTATCGGCTTCCCGGTCCCGTCCAGTGTCAGTTCGGGTGCGCCGCTACCGGCATCACTCCACGCGCGTTGATATATGCCCTGGAAGATATCGGGGCGCGACATGCCATCCGCCTCGGCCTGTGTGACCCACTCCTGCACCGATTGCTGCAGTGCATCGACGCGCGGATCGGAGTTTCGCCAGGGGTGTCCCAGTAGTTGCGGATCAAATCTACCGACCTGCGCTGCCATGCCCGGGAGCTTCAGAATATGCGATCCCGCCGGGATCAGCAGGCGGATGGAGAGTTGCACCGGGGCGACCGCCTCGATCAGTTGCAGGTCTGCAATGTGTTGCAGCAGCTCGCGGTAGTTGTCCAGTGTCGTCCACGGGGTAAAGGCAACAAAGGTCGGCGCCAGTGCCAGGCCGGCAGCCTGCATCAATTCCAGCGCCGTGTGCAGGTCGGCGCGGGTGTGTCCCTTGTCGAGTTTTAGCAGGATGTCATCGTCAACCGCCTCGACAGCGGCCAGGATGAACAGGCAACCGCTGGCAGCCAGCTCATGTATCTTGTCCGGGTACTTGACGATGTGTTCTATCTTTATGGTGGCATCGAAGCTGAGTTGCGGAAACTCGTCATGCATGGCGCGCACGATACGCATGGCGTGGCCGGGCCCGTTGAAGAAATCCGGGTCACCGAAGGAGATGTGCTCCGCGCCTGCTGCGACCTGCGCGCGGATATCAGCCAGCACGATGTCGGCCGGTATCACAAAGAAGCGCCCTTCGTAGACAGGGACAACCGGGCAATGTCGACAGAAATATTTACAGCCGCGCGTGGTCTCGGCAAAGCCCACCGTTTTTCTCGTGCCATCCGGCATGATCAGCCCGGCGTATTGTGACAGCGCAGGCAGCTTGCTTCGGTCGGGCAGGATGAATGCAGTATTTTCCATGCGTATCAGCGGGGCAAGGTCTCCGGCTGCCTGTCCGGTACGCAGTTGTTCGACCATTTCCAGCAGACCGTTTTCGAACTCGCCGCCGATAATGAACTGCACCCCGAGTGAGCGAAACAGTTTTGCATTCATGGGCGCATACAGTCCGTACACGCACAGCTTTGCACCGGGTGCAATTTTCTGTATTTCCGGCAGCGCCTCTATCGCGATACGTGTTGCGGTGTGCATGGCTATATAAATGGCGATCACATCGGCGTCGCTGTCGATGCAGGGCTCGAGTTGCTGAATCGACAGGTCGCAGCAGCTGACCGTGCAGCCGGCCTGCTCCAGCAGCGCCGCCGGTTCCGCCAGTCCGAACGGCTGCCGGCCCAGCTCATAGGGGTTGATCAGTGTGATATTCATTTATATACAATATATAAAACAGTCATATGCGTTACTTATCAAGAAATGTTATCAGCGTGTCAGCTGGCGCCGGGAATACCGTACAGGCCGGGCGTGCCGCGCCATTCTACCGCGCCTGCCATGCACAACTGTAGCTGTAGCTGTCGCTTATTGTCTTGTAGAATGCGCACGGACTAAATGGACGCGCAACCTTGCTGCGGCCAGCTTCGAGAGGAACGGGACATGGCGGCATACAAGGGCATCACCGGTTTGGGTTTTTTGCTGCGCCTGGTCGCAGCCATGGTGCTGGTGTTTTCGACCTACAATCCTACCGAATATTCCTATTACTACTGGGTCAGTAACAATCTTTCCGACCCGACGCCGTGGATGGCGCTGGCCGGTATCCTGTTACTGATTGGCTGGACCATCTATCTGCGCGCCACCGCACGCTCCCTTGGTGCGTTTGGTCTGTTTCTCGCGGCCGCATTCTTTGGTGCAATTATCTGGCTAATGATCGACCTGAATTTGATCGAGGCTGACAGTTTCCGTGCTATCACGTGGATCGTGCTGTGCATCCTGTGCGGAATTCTCGCCATCGGTATCTCCTGGTCACACATTCGTCGCCGCATGACCGGACAGGTCGACGTTGATGAAGTGGATGGTGACGTTTGAGTAACACCGGCCACGGCGACCAACCGGTACTCTACGTCGATACGCCGGCGGCGCTTGACAGCCTGTGTGCGCAACTCGCCGACGCCAGCTGGTTCGCCCTGGATACCGAGTTCCTGCGCGAGAAGACTTACTACCCGAAACTGTGCCTGTTACAGATCGCCACACCGGACGTGGTTGCCTGCGTCGATCCACTGGCCCTGGACGACCTGGCGCCGTTGCTGGAGCTGCTCGCCGACCGCAACATCACCAAGGTGTTGCACTCCGCCCGCCAGGACATGGAGATCTTCTACCATCTGGCCGGTAGCCCGCCTGCGCCCGTATTTGATACGCAAATTGCAGCCCCCCTGCTTGGCCTTGCTGACCAGATTGGTTATGCCAACCTGGTTAAAGAGATGCTCGGCGTAACGCTGGACAAGCTGCATACGCGGGCTGACTGGTCGCTGCGGCCGCTGGGAGAAGAGCAATTACGCTATGCCGCTGATGACGTGATTTACCTCGCGGCGCTCTATCAGCCACTGCTGGAGCGCTTGCAGTCTCACGGGCGACTGGGATGGCTGGACGAGGACTTCCGCCAGCTTGCCAGCCCGGAGCTGTATGCAATCAACCCCGAAAATGCCTGGCTCAAGGTAAAGGGCGGGAACCGTCTAAAGGGTGCCAGCCTGTCCATTCTGCAGGCGCTGGCCAACTGGCGTGAACAACAGGCAAGCCAGAAGGACCGCCCGCGTGGCTGGATGCTGCGCGATGATGCCATGGTGGAAATCGCCCGCCACAAACCGACTACGTTGCAGGCGTTATCTTCGATTCGCGGGCTGAGCGAGGGGCTGCTAAAGCGATCTGGCAATGAATTGCTGGGAATCATCGCCAGGGCTGTTGGCGAGAAACCGGTCCGCTTTCCCGATCGCGGGACGCGCACCCGACTGAGTGCCGAACAGGATGCACTGGTTGACGTCATGATGGCCGTGGTGCGTATCAGCGCCATGGAGAACTCTCTCAATCCGACCGTGCTGGCCTCGCGCAAGCAGCTGGAGGCGTTGTTGCTGGGTGACACGGAAACCGGTGTGATGCAGGGCTGGCGCCGCAAGCTGGTGGGCGAACGCCTGCAGCAATTGCTGAACGGTGAGCTGGAGCTGGCGGTAAGGGACGGCAAGCTGCAGCTGTAGCCTGCCTCAGGTGCGGATGCCGTGCCCGGTGCGCAGCAGGTGCAGGCTGAACAGGTACAGGATAATAATAAAGCCGATACTGATTGCGTAGGACGTTACCAGGCTGATATCCGAGACTCCCAGGAAGCCGTAGCGAAACGCGTTCACCATGTACAGAATCGGGTTCGCCAGTGAGGCGGTCTGCCAGAAGTCGGGCAGCAGGCTGATCGAGTAGAAGATGCCGCCGAGGTAGGTCAGCGGTGTGAGCACGAAGGTCGGTATGATGGAAATATCATCAAAACTGTTCGCGTACACGCCGTTGATGAGTCCCGCCAGCGAGAACAGTATCGCTGTCAGCAGGATCATGCTGAACATGACCGGCAGGCTGTGGACGTTGAGCGGGTTGAACAGTAGCGAGACCACGGTGACTGCAATCCCCACGATCAGGCCGCGCGCGACCCCGCCGGTGATGAAGCCCAGCAGGATGATGTAATTTGGCGTTGGCGAGATCACCATCTCCTCGATATGGCGCTGGAATTTCGAGCCGTAAAATGAGGACACGACGTTGGCATAGGAGTTGGTGATTACCGCCATCATGATCAGGCCGGGAATAATGAACTCCATGTAACCGAAACCCTCCATCTCGCCGATGCGCGGGCCGATCAGGTTGCCAAAGATAATGAAGTACAGTGCCGTGGTAATAACCGGCGGCAGCACGGTCTGTACCCAGATGCGTGCGAAACGCAGTATTTCCTTGGTCGCGATGGTCTGGAATGCGACAAGTTTTTCGCGGTTGTTCATGCCTGTCCCCTGCTACCCGCACCGTTTTCAACCAGGTTCATGAACAGCTCCTCCAGCCGGTTGGTCTTGTTGCGCATGCTGACCACGCGTATGCCGTGTTGCGACAGTTCGGTGAACAGGCTGTTGATGGATTCGCCCCGGCAGATTTCCGCTTCCAGCGTGGTGGGGTCAACCAGCTTCAGTGTGTGGCTTTCAGACTTCGGCGGGCTGTCCAGCGCTGTATCGACATCCAGCAAAAACGTCTCCATGTGCAGCGTGTTAAGTAGCTGCTTGGTGCTGGTGTTCTCGATCAGCTCGCCTTCATCAATGATGGCGATATTGCGACACAGGCTCTCCGCCTCTTCCAGGTAATGCGTGGTCAGGATGATCGTGGTGCCGGCCGCGTTAATCTCGCGCAGGAACTTCCACATCGAGCGCCGGATCTCGATATCAACACCGGCAGTCGGTTCATCGAGGATCAGCAGGCGCGGCTCATGCACCAGTGCGCGTGCGATCATCAGGCGACGTTTCATGCCACCGGACAGGTTGCGCGCCATCATGCGCCGTTTGTCCCACAGGTCCAGGTGCTTGAGGTATTTCTCCGCACGCCGGAACGCCTCGGCACGCGGGATGCCGTAGTAGCCGGCCTGGTTGGCGACCACTTCGATTGCCGGCTCAAACATGTTGAAGTTGAATTCCTGCGGAACCAGCCCGAGGAAGGCCTTGGCGACAGCCGGTTCCTCAGCCAGGTCGTGTCCAAATATCGATACCGTTCCGCCGCTCTTGTTTATCAGCGAGGAGATAATGCCGATGATGGTGGTCTTGCCGGCCCCGTTCGGGCCAAGCAGCGCGAAAAAGTCGCCCGGGTTAACATCGAAGCTGACGCCCTTCAGGGCAACGTGTCCGCCCTTGTAGGTCTTTCTGAGATCGCGTATCGAGAGTGCTGCAGTCATGTCAGATACTGCTCATCAGGAACAGGACAAACAGGATAACCAGTACGATTGGCAACAGGAAGCCGGTCCAGTCGCGTTGCTCCGCCTGGCGGCTCTTTTCCAGCGTTGCCCTGATGCCCGGACCAAACCAGAACAGGACCAGGAGGACCAGGGCTCCGAGCAGGAGCATTTCCCAGGTAGACATTGCGTGCATGCAAGATTCTTTCTGTTGATTGAAAAGGCGGGTGCGCGGCAAACCGGCCTCCGGAATTACGCTATCATAAGGCATTCGGCAGTAACGGGTGAAGCGGAAAAATGCATGAAGACTATGTGGTTGTAGGCGAGACCTCGGAAATCTCTCCAGCGATGCCCCGGGGTGTCGCGATGGGTGGCAAGCCGGCGTTGATTGCCAATGTTGACGGTGACTTGCCCGTACAGGTCTCCGGTTAATGGCGAGCTGGATCGAAGGCAAGGTGGTGCAATTGCGGCACTGGACGCAGGGGCTCTATTCACTGCAACTCGAGGCAGATATTGCACCCTTTGTAGCCGGCCAGTTCACCCGGCTGGCGCTGGAGATCGATGGTGAAATGGTGGCGCGCCCCTACTCCTTCGTAAATGGCCCGGACAACCCCGTGCACGAATTTTATTTCATCCGTGTACCGGGTGGCCCGCTGACGGCACGGCTGGTCAAGCTGCAACCTGGCGATTCCGTGTTTATTGCGCCGAAGGGCGCAGGTTTCTTTGTGCTCAAAGAGGTGCCGGCTGCCGAGCACCTGTGGATGCTGTCGACTGGCACTGCACTGGGGCCGTTTCTTTCCATCCTGGCTACAGACGAGGTCTGGCAGCGTTACCGGAACATCGTGCTGGTGCACGCCGTGCGCACGGCCGTGGAGCTGAACTACCGGGAGCAGATCGACGCATTGCTGGCGACGCATTCGCAGCAACTGCAGTACATTCCCTTCGTCAGTCGCGAAACCAGCGCTATTGCCCTGCCCGGACGGGTGCCTGATGCGATCGAGAGTGGCGCACTGGAGGCACGCGCCGGCCTGGAGCTGAACGCAGCTAATTCGCAGGTCATGATCTGTGGTAATCCCGCCATGGTCAGCGATACCCGGGCCGTGCTGGAAGCGCGCGGGCTGACGAAGAACAGCCGTCGTGAGGCGGGCCAGATCACCACCGAGCAATACTGGAAGACCTAGCCCCGGGCTGACGGGGTCAGATGAACAGCGTCAACACGCCGGTATAGCCGTACAGGCGATTGTGCGAGATCTCGCCATTGGCAAAGAAGCCCACCAGCGGAAAATCACCGAGCCGGTCGCTGATCAGTTGCAGTTCCTCGGAGTCCTCACCGAACTGGTTTCGACCCCGGCCGAGACAGCTGTAATAGACGCCACCGCGGATGTTTCCCTTTGTGCGCTTGCCGAGATCATCCAGCATGCGTTCCATGTCTTCACGCGCGGCCGCACGATCGCGTCGGCAAAACATCAACTGTGTGTCTTCTTCCAGGTCATCGCCGATGGCAAGTAATTTTTCCTGCGGGTCGATGCCGATGAGGTTGCGTACCAGGTAATCCCCGGTATCGGAACCGGGAATCGGTAATGCCGCGAATATATAGCCGGCCACGCGCGACAGGTCCTTTGCCAGCACCTCGCCGATATCCTGTTTAAAGATATCCAGCGCCGGTTGGCCATCCAGTTCTGCCAGCAGGTTGCCCTGGCACTTGGTAATGACATGTTTATTTTCCAGCGGTGCGCAGCCCTGGCTCAGGCTGCTGATGACCGGCACATCGGCGGACAACAGCACACCGGACAGGCCGTTCTGCTGGGTTTCGCCGGCAACCTGCAACTGGTTCATTTCTTCATCGGCAGAGGACAATCCGCCAACCAGGAAGCCGGGGTCAAGCTGGGTCGACAGGGATTCGATGACCTGCTGAATGTGGCGGTCACGCGGGTCGCCGTGCACGATACCGAAATGTACGTTGTGGTGCTTTATCCATTCCTGTTGCTGTGACAGTGTGTCGGCCAGTTTCGCGATGCCTGCCGGGATCAGGCGGAAGCTGTCTGCGGGCAATGCCGCCAGCATGATGGCGGCAGCCGGCTCGTCGTAGATTTCGCGCGCGGTGCAGCAAATTCCACTGCCGACACTGCCGGTCCATTCCTGCACGCCGGTCTGTTCGTGCAGCCGTGTGAGCATGTTGTCCAGGTACGGCGCCAACGGATCGGTAACATAGATAAAGCCAAAGTTGGTATCAGCCGGAATGTCATCAAGACCGGCAATGCAGGCGTCGATGACGGTCTCCCAGTCGGGGCCTGTCGCACAGCTGGCGTTGAAACGGGAATCGCTCATGGGGGCATTGTACTTGATGTCCGCAGGTGCGGAATGGACTATTTCCCTGGCCTCGAATGACAAGTGACGGCCGGTTTGAACCTGTCGTGGAACTGCACTACCATGGGCGACTGGCACGTAGCAAAACAATGACGACTAAATCCTCACGCTTTGTCAGTCGACTTACAGGCAGCACGATTGCGCTGGTGCTTGCCGGCGGACGCGGTTCGCGTCTCAAGATGCTCACCGACTGGCGTGCCAAGCCGGCGGTACCGTTTGGCGGCAAGTTCCGGATTATCGACTTTGCCCTGTCAAACTGCCTCAATTCCGGCATTAACCAGATCAGCGTCCTGACCCAGTACAAATCGCATTCATTGATCCGGCACATCCAGAGCGGCTGGAATACCTTCCGCACGGACATGGGAGAATTTGTCGAGATCATACCGGCCCAGCAATGGGTCGATGAAGATGCCTGGTTCGCGGGTACCGCGGATGCGGTTTTCCAGAGCCTGGATATCGTGGCCAGCCATAACCCGGAACACGTGCTGATACTGGCCGGCGACCATGTCTACCAGATGGACTATGGTGAAATGCTCGCCACCCACGCCTACCTCGGTGCCGATATCACCATTGCCTGTTGCACCGTCCCGCTTGCCGACGCCAGCGAGTTCGGCGTGGTGACGGTCGATGGTGACCAGCGTATCGTGGCCTTTAGCGAGAAGCCCGAGCAACCTGTCGCCCGCCCCGGCGATCCGCATAACGCACTGGTCAGTATGGGGGTCTATATCTTTTCCTATGAATATCTCGAGGCCGAGTTGCGCCGCGATGCCAAGCGTGAAGATTCCGACCATGACTTTGGCAAGGACATCATTCCGCGCGCCTTGCAGGCAGGTCACCGGGTGCACGCCTATTCGTTTGGTGAGCAGATGGAGGACCGTAATGCCTACTGGCGCGATGTCGGCACCATCGATGCCTACTTTGAGGCCAACATGGAGGTGCTGCAGGCCAATCCTGCGCTCGACCTGTACAGCTCGGAGTGGCGTATCCATACCTACCAGGAGCAACTGCCGCCGGCGAAATTTATTGGCGCCGAAGAAGGTGGCTCGGCCATGGGAACGAGCATGGTCAGTGGCGGTTGCGTCATCAATCGATCACAACTGGAAAACTCCATGCTGTTCTCGAACGTGCAGGTTGGCGAAAATTGCGAGCTGGTCGATGTGCTGGCACTGCCGGACTGCAAGATCGGAAAGAATGTGCGGCTGAAGAAGGTGCTGCTGGACAATGGCTGCAATGTGCCTGACGGTACCGTCATAGGTGAAGACCCGGAGCAGGATGCACGCCGCTTCCATCGCTCACCCGGCGGCGTGGTGGTGGTCAACCGCGACATGCTGGGGCAGGAACACAGGTACTCGCCGATCGGCCTGATCGATCATAACGACGAGTCATAGCCGGATGGCAAGAAATATCCTGGTGCAGATGTAAAACAGCAACGGCTCCCTGGGGAGCCGTTGCTGTTTATGGTGTTTGTTTGAATAGTCGGATAATTCGCCGTTGCCGGCGTTTTATGCCTGCGCCCTGTCTGACAGGTAATTGCTGATGCGCCCCCGGCTGTTAATGTCGGGAATCTCGAACTGCCCTGCCCCGGCATTATCCCGGATCCCCTGCTCGATGACTGCCAGGTAGTTTGCCGCGGTCTTGTCCCAGGTATAGGTGCTGCGCACCCGCTCGATAGCGCGTGTCGCGAGTTCGGACTGGCGTAACAGGCACTCGCGCAAGCCCTGTGCGATGTCATCGGCATCGAACGGGTCGACCAGGATGCCGGAGCCATCCTCGAAAATCTCGGTTGGCCCGCCGTTCTGCGTGGCCACGACGGCAAGCCCGCAGGCCGCCGCCTCGATGGGTGCCAGGCCAAACGGTTCATAGAACGCGGTCAGTGCAAACACCGAGCCACGCCGGGCAAAGTAACGGTAGGTGGCCGCCAGCGCCAGCTGGGAGCGAATGTCGAAAAAGTCCACCAGCCCGCGAATGCCTGCATCGTCGATAGTGGCAAGGATCGGCCCGAGCACGGCCTGTTCGGCCTCCGGCAGTGTGTCGATGTCGGTAAACGGATCGGTGATGCCGCGAATGAAAATACCCAGTCTTGCCATCTGCTGCAGTTCTGCCGAGCCGGCATACGCCTTGACGATGCCGAGGATGTTTTTCTTTTCATCGAGGCGGCTGGAGGCAATGATATAGGGCTTGTCGGTCGCGCCGCATTGCTGCTCCAGCAGGGCCAGCTGTCCTGCATCCACTGTGCCGGCCTCGGTAGAAAAGACCTGGCCATTCACGCCGGGCGGGATAACGGCAAACCGGGCATCATCGTTGACATCTATTGCACCCTGGTAAAGCGGGTGACCGTACTGGTCGAGGCGCTCCTGTCGGGTCGAGGTGATAATCCTGAAGGCCTCGCTCATGGACAGGCGTTCGGCAGTGATGCGCTGCGAGAAGAAGTATTCGCTTTCCATTTGTTCGGCATTGGCCGGCTGCATGCCGAGCTTGTCCAGTTTCTGTGCGCCCAGTGAATGACCGGTGAAGGTAAAGCCGCGACCGGTCAACCGCTTCAGCAAGGCCGCGCAGTAACCGCCATCGGCATAATGTGCGGTAAACGCATCCGGCAGTCCCTCACCGTAGAAATCGATGGTGTTCGCAACGAACTCGTCCAGGTGAGGCCACAGGTGTTCCTTGCGCAGGAAGCCGCTGTCGCCACAATCGATACGGACAATGCGCGGGCCGCTCTGATCGTCTGTGTACCAGCCCAGCTGCTCCGTAAAACCCTGCCATTGCGGGTCGTCGATGCGGCGCGTGATGATATCTACCTGCACGCCCAGTCGGGCCAGTGCCAGGCAGACCTCCTTGACATAGACCAGTTGGCCGCCAAAGTCGGGGTGTTCGGTCAGGTAGGAATCGTTCTTGTCGAAATTACCCTGCGGGTTCAGAAAGGCGATGTGCATGTGTGTTCAGCTGTCTATAGTGTAGTCACGGTTGATGATGACATCGGCACGCGCCTTGTCGGCGGCAATGATCTCGTGCTCGATGATGAGTACCTGGTCGATGAAGGCATCCAGCTCTGAGGCATCACGGTTGCGGCGTTCCCGGTGCTTGCGCGTGTCACGGTAATCGCGATCGATAAATACCCGTGTATTTACATGCTCCAGTTTGCTGGTATAGGTCCCCTCGGCAATGGCCACCCTGGCACCCTGCATGTCCAGGGTCTCGGAATCGACCCGGTCCTCGGCATAGATCACCAGCGGTTTCTCGACGCTGGGCTCATTGTCGAGGAAGGCCTTCAGGTGCTCACTCATCAGGTCCAGCCTGACCTCCTGCGGGCCGACCCAGCCGATATCCTCGCGCCGGGTGCGGTCGTTGGTCTTCGGCGGGTAGACGAAATAGTCGTCCTGCTGGAGGATCAGGCAGGGAATGTCAGCCGCTTCCAGCTGCCGGGCAATCGCTGTGGCGACCTCGGATTTTCCGGCACCGGACTCCCCGGCAACCGTCAGCGTGTATTTTCCTGTACTGGCCTGGATAACTGGCAGGAGTTTTGCAGCGATATTGATTGCGGCCCTGTGGTGGTGGTCTTCGATGACAATGGTGTCGCCCTGCATCTGTTCCTCGCTTGATTACGGACAGAAGTGCTATAGAATCCTGCCCCTTGCCCGGTACGTGGTTAAACAGGCAGTCTAGCATAGCAACAGGCCTGTTATTACAACCGGATACACCGATGATGAACATGCACAAGATTGATGCGAACATGCACCAGATTGATACTGACAAACGCCGATATCACAATTCGTGGACTGAGTTGAATGCGGAAATGCGCGCGCTTGAGACGCGTGATGGCAACCTGCTTGGTGCGGTCGAGCATTTGCGTGAACATCAGCTGGAGCGGGGGTTCATCCGTGATAACCTGGGCGCTGTGCAGTGCTACCGGTTCCCGCACCCGGATGATGCGGCGCGGTTCCTGTCGGTGCAGTACAACCCGGAACGGGTCAACCGGCTGAAGATCCGTGTCAATGCTATACCCCCGGAGCGCGGCGATGCAATCAACAATGACTGTTTCCTGTGTGCGTCCAATATCCAGTGGCAGCACCGCGGGATTGAGTTCGGCTATGACGTCGAGCAGGACAACACGCATTTCCATGTATGGATGAATGCCTATCCATTGATGCCATTACACCTGGTGATCGCCACCTGCGACCATATTCCGCAGGCCTGGAATCTGGATGAGACGGCGCCCGGGCAATTCACGATCAGGCAAATCATAACCAACCTGGCCGAGTTGTCTGCACGCATGCCCGGTTATGTCGGTTTCTATAATGGTGAGGGTGCCGGCACCTCGGTCCCGAAGCATTTTCACTACCAGTTTTTCAGGCGCCGTAGCGTGGAGGAGATATTTCCACTGGAACTGGCTCCCGCGCACGCGATTGATGATATCGAGTCGGTGATCGAGGATTACCCGGTGGAGGGCATGTGCTGGCAGGGAGGTGACCCGGATACCGTCATCAACCGTGCCGTCGAAAGCGTCGAGCACTGGTTACGTACCCGCATCGGTCTGCGCCCTACCCTGTCAGCCAATATCTTCGCCATGACCGATGCCGACGGCAGCCATCTGCGGATCTATTTCGTGCCTCGCGACAAGGACCTGGGCCATTCACCGCACATGGCCGGCATGATAGGCAGTCTGGAGATTCTGGGTGAACTGGTGCTGACGACCGAGACTGAAAAACATGACCTGGACCGCGGCGATGTTGATTACCAGAAAATTGCCAGGATCCTGGGTGATATCCGTGTGCCGCTCTGAGGCCGATGTGCAGCGCCTGCCCTAGAACGTAACAAACACACCGGCATAGGGTCCGTCGAATTCGATATCAGAATACGAGTCGTCGAAATCGTCCAGGTTCAGTTTCATGCGCCGGTAGCCGAGATCAGCGCCGATGTGCCAGTCCGTGGTGTAACTGGCACGCAGGTTCAGGTCATACAAACGACTGCCCTGGTAGCCGGTATAGGAACCATCGGCACCAATCGACAGGCCGGTCAGTGGCAGGTCGACCCCAACACCGGCGTACAGCATTGGTACCCAGCCTGAAATACTCGCGGTTTCGTTACCAGCCAGGCTGCCAGTGAGGCTGGCACTGCTGTCGAGATGCTTCGCATTGACGCCGACATCGATATTCGCCACCGTGTCGAAGATGCTGTAGTAGAGGATGATGTCGGTCTGGGTGACGTCTACCGTGCTGCCGACAGTCTCGCCGAGTGTGAAGGTGCTGCCCGCGAAATCGACTGTGCGGGTCAACTGCCCGCTGGCGGATTCATCCATACCGCTGCGATTCAGCCGCGCATTGGGCAGCAAGGGTAACGGGTGTTCAAGCTGCAGGTAAAAATTCTCCGGACTGGCATCCCGGTATCCCAGGTCATCATTGATGTCGAGGTCATCGGCCGAACTGGTACTTGACTGGCGCAGCGAACCGTTGATGTCACTGGTCCCGTAACGGGCACCAAGGGTGATACCGGTATCCGCTACCGCGGTTGCCGGCAACAGTGCGGCCAGCATTATTACAGGAAGTGTCCGGTTCATGGTGCGCCTCCGTTTCCTCATCACAGCTACACGTTAGCGCAGGGATTTGATGAAAACCGGACATGCATCACGTTACCGGCCTGCCACTGACCTGATGTGCCAGGCAGCAGCCGGGGTGGAACGGGTGTTGGGACCTACTCTTCCGCGTTGAAGCCGAAGGCCCGGTCATGCACGTAGACCAGCTTGCAGTCTTCCAGGTAGCTGGCATCGTGGATACGCCCGGCCTGGATATACCCGGCATCGCCCTGGTTGAGGACCAGGGGTTCACCGTCGGCTACCAGTGTATCCCCTGCCCGGGTGAAGAACTGCACTGCCATCCTGCCCTCGACCACCACGGTCATGTCATCACCCGGGTGTGAGTGCGGGGGTTCGGCGCTGCCCGCCGCCCACTGTTCCAGCATCACCTCGGCACCGTCCGGATTGGTCGGATACGTGGTTCTAACCGTGAAGCCCTCTGGCGTGTCCGGTACCGTGACATGATTATTCCAGACCGCGCTGGTTGCAGAAGTCATGGGCTCGTTATTGCCCGGCTTGCTGGACATGTGGTTCTCCTGGTATTTGCTGGTTGTTTTTGTCGAAAGCGGTTTCCACTACCCGGGTAAGGCGCTGATCAACGCCTTACCCAGCTGCCATCCGGCTGGCGGCAGGCCTGTCCGTAGATCTGTTGTGAGCGTCCGCCGACCGTGGCATGGGTGGTGTATTCACGGCAATAACGCCCATCCTGATGGCGCCAGGTTTTGAGCGGGGTCACCCCGTAGCTGGTGCCGCTGTCCGGATCATGCCAGCGTACCGTTGCGCGGTCCGGTGCATGCTCCAGGGTCTGTCCGGTGCACTGCTGGTCGTTGGCGTCCATGTGCCGCCCGATCGAGCGCCCGACCAGGATGCCAATCACCGTACCGGCGATGGTCGCCGCTGTCTGCCCTGATCCTTTGCCGATTTGCGAGCCGGCTATGCCACCGACCATGCCGCCCAGCACCGCGCCCAGCCCGGCACGGTCACAGCGTCCGCCCAGCACGTAATCGTTCTTATACCCGCGGCCATGCCAGGGCAGAATGGGTGGATAATCGTGGTGATCCTTGTACTGATTGCGGTAACCGTGCGCTGGTGCCCACGGGGGTGGTTTGGCGAATGCCGGTGCTGCCATCAGCAGTACCAGTGCTGCGGCGAGTAGTGCTTGCAGTTTCACTAAAATATGCGACTTCATCGGTGTGGCTCCTGTCGGGTTTTGTTGTCCTGCTTGCCCTGATAGTAGCAAAAATGTGCCGGGGTACCATGAGATACGTCGCAGTTCAGTTATTTGTGCCCTGGAATTAAATTCTGCAGAACGCTGCGGCGCGGCTCGATAGCCTCGACAGGCCAGTAAAAGTAAAAAACAGGTCTGTTTATATCGATGACGCCACACCCATACCGAAGTATAGTTGTGTGGGTGTTGGGAATTCGTGCAACCCGGGACAGGCAGACATGAAACATCGGCAACAGCCCCGCAATCTCACATGGAGCATCCTGTTTGCCCTGTTGTTCCTGTTGTCTCAGGATTTCCTGTTCTGGAACGGCGAGATTCATACCGGCCCCTGGGGTTTCCCGCTGCGGGTCTTCTATTTCTTGCTGCTGCAGGGATTGCTTGTTGCGCTGTTGGTTGGCTTCCTTGCCGGTCGATCCGGAAATGACGACCCCGGGCCAGACTGAGGCATGCTCGCGGGAAACAACTTTTTTTACCTGATGATCGGCGCCTATGCCCTGCTGACACTGGTCATCAGTGGTTACAGCCTGCGCAAAGAGAAAAACACGCCCGAAGACTATTTTCTTGCCGGCCGGCGGGTCGGCACTTTCGTGCTGTTCTTTACACTCATTGCCACTAATTTCAGCGCCTTCTTCTTTCTCGGTTTTGCCGGTGCCGGCTACCGCATCGGCTACAGTTACTACGGCACCATGGCCTTCGGCACGGCCTTCGTGGCGGTCGCCTTTTACCTGGTCGGCAGTCGCGTGTGGAAGGCCGGGCAGCGGCACGGTTATATCACCCCGCCAGAACTGATCGGAAAAACACTCAACAGCCGATCGCTGGAACTGCTCTATCTCGGCGTAATGGTGGTCTTTACCCTGCCCTATCTCGCCCTGCAACCGATTGGCGCAGGCTATATCATCTCCAACCTGACCAACGGCGATATCCCCTACTTCGTCGCCGCCAGCCTGGTCACCGGCTTCATCGTGCTGTATGTGTACCTGGGCGGCATGCGCACCGTGGCATGGACCGATGTACTGCAGGGCATCATGATGTTTACACTGATCAGTGCGGCCCTGTTTATGGTAGCCGGTGGTTTAGGCGGGCTGGAGCAGGCCAATGCACGGGTGCTGGAGCTGGAGCCGGGACTGTTCACAGCGCGCGGACTGCATGACTACTATACTCCCGGCAAGTGGTTCAGTTATTCACTGCTGTGGTTTTTGAGCGTGCCGATGTTCCCGCATATCTTCATGCGCTTTTTCATCCCGAACAGCACAGCCGCGTTGCACAGGACCATCACCCTTTACCCGCTGGTAACAGCGATACTGTTCCTGTTCCCGATTACTATCGGTGTACTCGGACATATCGATTTCCCGGCGCTGGAAGGAAAACAGGTAGACCAGGTGCTGCCAATGATGCTGGCTGCCTATACCCCGTACTGGTTCGAGGCACTGGTCATGGTGGGCGCGCTGGCAGCCTTTATGTCAACCATGGACTCGCAGTTACTGGCACTGAGTTCGATGCTCACACGGGACGTCTATCAGCGCGGTTTCCGGCCGACAGCCAGTCACCGCGCCCAGGTATTGACCGGGCGCATACTGGTTGCAGTCCTGGCCTTGATCGGTCTGGCGCTGGCGTGGAAACCACCTGCCACTATCCTGGAGATCGCAACCCACGCGTTTACCGGACTGGCCGTACTGTTCCCGACCACCATTGCGACGCTGTACTGGTCGTCGACCCGACCCGGTGCGTGCATGGCTTCCATCCTGGTGGGTGAGGCCTTATTGCTGGGCTATGCGACCGATGTCATTCCCACCACCTGGTCTTTCGGTTTCCTGCCGGTCGTGCCGATCCTGGCAGTCAGTACACTCATCCTGGTGATCGGTTCGATTCGACGACCGTTGCGCCGTAAGATCAGGGAATAGCTTGTAGTTAGATAAATATAAAAAACAGCAGGATGCAACTACTAGCTGATGTTTAACCTTTAATCACCCGGCACTTACCAACAGGCAGATCACCCAGCGACCACTCGCCTACCCGGTAACGCACCAGGCGCAGTACGGGGAAACCAATGTGTGCCGTCATGCGCCGTACCTGCCGGTTACGGCCCTCGCTGATGGTCAGCTCCAGCCAGCAGGTCGGGATGGCCTTGCGTTCCCGGATCGGTGGATCACGCGGCCAGATATCAGGTGCTGCTGTCGTCTTGACCTTTGCAGGCAGGGTCATACCGTCCTTGAGCGGAACACCTTTGCGCAGTTTGTCCAAGTCGCTTTCACCGGGGATACCCTCGACCTGCACCCAGTAGCCCTTCTCCTTGCCGAATTTCGGGTTGGCTATGCGTTGCTGCAGTCTGCCGTCATCGGTCAGGACCAGCAGGCCCTCGCTGTCATAGTCCAGTCGACCGGCACAATACACGCCAGGGATATCGATAAAGTCGGCCAGCACGGCCTTGTCACCCTCGGTAGTGAATTGTGACAGGACACGGAACGGTTTGTTGAACAGGACAATCAAGCGAACAACTACCCGGTCTGCTCTTGCAACAGGGTTACCGTTGTTTCAGCCGTTGTTTTGTCGATAGCAAGCAGGACCTGGCAATACTCGGTGGTTTGATTGTCGGGCGTGGGGTCATCCGCGCAACTGCAACCGGCAATTATCCCTGCATAATAAATGCCGGCCTTTACGCAGATGCAGTCAGTTTCATCTGACACGCTGATGATGATGGCGTCCAGATTGTCATCCAGTGCAACACTGCTCTGCGACAGACCTTGCTGCAGGTGCAGCACATCGGTGTTCATCTGTTCGATTTCACTCTTCAACACATCCCTGAATGCGGATGTTCCCCATGCTTTTAGGGATTTCCTGAGAAAAATCATCGTGAATAGACAGAATTATTGCCGGATATTGTACTCAATTATATTGAGGATCGTAACTGGCCCATATTTATTTAACGTTTAAGTTGAGTTGCATATTTATGCATTGGTCTTTTTGTACGATTCTGCACAAGAAGACTGGAAATAAATACGTCAACTCGAACGCCTTGTTAGCAGCTATAGATTTCAACTTTGTTTAGAAATTATCGTTTTCTACTTCTTTGTAAACATAGCTTAGAACTCGACCTATTTCATTAAATTGGTCCCAATCATTAAATTCTGCCAAATCTTTAACAATCCGCCCCTTCATTTCAAAATCCTGAAGGCCTTGCTTGTAGTATTTTTCAGTAGAAGAATACATTATGTCCAAAAATCGTAGAGACGCATCAGGAACTTCGCGTCCACCACTACGGCCATGTCCAGGTATAAATAAATTTATATCCCGATCCAGCATCGTTTTAATAGCAGCAATGGTGCCTTTAAAATTGGCATCTTTTGGTACAACCGAATTAGGTACCATTTTTGCAGAAACAATGTCACCGAAAAAAAGACTCTTTTCTTCCACAACTTCGATCATAATATCTGTATTTGTATGGGCATGACCGGTGTGATGTATTTTGAGTGTCACATTGTCTATTTTGAGCTCCTCACCACCAGCAAGACCTATATCAGGAATCGTTACTTGCGTGCCACTAACTATACCTTTAGTCATTTTCATATAAATTTCCAGCCAATCCTCGCCTTCTCCAGCACCAATACGTGTAATTGTATTTTTGTGCGCATAAATTGGCACTTCAGGATAGAGCTCACGAATACCATTATTTCCAAGCCAATGATCGCCATGCACATGAGTGTTAAACACAGCAATTATGGGTTTGTCTGATACTTCTCGTATTTTATCCAATAGTTGTTTGCCAATTTCTGCACTACTACCCGGGTCAACAATAATGACACCGTTCTTTGTTAAGATTGCACCCGGGTTATTCATGAAACCACGGTTTTCAGGGCTGGGTAATTCGTGCCTACCATGAACTACGTAAATATGGTTGCTGACTTTATCTAACGCGTATTGCTCGATGGTTTTTGGAGTATTGACATTATGTGCCACTGATATGCTTGAAAATGTAAAAAGCATTGAGAACAGCACCAGGTAGTATTTCATCGTTTACCCCTAAAGTTATTAGTTTAATAGATCGTAAATTATTTAATATCGCTAACGTTTGAATTGTGTCAACTCGAACGATTTGTTATATATATTCGAAATATAGGCACGATAGCATTTTTTCTACCAATTAATTACCAATGGAATATCTGGCCTAAAATCACGAGTCTTTCCACACTGCCTATCATCAAATGTTATCTCCATAAGATGCTTATCCCCCTGCACAATAGATAATCTATCTGCTGAATCGACAATATCCAAGATATTAGAAAAGGGGTCAGACGGTGTATGGATTAAAACGTTATCAATTGATTTAAACGTACCCTCCTCCTTTTTTCTGGCAGAGGCTGCTGGCTCTATAAACGGTACATAAATACAGAGAGGCTCAACAAGATACTTAGAATTCGAACCAACATGAAATGCCCAAGGAGGTGAAAAATAATCAGGTTGATATTTCCATCCATCAAATGGCATTTCAAAATCTGCTTTGTTTATTCTACGCAGTATCACTCCAAATGGAGATGCGCCTGAATCATTTTCACGTTCTGGAAAGAACAAGTCCCGTCCTGGACCATTTTTAGCTTCTTCGGCATCGTGTAGCCATAATAATTCCAACATACCATTTGAGAAGAAGAATCGCCGGTTAGAAGTGCCCTGGCCTTCATGCTTGTTTCTTCTGCCCTCCTGAAAACCAAGCTCTACTAATAAATCTGCTACTTTTGCCTCCGGTTCAACAAGAATGAAAACATGATCAAGCTCTAGCTTCATTTATTGCTTCTCTATGCCTGATAAAAATATAACAACTATTAGAGGGCCTAAAAGTCGGGGTTGTCTTACGACAATTGGGTAAGAAAGACATATTGCATTCCCTGCAAAACAAAGGTTTAGTTTGATATAGCACGGCCCAAATGAATTAGCAAACACGGCAAGGATGCCCTATGTCACAACCACGTCTTCTTGACCGCGACAGGGAAACTATATGGGGAAGGTGTTGAGTTAAGCGTCGTAGCCCAGCACCGATGCCAGCCAGCGCTCGACCTCGCTGACTTCAATGCCCTTGCGTTTTGCGTAGTCCTCGACCTGGTCGCGACCGAGCTTGCCGGTACCGAAGTAGCGCGCCCCCGGGTGGGCGAAGTACAGGCCGGAGACGGATGCGGTTGGCAGCATAGCGAAGCTTTCGGTCAGCGTCATGCCGGCATTCACATCCGGCTGGATAAGCTCCCACAGGGTACGCTTCTCGGTGTGGTCCGGGCAGGCCGGATAACCTGGTGCCGGGCGGATACCACGATATTCCTCCTTGATGAGGGCCTCGTTGGAGAGGTCTTCCGTGGTTGCATATCCCCAGAATTCCCTGCGCACGCGTTCGTGCATGCGCTCGGCAAAGGCCTCGGCCAGCCGGTCGGCGAGTGCCTTTAACAGGATGCTGTTGTAGTCGTCGTGATCGGCCTCGAATTCGGCGACCTTCTTTTCAATGCCGATACCGGCGGTGACGGCAAACGCGCCGATGTGATCGGCCACGCCACTGTCCTCTGGTGCGACGTAGTCAGCCAACGCCAGGTTGGGGGCATTGTTGCGGCGGTTGATCTGCTGGCGCAGGGTATGAATTACTGCCCTGACCTCGCTGCGTGAGTCGTCCGTGTACAGTTCAATGTCATCGTCATTGACCGTGTTGGCGGGGAAGAAACCGATGACGGCACGTGCCTGTAACCATTTTTCACTGACGATGCTTTCCAGCATGGCGTTAGCGTCCTTGAACAGCTGCGTTGCCTCCGCTCCAATGATCGGGTCGTCGAGGATCTTCGGGAACTTGCCGGCCAGTTCCCAGGCCTTGAAGAACGGGCTCCAGTCGATGTAATCGACCAGCTCGGCCAGCGGGTAATCGTCAAACAGCTTGAGGCCGGTAAATGTCGGCTTGACTATCGGGTGCTGGCTCCATTCGGTAGCGAACTTGTTGGCACGTGCATCCTTGAGGCTGGTGAGCGTGCGTGCCTGCTGTTGCCCGGCACGCTGATCGCGGAGGCGCTGATATTTTTCCTTGATCTCCGCGATGTAGGCCTTGCGTCGATCCGCGCTCAACAGGGTGCTGGCGACACCGACAGCGCGCGAGGCATCGGCGACATAGACGACTGCGCCACGGTACTGCGGGTCGATCTTCACCGAGGTGTGGATCTGCGAGGTGGTTGCGCCGCCGATCAATAGCGGCAGTTCAAAGCCCTGACGCTCCATCTCCTTGCCGATGTGCATCATCTCGTCCAGTGACGGAGTGATCAGGCCGGACAGGCCAATAATGTCGACGTTCTTTTCCCTGGCGGTCTTGAGGATGGTTTCGGCCGGCACCATGACGCCGAGGTCGATCACCTCGTAGCTGTTGCACTGCAGCACCACGCCGACGATATTTTTACCGATGTCGTGCACGTCGCCCTTCACCGTTGCCATCAGGATGGTGCCGTTGCTCTGCACGCCGCCATCCTTCTCTGAATCCATGAATGGCATCAGCCACGCCACGGCCTTTTTCATGACGCGCGCGGATTTCACCACCTGTGGAAGGAACATCTTGCCGGCGCCGAACAGGTCACCGACCACGTTCATGCCATCCATCAATGGCCCCTCGATTACGTCCAGCGGGCGATCGGCATTCAGGCGTGCCTCCTCGGTGTCTTCCTCGATGTAATCGGTTATGCCCTTGACCAGCGCGTGTTCGAGGCGCTTGTTGACATCCCACTCGCGCCATTCCGGGCTGTCGACCTTCTCCGTACCCTTGCCGTCTCCCCGGTACTGCTCGGCGACCTCAAGCAGTCGCTCGGTGGCATCGTCATGACGGTTCAGCACCACGTCTTCGACACGTTCGCGTAATTCTTTCGGGATATCCTCATAGATCGCCAGTTGGCCGGCATTGACGATGCCCATGTCCATGCCGTTCTTGATGGCGTGGTACAGGAACACGGCATGAATTGCCTCGCGCACCGGGTTATTGCCACGGAATGAGAATGACACGTTGGATACGCCGCCCGAGATCAAGGCGTGCGGGAGTTTCTGCTTGATGTCGTGGGTCGCTTCGATAAAATCCTTGCCGTAATTGTTGTGCTCCTCGATACCGGTGGCGACGGCGAAGATATTCGGATCGAAGATGATGTCTTCCGGCGCAAAGCCGACCTGTTCGGTGAGGATCTGGTAGGCACGCTGGCAAATCTCGAACTTGCGTGCACGTGTATCGGCCTGGCCGGTCTCGTCGAATGCCATGACGATGGCAGCGGCGCCGTAGCGCTTGACCAGTTCTGCGTGGCGAATGAATTCTGCCTCGCCTTCTTTCAGGCTGATGGAATTCACCACGCCCTTGCCCTGGATGCACTTGAGGCCGGCTTCGATCACTTCCCACTTGGAGGAGTCGATCATGATCGGCACGCGCGAGATGTCGGGCTCCGCCGAAATAAGATTCAGGAAGTGCACCATCGCCTCTTTCGACTCCAGCATGCCCTCGTCCATGTTGACGTCGATTATCTGTGCACCGTTCTCGACCTGCTGGCGTGCCACGTCAAGTGCAGTCTCGTAGTCACCTTCCATAATCAGGCGCTTGAACATCGCTGAGCCGGTAACGTTGGTGCGCTCGCCCACGTTGACGAACAGTGAGTCCTTGCCGATGTTGCACGGTTCCAGTCCGGACAGACGGCACTGCGTTGCTATCTCGGGAATTCTGCGTGGCGAATGCTGGCTGACGGCCTCCACGATGGCCCTGATGTGGTCCGGCGTGGTGCCGCAGCAGCCACCGATAATATTGACGAATCCGTTTGCGGCCCAGTCAGCAAGCTCGCCGGCCATCTTTTCCGGCGTTTCGTCGTATTCACCGAATTCGTTTGGCAGGCCGGCATTCGGGTGGGCGGAGATACAGGTGTCGGAAATGCGCGACAGCTCTTCCACGTACTGGCGTAACTCGTCGGCGCCGAGTGCGCAGTTCAGGCCAATCGAAACAGGCTTTGCATGGCGCAGTGAGTTGTAAAATGCCTCGGTGACCTGCCCGGTGAGTGTGCGACCGGACTGGTCGGTGATGGTGACAGAAATCATCACCGGCAGGCGGCTGCCGCTGTCTGCAAAGAACTGTTCAACCGCGAATATCGCGGCCTTGGCATTCAGGGTGTCGAAGATAGTCTCGATCAGGATGATGTCAGCCCCGCCCTCGACCAGGCCGCGCGTGGATTCGATGTAGGCCTCGACCAGTTCGTCGAAACTGATGTTGCGAAAGCCGGGATCGTTGACATCCGGAGAGATCGACGCAGTACGGTTGGTCGGTCCGAGCACGCCGGCGACGAAGCGCGGCCTGTCCGGGTTGCTGGCAGTGACCTCGTCCGCAACCGCGCGCGCGAGCTGCGCTGCCGCAACATTGATTTCGTAACTGATTTCCTCCATGCCGTAATCGGCCATGGCCACGCGCGTGGCATTGAAGGTGTTGGTCTCGACGATGTCCGCCCCGGCTTCCAGGTACTGGCGGTGGATGTCTGCAATGATGTGCGGTTGTGTCAGTGCCAGCAGGTCATTATTGCCCTTGAGGTCACTGGGCCAGTCGGTAAAACGCTCGCCACGGTAGTCGGCCTCGCCCAGCTTGTGGCGCTGGATCATGGTACCCATGGCGCCGTCCAGAAACAGGATGCGCTCGGCCAGCAGGTCGGAGATTTTTGTCATGGTTTCAGTCGTCTGCGGTCAAGCCGGTCAGTTTAGCATGGCTGTTGATGTTAATTGCATGATCTTTAAAAGGAAATTTATAGACCAGGCGTTTTGCGAGGCGCCATTACGCGGCATAAGCCACGTGATCGCAAAGTATTGTATCTTGCTGATAACAAAACACAATATATGGTAATATGGCTCGCTACAGCAAGGTGGGTGGTTTGCTTTTCAGAATCAAGGGTAGAGAGCTTTTTCCCGTTAACGTGATGTCATGAGAAAGAAACGCGCCATATTGATTCTGATCTTTGCCCTCAGCGCCCCGCTGCCGTCGACTGCGCAGGCTTTCGAGGACATGTTCGGCCTGATGTTCCGCATGATGCTGACCATGATGAACGTGATGTCCGATGCCATGCTCGGCAATGACAACAATGACTGGGGCAATAACTGGGGCAACAATTTTGGCGGACTGAATTCCTTTAACCTTGGCATGAGCGCCTGGCCGATGATGTCGGGCTTTGGTTCCCCGTTTAATTCGTTCGGCAATTCACCGTGGTCGATGTCGCCATGGGACAATGGCTGGGGCAACCCGTTTGGCGGCGGTTACCCTGGCGGTATTGGTTACCCGGGCTCCCGTGCCGGTTATGGACCGGGTTACCGGAACCCGGGCGTAGAGCCCTTCCCGGGCGCCTCGATCATCGAGGGACGCTGGTATGGTGCTTCCGGTGAAGTCCTCGAGGTGCAAGGCAACCGCTTTCGGCTGCGCGCCGGTCGACTTGGCCTGAATGGTGCGATCAGTGTCGAGGACGATATCGTCAACATGTACAGCCCGCGCACCAATACAGTGTCGCGCTACACTTTCGTGCGCAACCAGTCAGGGCTGTTGATGCAGGGAATGAACGGTGAATTGCTGCGCTTTACGCGCTACCCGCTGAACAGGGCGGTACGCAAGTTCTGATTCCCGCCGGTCTCGTCACAGGAGGTCTGCCACCAGACCCATCACCGCCGTACTGATCTTTCCCGAAATTGCTTTGTAACAGCCAAAGTACCTGCGGTAACCAGTGTTATAACCACCAGAATAAGGAAAGTCCACTTGGCCGAAGTAAAGAGTCTTGCGGCGCTAGCGATCGCATCCAGTCTATCAGGAAAGGCGCCTGTAACAACGGCCAGGCTCAGATTTTCACACCAGTCAGAAATTACAATCAGCAATGGAAGGAAGCGCAGATGCTGGAGTCGATTATCTGGTGAAAGTATTCTGCGTGCACCCATCGTCAGGGCCACGGTCAGTGCCAGTGAGTAGACTACAGGGAACAGCAGGTCCGTGGTCAATTCCATCCTTGCATAAGCGATACGACCTTTGGCGCCCAGCTCGCCAAGGTATTGGTAGACCTGGTCAGGTGAATAGGAGAAATAAAGATCAAGCGGCGTGATATCCCCGATTCCGGCGGCAGGGAAAATCGCGACCGGAAAGAGAATAGCCAGCAGCGTCAGTAACACCAGCGCACGGACGCTGGCGATGCGATCAATCATTCCGGACAGTTTTTGTAGCAGGGAAGGCTCCGTTTACCGTCGCAGGGTCAGCGTTTTTTCTGGAATGAAGAAAAAAACTTTGATGGCTCAACCACCGGCATAATCGGTGGATGAGTGTCGCGGCCGTAGACACTGATAACCTTGCGAATGTAGTTCTGCGTCTCCCGGTAAGGCGGCACACCCAGGTATTTCTCCACCGCCCCTTCACCGGCATTGTAGCCTGCCAGTGTCAGGCGCAGGTCACCTTTGAAAAAAGATAACAACCAGCGCACATAGGCCATTCCCCCATGCAGGTTCTGCAACGGGTCAGTAATGTCCCTGACACCAAAGCGGGCTGCTGTGGAGGGAATCAACTGCATCAGGCCCTGTGCATTCTTTGGCGAGTGGGCACCTGGATTGAAATTCGATTCTGCCTGGATAATTGCAAGAATGAGGTTCGGGTCCAGACTATAATCCGGTGCCAGCTGGCGTACCCACGATGCTATTTGCTCGCGCTCGGGGGTATCGGTATTGATGCCGATACCTGTAACCCTGTTCTGGCCAGGTATCGACGCGATGGCATAGGCATCAAACCGGCTTTCGTAGGTACATCTTGGTTTCCTGGGGACATCAGGCTCGCCGACATAGGCGAGAAACTTGCGTATCTGCAAATCACCATTGGCCGCGGCCACCTGCAGCCAGGCGGCGGCCAGGTCCGTATCCCGGGGGGCGCCAAGGCCATTGGCATACATCCAGGCCAGGCGCACCTGTGCCGGCAGGTGGCCGAGTCGGGCGGCTGCGCAATACAGCTGCCGGGCCCTGCCATAATCACGACGATAACCGACGGCATGTTCATACTGGCTGGCCAGTTCTGTCAGTTCCACGGGATCGGGGTCTGCCAGCAACACCTGCCAGTCCAGCACCGGGCTCGTGCCCTGCACGGCAACGGTACACAGCAACAGCACGGTCGCCAGTAACACACGGAATCCGGCGAGTTGCCTGCTATTGCAGCAGCCGGCGCTCATCTTGGAAAGAACTCGATAGGAATCTTCGTGGTAACCACAGGCACGTCCGGTTTGTTACCAAAGTCAATGCGTTTGATGAGCGCTACCAGCTGCTGTTCCAGCGAGGTTGAACCCAGTCCGCTGCTGAGGATGACGCAGCGGGTAACATTGCCTGCCGGGGCAATCGTGATACTCATGACGACCTTGCCCTGCAAGGTGGCATCCTTGCGCAACTCGCGGTTGTAGAGTGCGTACATGGCACCCTTGTTCCGATCCAGTATCTCCTGAATTTCTTCCTGGCTGCGAACCACGCCTGGCGAAGGCGCAGATGCCCGTCCGCCTGTCGCCGCTGTCCCTGCACGACCACCCGCGCCTTGCCGGCTGTTTTCCCTGCCCGGCAGGCCACCCGCGCCCAGCACCGATTGGTGGGCGACACCACCGTCAATACCGTTGCTGCCACGGATCACGTTTGCAGTCAGTGCGGAGGGGTTTGCTGTCTCTGCGTGCCCCTGACTGACAGTATCGTCTTGCACCGATGCTGTCCCGGTCCTCGGTGCCTTGTCGCGCAGCCTGGCGAGCTCGTCACTCATGGTCAGTATCCCGCTGTTTGCCGCTTTCTGGCGGGGTGTCACGACCGGTGCAGCCGGTGGTCGCTCGGGTACGGTTTGCGGCGCAGATGGAGCAGTCACCGCGGGTGCTGTCTGTACGGGTGCCGGCAGTGGCGCAGGCGCTTGCTGTTCACCAAGCAGGCGCACGCGGCGTGGTGGCAGTTCCTCTGTAATCCCGGCATCAGGTTGTGGTATCCGGACATAGGGCGTGACTGTACCGACAACCAGACTGATCAAAAGAGTCTGCAACAGGATTCGACGAAAACGGCGGTCTTCTTCATGCGAAGTTGTCCAGGGCAGGCTTGCTTGCAGGGTCATGGTCGACATGGCACTAACCTGCCCCGGATGACCGTTGCAGCACCGACAGTGAAATGTTGCCGTAACCTGCACGCTTACAGGTTTGCATGACCCTGTTGAGTAACTCAAACGGAATGGATCTGTCACCCATGATTGTTACTTCCCGGTCAGCATCGACGGGTGCATCCGCTGTCAGCTGGGTCTGCAGTGCGGTCCGCAGGGCCTGGATCTCGCCACCGGCTGCACGCATGAACGCATCAACGGCAACAACCGCTTCACCCTGTACCAGGATGTTATCCCGGGTAATCATGACGACCGGCGTATCCCTGGGTTGCTGGTCTGCAACAGATTCAGGCAGCTTCACAAGCGCGTTGTGCGCTTCCGGGGCGCTGTCCAGGGAATGCACCAGGAAAAAGAACACCAGGATGGTAAAGACATCCATCAGTGCTACCAGATTCAGTGTTGGCCAGCGCCGTGACTTTTCCTGACGCTGGCGGCGCCACTTGAACTGTGCCGCTCCCCGGGGAATCCTGGTCATTGCGCACCACGCATCGGTTGCCTGGATGCCGGTACGGGACCGAGCGCAATCAGCGGGAAAAGCTCTGTCTGCTCGACAGCATCGCCGGTCTGTTGCAGCTTGACCCGCAACACATCCAGTACCTGTACCAGTACGTCATAGGGAATCTGCGGTTCCAGCAAAACAGTTGCCTCAAGGCTTTGTGGGAAACGTGCTTTCAGTTCGCCGGCCAGCGTTGCAAGTGACGCAAGTGCCCTGTCATCGGATGATCTGTCAATTCGCTCGGCCCGGGTCTGCCCAAGGTAACTCACTTCAATCACGGCATGACGCACAATCACCTGTAGTTGCAACGGGTCAGGCGCTGATTTCTGATCACTCTCAGCACTTACCGGCTGGATCTCAAGAATTGTTGCCCGGGAAAAGACTGCGGTCACCAGCAGAAACGGTACCAGAATTACCATAAGACTGAGGAAGGCAGTCACATCAACAGTGTGTACGTCCCGCCTTGCCGCCCGTTGCCAGCGAGGTCTCACGTTGTATCCCTGTTCGTAACCGCTGCGCCGGAAACCAGGTTGGACAACCTGACCGTTACCATTTCCAGTGTATCGACCAGTTCCGATGTCTTGGTCTGCATCACGGCGTGTGTCAGCAACAGGGGAATGGCGACCATCAGACCAAATGCCGTGGTATTCATCGCAATGGATATGCTTGCCGAAAGCAGGTTGGCCTTGTCGGCCGGGTCAGCTGCAGAGACGGTGGAGAATGCTTCTGTCAGACCGATGATGGTCCCTAGCAGGCCCAGCAGGGTGGCAATATTCGCCAGGGTTGCCAGGTAGTGGGTACGCTTCTCCAGTCGCGGCACCACCTCCAGCAATCCTTCCTCCATGGCCATTTGTACTTCGTCACCACTGCCCCGGCGCTCGGCGCGACTCAGGCCGTAACCCAGAATCCTGCTGACTGCTGCATCCGAATGCATGACGGCTTCACGGGCAGCGTCATACTTGCCACCTTCCAGCAACGGCAAGACACGCTTCCATATGCCCTTGTTCCTGGCTCGTACAAACGTGAGATAAATATAACGCTCAATAGCGATGGCGGTGCCGATGGCAAGCACCAGCAGAATCGGATACATGAACGGTCCGCCGGACTGGAAGAACATGAGTACTGCATACAACGTTTCCATATCGAACTCCTTGCCAGACTCCTGACCTTAACCATATACCCAACGCAGCCACGATTGCCAGCTAAGCGGCTCTTTTCCGGGCGAATTATCCTTGTGTTTTTAGCACATTAAACGCCGGTTTAGCGTCAGGGGAGCCTGCTAGTCGATACTGTAGCCCTGACGTTGCAACTCCAGTTCATGCTGAAAAATATCACGCTCAACCGGTTCTGTTTCTTTGCCTATGTCACCTTCAAGTTCATCACTCTCCAGCGGAGCACCGACTCTTTTCCAGGGTGCGATATACATCGTTTTTGGCAATCCCTGATTGCCCTTGATAGAAATTGTTTCCTGTTCAAGTTGTTGTTCCTGTCCGCTTGCGCTAAAACCCCACAGGGGGACTGCAACAAGTAGCAGGCGGATATACTGTTTTTCTTGCATAATCTGACGCTCCATCCGGGCTCTACTGAACACCCTGCAGTTCACCAAGGCGTTGCACGCTTTTTTCAACCCAGGGATCTCGCTGATCGCCACCTGAGCGCTGTGCATTCGTTGTATAGATTTCAATGGCCTGTTGCTCAAAAGGTGCGGCCTGCTCTGCGAGAAGTAAATCATATTCTGCCAGTTCCTTTGCATTCAGACTGTCCGGGCGCTCGGATGTCAGCAGCGCATGGCCCAGTTCGTCGTACATGCTTGCAATTTGATAGGTGGCCGCCGTGCTAACGGGTCTGGCGCCATAGTCGATGGCTGCCTCGAATGCCTGCAGTGCCCTCTTCATCGCCTGTAACTTGCGCGCAAGACTGTCCTGCACCGGATTGACCAGCTGAATTTTGTGAAAGGCGGCGAGTTTGTTATCGGCCAGTACCAGCGCAGCCTCTGCGGCAGGTACGCGTGTCCGGGCATTACCTGCCGTACGATCCAGCCTGATGATTTCCTCAAGCCAGTGCTGTCGCTTGCTTGCATTACCGATGCCTGATTCCAGATCAGCAAGCTGTTGCATCACGCCAACAGCAGCCTGTACGGGTTGTGGAAACTGTTCAAGGTAGAGCTCACGAATTCTGACAGCTTGTCGGGCCTCGCCTGTCTGCGCATAAATGTCGGCAGCATGCAGCAGGGCTTCGCGTTGCAACGCATCCGTCTGCCGCCGATCCTGCCCGAGGCGCAGGTATTCTGCTGCGGCCTGACTGCTGTTACCGCTATGCTCATATGCATAAGCCAGCTTTCGGGTAACTTCGGCCTGCAACGGGTCGTCCGGATAATCGCTGCGGAACTGTTCAAGCATCCGGATCGCCTGCTTCCATGACTTATCTGCCAACAGGGCTGTCGCGGCATCATATTGTGCCCTGGAACGAATGGATGCATCGGGCGTGAGGTGCGCAGCCTGTTGATACAATGCCACCGCGGCACGTTTGTTGCCCAGCATTAATGTCTGTTCTGCCTGCCTGTAGGTGGCCAGCGCCAGTCCTTCCTGCAGTGCAGGTCGCCGCGCATCATCCTGACCGGCAAGCGTCAGGGCCTCGCGGTAGGCATCAGCGGCCGCCGGGTAGTCCCCCAGTCCATAGTGAGCCTGCGCCTGCATGGACCAGCCCGCCTGTCTGAGTGCAGGCGTCGCCGATACCATCTTTCCCAGTACACGCTCGCTGACACGAAGGGCTGTGTCGTATTGTTTTTGTTCAAGCAAAGCAGTGCCGGTTTGCGCCAGCAGCCCCGGGGCTGCAGAGTGATTCGGCCAGGTCGTTACAAAACGGAGTTCGCCTGCCCTGGCACGTTCTGCAATGGCGGCCTTGTCTTTGACGTCGGCATGTTGAAGGACTTCATCGCTGGCGCGCAGCGCACCCAGAGCTGCTTCTGCTGCACGCGGATGTTCACCACGGGACCAGGCTGTCCGCTCATATTCATCGATGGCCTGCCGGTACTGGCTGTTTTCATAAAGCAGTTCGGCCAGCTGGAAATTCATCTCCGCCGCATCGGCCTCATCCCCGAATGATGTCAGATATTCCCGGTACCATTGCGCTGCCGCCTGGTAATCACCGGCATCATGCGTCTTGCGTGCCTGCTCATGGCTGACATGAGCAAGCTCTTTCAGGCTGGACTGTAATACCTGCAACACGTCCGGAAAGTCCTGCTGTAAATGTGCAGCCCAGAAGCCGCTGTTCATACCATAGTCACGCACAAAAACCGTTTCGGTTTCAACGATGCGTTGCTGGAAACCTGCCTGCCGATAGAGGGAGATCGCCCGTGCAATCAGGCGCGGTGCCTGCGGGTTCAGGGGGGCACGTTGTGCCAGTACCTGCCAGGTCCTGGCCGCTTCGGTTACCTGGTCCTGCTCAACATACACTTCAGCAAGATCGAGGTAGAGGTGTTCATCGTAGCTGCGGTTGCCATGGCGACTGGAAAACGCTTGCACTGAATCCACGCCTTCCAGCTGCGAGAAACTCATGCTGATGACGCGAAACACATCGGTGACCTGTTCCCTGTCGGCCTGTGACAGCTGTGCCAGCTGCGCATCGAATGCCTCACCGGGCGGTAGCTTCCTGTCAAGGAATGAAAACAGCACCAGCAATGCATCCGCGTATCGTTCCTGCTTGAACAAACTCCAGCCAAGCTTGTAGAGCGCCTGCTCATAGGACGGCACAGACGCACCCATGTCAACCACCGCCTGGTAGGATTGCCCCGCTTCCAGGTAGGCACCTTTCCCAAACAATAATTCACCGTGGCGGAACCGGGTATCGGCATAGAGTCGCGTATTGCTGGCCGGCTTCTGCGCAAATAGACGATCGATGACCGTCAGGGCCTGTCTCGATTTGCCGGTTTCCCCGTAGGATCTCGACAGTTGGTATAGCAGGTCGGTCGTGTCAGGTCCGTCCGGGTACTTGTTCAGCAGGTATTCATAGCGGTCGATTGCTTCATTATAAGAATGCCTGGACGCTGCTTTCAGCTGCGCAGGATCATCACTTGTCGTGGCTGCAGCCAGTTGCATGTCTGCCGCCTGTTCAACCAGCAGGTCGGCAAGGCGGCGGGTTATCCTGTCATGCTCAGGTCCATCCGGGTAACGTACGAGATAGTCATAATAGGCAGTGATGGCTTTCTTTCGCCCCATCTTTACCGACAGGGCAGATGTCACAGGGTCCGGCGCCGTAGCCGCAGGCACACTTTCTGGCGTATCAAGTCCGGGCTGAACGGCACAGGCTACCGCCAGCAGGCAGCTCACCGGCAGTGCCAGACCTCGACTGGCTTTAGCGATCACTGGCCTGATCATAGGTCTTTGCACGCTCCAGGCTGGCCTGCTCCAGCAGGTCTTCCAGTAAATGTTGGCGGCGATCCAGTTCATTCAGCGCCAGTGCCTGCGTGTAACTTTCATAGAGGGCAATGGCATTTGCTATGCGTGCACGCAACTTGAGAATGCGTTCACGCAGTGCTGCAATGCGCTCCTCCAGCCCGGTAATTTCCGCCGCCGGGTCGAGTGACTCACCCAGTTGTGCTATTCGGTTAGTGGCACTGATGAGGGCAGCCGCCAGCTCGCGCAAGGCCTTCCCGACCGGTACTGCGCCGGGCTCGAACCCGGCATCGTCCACCGGCGCCGGGATCAGACGATTCAGTTGATACGCATAACGCTCCCCGGGGCGTGTGTGTTTGCGCAGGACCCTATCCGGATAGGCATAATCTTCCTCCCCTGCCGGCATGCGAAACCTGCCGGTTTCCGGCAGCCACAGGATTTCGGACTCCGGCAGCCCGGTTATTTCCGCGCCTGGCAAATCACTTAAGAACTCGGATTCCGGCGGCAGACCCAGGAACCCGGACTCCGGCAGCCCGGTGAATCCGGGTTCCGGCAAGGGTTTGAGTGCACGGTCTGCCGGTAATTCGATCTCCGGCAGTAGCGGAATCTTCGGTGCCGGATAGTCTGTTGGTTCGCCTTCACGGTATTCCCACTGCTGTTGCCACTGCGGATCACCGCTCTGCCTGTAAAATCCCCGCTGCTGTGGTCGTGCCGGTCCGTTAGCGGCGGCTGCCCCGGGGGACCTCCTGTCAGCAGGTGCCGGAGATGACGCGGCGCCGGACCGGGCATGCTCATCACCTGTCGGTGCACTGGCCTTTGCCAGTAAATCTATGTTACGCAGACTCTTGTCAATATTATCCAGCATGGACTGCAATTCACCGTGGCCCTGCAACATTTCCTGGAAGTTTCTGCTGGCGAGCAGCGGTCCGAAATAGCGTGTCTTGCCGGAACCGGTCTGCCCTGCCGCACCCTGCCCGGAATCGGTATCACTTTTCAGTAACAAAGACACCGTATTGCCTTTTTGCACGGATTCCCTGGCATTGTGGAGGTGGTTTAACTCGCTGGTATAGGCCGACATCGCCTTTTCGTAGTCCTGCCCGGCTGTTTGCAGTGCATCCAGTTCGCGCTGTACGGCAGGGACAACAAGGAGTGTCTCCAGAACCGCCGGATCGGTCGGTGAGCGGCCACGCAGTTCCATCCAGGGAGCCAGTGCGGATTCACTGCGCCCCTGTTTGTGTGCTATCCAGCCCAGCGCCAGCAATGCCCGGTTCGAAAACGGGCCTTGTGGCCGAACAGCTTCAAGTTGCTTGCGTGCTTTTTCATAATCCTCTGTCCTGGCAAAAGCATAACCCAGTGACAGGTGAGCCTTGTCCCTGAGCGCAAGCAGTTCTTCCCCCTCAGCCGGCATATTCACCGCCAGTCGTAGCGCAGGGACAGCCTGTACATGGTCGCCCGCACGTACCAGAGCGATACCGCGATTGTAGTGTGCATAAGCTGCGAGCGCGGCCCCCCCCTGCCAGTGCTCCAGCACGCGTGCTGCCTCGCGATTTTTATTCAGCGACATCAATGTCGTGGCACGCAGCAATTGATAGTCGCCGACAATGTCGACAGGCACTTCGCCTTGCACATTCTCAAGTGCTTCCGCTGCTGCCTCGTAATAGCCCTTGTGAGAAAGTGTCCTGGCCAGGTCGTACCATGCACGGTTTCTGACAGCTTCCGGCACGTCCTCACCAAGCAATGCATGAAAATCAAACCCGGCCCCGACATACAAGCCGTAGGCAAGTTTCATTCTTGCCAACAACAGCCTGGCATCGGTGGATGACTGTGGCGACAGGCCCTGCTCTTCGACCAGTTGCAGGCGGGTAATTGCAGACAGGTAGTCTTGCTGGTGCGAGTGGAACAGGGCTTCGCCATAGAGCAGTTCCTGCAAACGTCCGGCGTCCTGATCTATTGCGGCGGCAGGCAAAGTCACACCAGCTGCCAGAAACAACAGCCATTGCAGAAACCCGCGCATTATTTCACTAGACGGATTTTTCATCAGCACTACCACTCGCGGATGGTCAGCCCGGGTTCCGACGTGTTCGCCCGCGGGCCCAGGTGCAGTTCCATGTACTTGCGACCGGGTGCCTTGGTGATGCTTACACTGCGGTTTTGGTGAAAGGCCCGACCCCCGGCCTGTTTTCCTGTCACGGATACTTCCAGCTCATGTTTGCCGTCACTGAGCCTGCCGGTGTATAGCCGGTGTACTCCGCCCTCCTGCAAGGCGGCACCCTCGCTGCCGGTATATATATGGTGGCTTACGGTCTGTCCGTCCAGCTGCAGCGATATGCTGCCCGGATTGGCGGGGTTGTTATTCGCGACCGATACCAGTACGACCAGTTGCTGGCCATGCGGATACAACGACAACTCCTCGAGCAGCAGGATTTCCCGGTTGATTTCCAGGACTTCCTCCTTGATGGCCTGTATCTCGCCATCAAGTTCGATAAAGCGTTCACGAGCATCGCTCTGCCTGTCCGTCTGCGGCGCAGTCCCGGCACCGGTCAGGAAAATACAGGACATACAGGCTACAGAAAGCAGCCTTGCAGACTGCCAACATTGCTTTGTATGAGGAATGCGCATCATCAGGAAGACCGGCTGTACTGTTCCGCCCGTACACGTAAGCTGCTGGACAGTGTTTGTTATAGTCTGCTTAGTCTAAAGCTAGACCCTCTACACAGGGGTGTCAATAAAGCTGGCGGGGTAAGCCCTGGAAAAGGTTGTTCTTGCAGCGTCTGTCAGATCGAATCCGGATCAGTGCAGCAGAGCAGATAATGCCAGGTACAGGGTGTACAAGTGCTGCGGGAGGCGCGGTAGATTCTGTCTCTGTGCGCTGTGTAGCTTTTTACTTGGCGTCCTTGCTGTTTTCTGCTCAATTGAGCATTAACCGCCAATCACCGTGATATCACCCATATACGGCTGTAAAACGGATGGCACGCGAATGGAACCGTCCGCCTGCTGGTAATTTTCCATGATGGCCACCAGCGTGCGGCCCACGGCGAGACCGGAGCCATTCAGGGTGTGCAGTAACTCCGGCTTGCCAGTCTCGGGATTGCGCCAGCGCGCCTGCATGCGGCGCGCCTGGAATGCCTCGAAGTTGCTGCACGAGGAAATCTCGCGGTACTTCTGCTGCCCCGGCAGCCACACTTCCAGGTCATAGGTCTTGGCGGCGGAAAAGCCGATATCACCGGTGCACAACGCGACCACGCGGTACGGCAGCTCCAGGTGTTGCAGAATAGCCTCAGCGTGGCCGGTGAGCGCTTCCAGTGCCTGCCAGGAATCCTGCGGACGCACCATCTGCACCATCTCCACCTTTTCAAACTGGTGCTGGCGAATCATGCCGCGCGTGTCCTTGCCGTAGGAACCGGCCTCGGAACGAAAGCACGGTGTGTGCGCGGTGAAGCGCAGTGGCATTTCATCGGCTTCGATAATGGTATCGCGCACCAGGTTGGTAACCGGCACCTCGGCGGTCGGGATCAGGTAGAACTCCTGTTCACCGCTGGTCCGGAACAGGTCTTCCTCGAACTTCGGCAGTTGCCCGGTGCCACGCAGGCTGTCGGCGTTGACCAGGTAGGGTACGTAGACTTCCCGGTAGCCATGCTGGTGGGTATGTGTTTCCAGCATGAACTGGATCAGTGCACGGTGCAGGCGGGCCAGCGGCCCCTGGATGACGCTGAAACGTGAGCCGGTGATCTTCGCTGCGGTTTCAAAGTCCAGCATGGCCAGGCCTTCACCGAGATCGACATGGTCCCTGGGTTCGAAGTCAAATTGTGCGGGCTCACCCCAGCGGCGGATTTCCGGGTTGTCCTCCTCGCCCTTGCCGTCCGGCACCGATTCGTGCGGGAGATTCGGGATACTCATGAGGATGGCGTTGAGCTGTTCCTGCAGACTGTCCAGTTCGTCCTGTTTCGCCTTCAGCTGATCACCCAGGCCCTCGACCTCTTTCAGCAGCGGCGCGATATCCTCGCCGGCGGCCTTGGCCTTGCCGATGTTTTTCGAGCGCGCATTGCGTTCGGCCTGCAGCTCCTGGGTCTGTACCTGGATGGCCTTGCGCTGTTCTTCCAGTGTTTGCAGGGCGGCGGTATCAAGCGTGAAGCCACGTCGGGCAAGCTGTCGGGCGACGGTCTCGAGCTCGCTGCGCAGCAGTCTGGGGTCAAGCATGGTGGTCCTTTATATACATTGATATTTGAGTCTGGCGGCAATGTTACTGGAAACTGCCGCAAAATAGCAGGTCGGCATCAGGACAGGGTGCGGTTGTTCAACGAGCCACGAACCTACCTCGGTCGTCGTTCCCGCGGAGGCGGGAACCCAGCCATCGATCAAGCGACAAGCCCGGCAGACTAGTGCACGATTTCAGGCTGGATCCCCGCCTGGCCGCTCTCAGCATCCATGCCTTCCGCGGCACTTGTACTTCCCTGTACATCGCGCGGGGATGACGGGAGGTTCCCTAAACTACCAGTGTTGCCGGCCAGCTAACGATATGCCCGGGTTTGATGTCGCTGCGGATATGCTCCAGGATGCTGCTGACCTTCTGCGGCACATCGAAAAATTCAACCACCAGCGGCAGATCCAGCGACATGTCCAGCAGCGTTGACGAGTGCAGCTTGCCGGAACTGCCGAAACCACTGATACCGCGAAACACCGTGACACCCTGCACCTTTTCTTCGTCATGCAGACGCTCCAGCAGACCTTCCATACGGCCTTCACCTTCAGTCAGGTAGATACGCACAAATACGACGTCGAGTTTTTTCATAGTTGTCTCGCGGCTAATACGCCGACTCCGGCAGCGGCGATGCAAACGGTGACGCTGACCAGCACATTGGCCAGTGCCCTGCCCGCCTGGCCGGACTCCAGCAGGTTGAGGGTTTCCATTGAAAAGGTGGAAAAGGTGGTAAAGGCGCCCAGCACACCGATCATCAGAAAGGCGCGTAGTGCCGGGCCGGCCGCCATGCGCTCGATCAGCCAGATGTACAGGAAGCCCATCAGCAGGCTGCCGAGAACGTTCACTGTCAGGGTGCCGTATGGGAAGCCCGCACCCAGCCGGTTGTGCACGGCAACCGAGGTCCAGTAGCGCAGCAAAGCGCCCAGTGCTCCACCGGCGGCTATGGCCAGCAGCTGGGTCATGGTTTCGCCCTGTGATCCATGCGGTAATGGTACACCACGCAACCGCATAATGTTGTTTCAGCCACCGTAGGAGCGCCTTGCAGGCGCGATTTTGATTCGCAGGTAAATCTATCGCGCCTGCAAGGCGCTCCTACGACTGTTTGTCTGTGTGCTTGCGGTCCAGTTCTCGCAGGTGCGCGAGTTTCTCGGCAATCTTGATCTCCAGTCCGCGTGGCACTGGCTGGTAGTAGTTCGGCTGGCCCATGCCCCCCGGGAAATAGTCTTCACCGGCCGCATACGCTTCCGGTTCGTCATGGGCGTAGCGATAGGCCTTGCCGTAGCCGAGTTCCTTCATGAGCCGGGTGGGTGCGTTACGCAGGTGTACCGGGACTTCCAGCGAACCGGTCTTGCCGATCGCACCACGCGCCGCGTTGTATGCCTTGTAGACGGCATTGCTCTTGGCGGCACAGGCCAGATAGATCACTGCCTGCGCCAGTGCCAGTTCACCTTCCGGACTGCCGAGGCGTTCCTGTATGTCCCAGGCATTCAGGCACAGTGTCAGTGCGCGCGGGTCGGCGTTGCCGATGTCTTCCGAGGCCATGCGCACCACGCGCCGTGCGATGTAGCGCGGATCACAGCCGCCATCCAGCATGCGCACCAGCCAGTACAGTGCGGCATCGGGGGACGACCCGCGCACCGATTTGTGTAGCGCAGAGATCTGGTCGTAGAAGTCATCGCCACCCTTGTCGAAGCGCCGGCTACCGCCGCTGATGACCTCGTTGAATAGTTCCTCGGGAATAACCTGCCGGCCGTCCTGCTCCTCGGCAAAGTCAGCGGCGATCTCCAGCAGGTTCAGCGCGCGACGGGCATCGCCATCGGCGGCGACCGCCAGCCGCTCCAGCAGGGAGTCTGGAATCGACAGGGCCTGTTTACCCAGGCCGTGCTCAACATCAACCAGCGCTGCATCCAGTATGCGACGCAATGCGTCGGGCTCCAGTCGTTTCAGTACATAGGTGCGTGCGCGTGACAGTAACGCGCTGTTCAGCTCGAATGACGGATTCTCCGTGGTGGCGCCGATAAAAATCACCGTGCCGTCTTCCACGTAAGGCAGGAACGCGTCCTGTTGCGACTTGTTGAAGCGATGCGCTTCATCGATGAACAGTATGGTCTGGCGGCCTTCCAGTTCACGTATTTGCTGAGCGGCGGCTACCGCGTTGCGGATATCCTTGACGCCGGCCAGTACCGCGGACAGTGTCAGGAACTCGGCATGGGTCTGTTCGGCCAGCAGGCGGGCCAGCGTGGTTTTGCCGGTGCCGGGCGGTCCCCACAGCACCATGGAGTGCAGCTTGCCTTCCTCGATGGCGCGACGCAGTGGTTTGTCGTCACCCAGGATGTGCGGCTGGCCGGCGCAGGCCGCCAGTGTGCGTGGGCGCATGCGATCGGCCAGGGGCCGGTACGGTTCACTGGCGGGCGTCATGAAAAACGGATTACTGCGTATCCCCGACCACGTCGGCGCCGGCTGGTGGCACAAAGCGAAACAGGTCGGGCGCCAGCTGCAGATTGCGTTGCATGTTGGTGAAGTTGAATTGCGTGATATTGCCGAAGCTGTCGTGTGCGACGATCTGTGTCAGCTGGTCACCGGAGAAGACCAGCCTCAGGGCATCGATGTTGCTGTCATCGGTCTTCGGGGTGAGTAACACGGTGAGTGTGCCGATCTCTTCGATGCTGAATACTTCCGTCAGCGGCTTGCCGCCGCCAAGCAGCATGGCCGGGGTCGCCGTGAGCACATCCCCGGCCTGTTGCACGGTGACCTGTTCCAGGTCCTCGTCCCAGGACCACAGGCGTTCGCCGTCGGCGACCAGTTGCTGTTTGTAGGGGGTGAGGTAATTCCAGCGGAAACGCCCCGGGCGCATGATCCACATCTTGCCCTGCGATGACTGTATCGGCCGGTTGTTGGCATCAGTCACCTGCTGATCGAAATCAGCCTGCAGTGTAGTCAGGTCATCGAAGAAGTCCTGCACATAGGCAGGTATTGGTTGTGCGTGCAGGCCCATGCCAATCAACAGCATCAGCAGGCCGGCGCACGGCATGGTCAGTGAGTGTTTTGTCATGCGTCGTGCGGTGGCGGTGCCAGCACCTCGCGACTGCCGTTGGTCTCCATGGGACCTACGACACCGGTTTCCTCCATGTGTTCAATCATGCGTGCGGCACGGTTGTAGCCGATCTTGAGCCGGCGCTGCACGCCCGAGATGGATGCCTTGCGGCTCTGGGTGACGATCATGACGGCCTGGTCGTAGAGCGGATCGGATTCGGTGTCATCCCCGTCGCCACCCCCATTGGCAGGTGACAGCCCGGGGACCGGCTCGTTCGACACCTCCAGTATCTCGGTCATGTATTCCGGATCGGAGCGGCCCTTGAGGTGTGCGGTGACTTTATGCACTTCCTGGTCGGAGACGAACGCGCCATGCACACGCACCGGCACGCTGGTGCCCGGCGGGACATACAGCATGTCACCGTGGCCGAGCAGTTGCTCCGCACCCATCTGGTCGAGGATGGTGCGCGAGTCGATCTTGGACGAGACCTGGAAGGCAATACGGGTCGGGATATTCGCCTTGATCAGCCCGGTGATCACATCCACCGAGGGACGCTGCGTGGCAAGGATCAGGTGCACGCCGGAGGCACGCGCCTTTTGCGCCAGCCGGGCAATCAGTTCCTCGACCTTCTTGCCGACCACCATCATCATGTCGGCAAGCTCGTCGATGATAATGACGATAAACGGCAACTGCGTCAGGGTCGGATGTTCAGTGCCTTCAAGTGCCTCCTCCGGCTTGAACAGCGGGTCGGGGATCGGTGTACCGGCGTCGATGGCCTCTTTGACCTTGCGGTTGTAGTTGCCGATGTTGCGTACGCCGAGTGACGCCATCAGCCGGTAGCGGCGTTCCATTTCACCGACGGCCCAGCGCAGTGCGTTGGCGGCCTCGTTCATGTCGGTGACCACCGGTGTCAGCAGGTGCGGGATGCCCTCGTAGACCGACAGCTCGAGCATCTTCGGATCGATCATGATCAGCCGCACGTCTTTCGGCAGTGTCTTGTAGAGCAGGCTCAGCACCATCGCATTGATGCCCACGGACTTGCCTGAACCGGTGGTGCCGGCTACCAGCAGGTGCGGCATCCTGGCAAGATCTACCACTACCGGTACACCGCTGATGTCCTTGCCCAGCGCCAGTGTCAGTGGCGAGGCGGATTCATCGTATTCACGCGTGTTGAGTATTTCACTCAGGCTGATGATGGCGCGATTCTCGTTGGGGATCTCCAGGCCGATCACGGACTTGCCGGGAATGACTTCCACGACGCGCACGCTGATGGCCGACAGCGCGCGTGCGATGTCCTTGGCGAGGTTGCTGATCTGGCTGACCTTTACGCCCGGCCCGAGGTCCAGCTCGAAACGGGTGATGACCGGTCCGGGATTGACCGCAACCACTTCGACCTCGATATTGAAGTCGAGCAGTTTCATTTCCACCAGTCGTGACATGGCCTCCAGTGCCGATTCTGAATAACCGGCCTCGGCCTCGCGCGGCTCATCCAGTAATGCCAGCGGCGGCAGTTCGGTGTTCGTAGGTGGATCGAACAACGGCACCTGGCGCTCACGTTCCTTGCGGTCACTGGTTTTTGGTTTGGTCAGCACCGGTTCAATGCGTACCGGTTTGCGCCTGGCTATCTTTTTCTGTGCCGTCTCGATCACTTCCTTGCGCTCGGTGCGGGCACGGCGGGCGGCAATTTGTTCGGGAACCTGTTCGGCCATCGCATACAGGTATTCACTGGCCACCAGTGTGTACTTGCCGATGAAATCCATGACCACCAGCCAGGAGATGCCGGTAAACAGGGTTGCGCCGGCCAGGAACAATGCCAGCAGGAACAGTGTGGCACCGATTGGGCTAACTACCTCGACCAGGCCATTGCCGATGACGTTGCCGAGTACACCGCCGGCCCCTGCCGGCAGACCGCTGTTACCGGTGCCGGACTCCAGTGATGCCAGGCCGCAGCCTGCACCGACGGTCATCAGGAAACCGGACCAGCGTACGGCCAGTACATGCAGATCGATACCGCCGGTCGGTGAATGGCCGCGATACACCAGCCAGCCGCTGTAACCGATCATGACGGGAAACAGGTAGGCCAGAATGCCCAGCAGGTAGAGCAGTACATCGGCCAGCCACGCGCCGACCAGGCCGCCGGCGTTGTTGATGTGGTTGACCGCGCCGCTACTGGACCAGCCGGGGTCGCCCGGGTAATAGCTCACCAGTGACACCAGCAGAAAGATAGCGATTGCACCCAGGATGAGCAGCGCGCCCTCACGTAGCCCGCGTGTGACATGGTGCGTGAGTTTTGCAGTGTCTGCTTTTTTACGCCGAGCCTGAGCCATAATAACCTTCTTTCGCAGCTTGTATCGCCAATCGATGGATTCTATTCGTTTTTTTACCCATCAATCAAGTGCCGCCTGCAGTGCGGGATGCACCACCTTGCCCGTCTGGACATTGATGGCGCGGCGCAGGGGCTCATGTTGCTGCCAATCCGGCGCGGCCAGTTGCAGCACGAAGGGCACCAGCGCTGACGACATGGCCTGGGTGGCGCTGCGCGGAACGGCACCCGGCATATTGGTGACACAGAAGTGCACCACATCCTCCTCAATGTAGGTCGGGGCCGCGTAGCTGGTTGGACGGGTGGTTTCGATACAGCCGCCCTGGTCAACCGAGATGTCGACAATCACGCTGCCAGCCTGCATCGAGGCGACCTGGTCACGGTTGACGATATGGGGTGTACGGCCGCCGGTAACCAATGCCGCGCCGATCAACAGGTCGGCGCTGGCCACGGCCTCGCGCAGGCGGTCCGGGTACGGGTACAGCGCGGTGACGTTGTTGCCCAGCTGGCGCATGGCGGCGAGTCGTTCACGGCGCGTGTCAAAGGCGGTGACCTGCGCGCCGATCGCAGCGGCCATCAGCGCGGCATTGCCACCGGCAGTGCCGGCACCAATGACGACCACGTGGCCGCGTGGCACGCCGGGCAGGCCACCCAGCAGCAGTCCCTTGCCACCCTGTGGTGTGTGCAGCAGATGTGTACCGACCTGCGTGGCAATGCGTCCGGCGATATCACTCATCGGTGCCAGCAACGGCAGTTCACCGCTGTCGTTCTGCACGGTCTCGAAACCGATAGCGGTCAGGCCGATGGTTTGCAGTTGCCGGGTCAGTTCCGGATTGGGTGCAAGATGCAGAAAACAGAACAGCCGCTGCTCGCTGCGTAGCAAACCGAGCTCGTCGGCAATCGGTTCCTTGACCTTCACCACGAGTTCGGCCGCATGATAAGTTGACGCGGCATCGTCAGCGATAACGGCACCAGCGCTACGGTATTCATCGTCACTGTAGCCCGACAGCCGGCCTGCACCCTGCTCTACTGTCACGCTGTGCCCTGCCTGGGCCAGCACGGCACACGCATCCGGACTTAGCGCAACGCGTCCTTCCAGTGGCCTGACCTCGCGCGGAATGCCTATATCCAAGCTTGCTTTACCCTTGTCGTGAAGTTCCGTACCATTCGTGAGCTATCAGTCCGGGTTGGTAACAGGTCGTCCTGGAACCAAAGACCCCCGGGCCTGTCGATAGCCAGCACTACTGTATTTATTGTGCAACATACGGCGCCATTGGCGCATCAATTCGGAGCATTATACATGAGCGATACCAAGCACTGCCGTCTTCTTATCCTGGGTTCAGGGCCTGCCGGCTATACCGCTGCCGTCTATGCGGCGCGCGCCAACCTGGAGCCGGTGCTGGTTACCGGGCTGGAACAGGGTGGCCAGCTGATGACGACCACGGAAGTGGAAAACTGGCCGGGCGGTAGCGCTGAAATGCAGGGGCCGGCGCTCATGGAGGACATGCGCAAGCATGCCGAACGATTCAATACCGAGATCGTGTTTGACCACATCCACACGGTCGACTTCAGCCAGCGTCCACTGCGCCTGAAGGGAGATGCCGGCGAGTACAGTTGCGACGCGTTGATTATTGCTACCGGCGCTTCGGCCATGTACCTGGGTCTGCCCTCGGAGGAAACATTCAAGGGCAAGGGCGTGTCGGCCTGCGCCACCTGTGACGGTTTCTTCTACAAGCAGCAGGCGGTTGCAGTGATCGGCGGTGGCAACACGGCCGTGGAGGAAGCACTCTACCTTGCCAATATTGCCTCGCACGTCACACTGGTACACCGGCGTGACGAATTGCGCTCCGAAAAGATCCTGCAGGATCGCCTGTTCAAGAAGGAACAGGAAGGCATCGTCACCATCGAGTGGGACAGCGTACTGGAGGAGGTGCTGGGTGATGACAGTGGTGTTACCGGTATGCGTATCCGCAATGTAAAGGATGACAGCACAAAGGACGTCGCCCTGATGGGCGTGTTCATCGCCATCGGCCACAAGCCCAACACGCAGATCTTTGACGGTCAGCTTGAGATGAATAACGGCTACCTCAAGGTAAAGAGCGGAGTGGACGGCATGGCGACCTCGACCAGTGTCGAGGGCGTATTCGCGGCCGGCGATGTCAGCGACCATATCTACCGCCAGGCGATCACCTCCGCCGGCACTGGCTGCATGGCGGCGCTGGATGCAGAAACCTATCTGGATCACCTGGCCCACCATATGGGCCGCGAGGACTGAGGCGGGGACGCTGCACCGCGCCAGCCGGAAATTGCTGTGCGTATCGAAGTTATCAACCAGCTTGAATCCATCCCGGCCACCGCCTGGAACCGGGTAAGCGGTACCGGACACCCGTTTCTGCGCCATGAATTCCTGGTCGCGCTGGAGCGCCACAACTGTGTCGGTGAGGCCTATGGCTGGTTGCCCCGTCACCTGGCTGCCTATGACGAGGACGATCGCCTGTGTGGCGTCGTGCCGCTGTACCTGAAAAACAACTCCATGGCGAGTTCGTGTTTGACTGGGCCTGGGCGGACGCCTATCAGCGTGCCGGACTTGCCTACTACCCAAAGCTGGTATCCGCCATTCCCTATACCCCGGTAACCGGTTCACGCATCCTGGTGGCGCCGGATGCGGACCATGAGCAGGTGGCCGGGCGACTGGTTGCGGCGGCACTGGAGCAGCTGGAAACTACCCGCGCTTCTTCCCTGCATTGGCTGTTTACCAGCCCTGCCGACACAGAATTTCTGCAGGGCAAGGGACTCATGCGCCGTACCAGCTGTCATTTCCACTGGCACAACGATAACTACAGCTCGTTCGACGATTTCCTGTCCCGGTTGAGCTCACGCAAACGCAAGAAGATTCGCCGTGAACGCCGTCATGTACAGGAAGCCGGGATTTGCATGAAGATCGTGCATGGGATGGATGCCACTGCGGAACAGTGGCAGGCCATGCATGCTTTCTACACCTCCACGTTTACCAGGAAATCCGGTGTCCCGACCCTGTCGCTGGCATTCTTTCGTGAGATCAGCCGCACCATGGGGCAACAGGTTGTGCTGGTATTCGCACAGCTCGATGAACAACCGGTCGCTGGTGCCATCATGCTGCGCGGTGACGATGCCCTGTATGGCCGTCACTGGGGCTGCCAGAATGATTACCACAGCCTGCACTTCGAGGCCTGCTATTATCAAGGCATCGAATACGCGATTGAACACGGACTGCAGCTGTTTGAGCCAGGCGCGCAGGGTGAGCACAAGATCAGTCGTGGCTTCCTGCCGACCTTTACCTGGTCGGCACACCAGGTCGTGAATGAGCAGTTCAGCGCAGCGATCCGGCGTTACCTGGTGCAGGAACATGACATGATGGTGGATTATCACGACGATCTGCAGGGTACTTCGCCCTTCAGGCATGAGGAGGATGCGCAGCGCTGAACGGTGCGACACAGAAGCCATGTATCGTCTGAATGACACGGGGCCCTACTGGATCGATCCCGAGGATACGGAAATCCGTTTCCCTGCTGTCGAACATGCCCTGCGCGAACCGGACGGCCTGCTAGCGCTGGGTGGCGATCTCTGCAGTGAACGGCTGTTGCTTGCCTACCGGAGTGGCATCTTTCCCTGGTACGGTCCTGACCAGCCGATCCTGTGGTGGTCACCGGATCCGCGCCTGGTGCTGTTTCCGGAACAGCTGAATATCTCGCGCAGCCTGGCCCGGGTCCTGCGCAGGGATCGCTTCAGGGTGACGATGGATCGGGATTTTTCAGCGGTAATCGCGCAGTGCGCCGCGCCGCGACGCGGCCAGGCCGGCACCTGGATTACCGATGAAATGCGTGCCGCCTACCTGCGACTGCACCATGAGGGCCATGCGCATTCTGTTGAATGCTGGCTGGGTGATGAGCTGGTGGGCGGGCTCTACGGGGTGGCGATCGGACGTATTTTCTTCGGAGAATCAATGTTTACCACGGTTCCTGACGCCTCCAAGGTGGCCTTCGTGCGACTTGTCGAGCAGCTGCAGAGCTGGGGTTACCCGCTGGTTGACTGCCAGGTACACACAAACCATCTTGCCAGCCTGGGGGCGTCTGCTATTGCGCGCGCTGAGTTTGTCGGCATGCTGAACAGGCACTGTGACAGTCCGCCCGGGCATGTGCGCTGGGTATTTGAATCATGACGGGATATGACTGCGGGATTATTTCGGTATAATGCCCGGCTTAGTCATCTAGGCGCTAAAGGATTTATGGCAAAAGAAGAGCACATCGAAATGGAAGGGACCGTGGTTGAGACCCTTCCAAACACCATGTTCAGGGTTGAGCTGGAAAACGGTCACGTGGTGACCGCGCATATCTCGGGAAAGATGCGCAAGCACTATATCCGTATTCTCAGGGGCGACAAGGTTACCGTCGAGTTGACACCCTATGACCTGAGCAAGGGTCGCATTACCTATCGCGCACGCTAGGCCTGCCATCCTGTGTCCGGCTGGCGTCAGCTGACAGTGATTGCCTTACTCTCGATATCAAATGCCAGTTCGCCGTCTTCAAGGCGAATTACCAGGTGTCCGCCCCGCTCCAGCTTGCCGAACAACAGTTCCTCGGCAAGCGGTTTCTTGATGCGCTGCTGAATCAACCGCGCCATCGGACGTGCACCCATCTTGGGATCATAACCGTGTTCGGCCAGCCACAGGCGCGCTCCCTCATCGACCTCGACGCTGACCTGCTGTTCCTGTAACTGGGCCTCCAGCTCGAAGATAAACTTGTCGACCACCTGCACGATGACGGTCGGGTCAAGCGCCTTGAATTGCACGATGGCATCGAGCCGGTTGCGGAATTCCGGGGTGAACAGTTTGTTAACCGCCTCCATGGCGTCGGATGAATGATCCTGATGCTTGAAACCGATCGAGGGCCTGCTCATTTCGTGGGCGCCTGCATTGGTCGTCATTACCAGGATGACGTTGCGGAAGTCCGCCTTGCGGCCATTGTTATCGGTCAACGTGCCGTGGTCCATCACCTGCAGCAGCAGGTTGAAAACATCCGGGTGTGCCTTCTCGATTTCATCAAGCAGCAACACCACGTGCGGGTTCTTTGAGATTGCCTCGGTAAGCAGTCCACCCTGGTCATAGCCGACATAGCCCGGTGGCGCACCGATCAGGCGCGACACGGTATGCCGCTCCATGTACTCGGACATATCAAAACGCACCAGCTCCACGCCCATGATGCGGGCCATCTGCCGGGTAACCTCGGTCTTGCCGACACCGGTTGGACCAGCAAACAGGAACGAGCCAATCGGGCGTACTTCATTGCCCAGCCCCGAGCGTGACATCTTGATTGAGGTGGCCAGTGTATCGATGGCAAGATCCTGACCGTAGACGACCATTTTCAGGTCGCGCTCCAGGTTGCGCAGGGTTTCCTTGTCAGAGGCCGACACCGATTTCTCCGGTATCCGTGTCATCAGTGCAATGACCTTCTCGATATCACTGACGCCGACGGTCTTCTTGCGACGCGACGGCGGGCGCAGACTTTGGGAGGCCCCGGCCTCATCAATGACGTCGACGGCCTTGTCCGGCAGGTGGCGGTCATTGATATAGCGGTCGGCCAACTCGGCTGCACTGCGTAGTGCATTCATCGAGTACTTGATCTTGTGATGTTCTTCAAAGCGCGACTTGAGGCCCTTCAGGATGGTGATGGTTTCCTCGACCGAGGGCTCGGTGACATCCACTTTCTGGAAGCGGCGTGACAGGGCATGGTCTTTCTCGAAAATGCCGCGATATTCCTGGTAGGTGGTCGAGCCGATGCACTTCAGCTCACCCGAGGCCAGCATCGGTTTCATCAGATTCGAGGCATCCATGACACCTCCGGAGGCTGCGCCGGCACCGATCATGGTGTGAATTTCATCGATAAACAGGATGGCGCCGGGCTCCTTACGCACTTGTGCCAGCACCGCCTTGAAACGCTTCTCGAAATCGCCGCGGTACTTGGTGCCGGCAACCAGCGAGCCCAGGTCCAGTGAATAAATGGTGCTGTTGAGCAGGATTTCCGGCACATCGCCTTCAACAATCATGCGCGCCAGCCCTTCCGCGAGAGCCGTTTTGCCGACCCCGGCCTCGCCAACAAACAACGGGTTGTTCTTGCGGCGACGGCAGAGGATCTGGACGGTGCGCTGGATCTCGTTGCGTCGACCTATGAGTGGGTCAATGCGGCCTTGCGCGGCCATTTCGTTGAGGTTGGTTGCAAACGTTTCCAGTGGTTGCCTGGCACTGGTGTCAGGGGCCTCTGTCTCGGCGGGACTGTCGAGACTTTCCTCGGACTGGTCGTTGACCTTGGAAATGCCGTGCGAAATATAGTTGATGATATCCAGGCGCGTGATATCGAGCTTGTTGAGGAAATACACGGCCTGGGATTCCTGTTCACTGAATATGGCAACCAGCACGTTGGCGCCCGTGACCTCGTTCTTGTCGGATGACTGCACATGAAACACGGCACGTTGCAGTACACGCTGGAAGCCCAGTGTCGGCTGGGTTTCACGCGTGTCATCGAGTGAGAGCTTTGGTGTGGTCTCGTCAAGGAAGCTGCCGACTTCCTGCTTGAGTTGATCGAGGTTGCCGCCGCAGGCGCGCAGCACCTCGGCAGCGGAGGGATTGCCAATCAGCGCATAGAGCAGGTGTTCCACGGTCATGAACTCGTGGTTTTTCTCCCTGGCCTCCTTGAAGGCCAGGTTCAATGTAAATTCCAGTTCCTTGCTCAGCATGTCTGTACCTCACACAATCCTGGCCAGCTAGACCTCTTCCATACTGCACAGCAATGGATGCTGATGACGTTGCGCATATTCGTTGACCTGGGCAACCTTGGTCTCGGCAATTTCATAGGTAAAGATGCCGCACACCCCCCTGCCCTGACTGTGCACCATTAGCATGACGCGGGTCGCCTTCTCGCGGTCCATACCAAACAAACTCTCCAGCAAGGTGACGACAAACTCCATCGGCGTGTAGTCGTCGTTCAGAAGAAACACCTTGTACATCGACGGTTCCTTGAGTTCCGGCTTCGCTTCTTCAAGCGCCAGCCCTTCGTCACCGCGATGCTCCTGATCTCTACTCATGGTCCCGGGTCCTGCCTGGTCAAAATCCTGTGATTCATACTACTACAGGACATTTTACCACCTATTTCATGAGCATACATGCCCGCATGGCGGGGTATACCGATGCTTGATGTTGCCGGAAGAGGTGGCTGGCCAATGGCTTCTGCATCGGCAAAATCCGGTGAAACTTGAAAAACAGGGCCCGCGCGCTGTTGGGATTGGACTGCAAAAAGGGCCGCACGTTCTCACGTGCGGCCCTGGCAGCTAACAGACGATAATCAGGCGTTGGCGATGATGGCGCGACCGAACTCGGAACAGCTGACCCTGGTAGCGCTTTTCATCAGTCGGTGCAGGTCATAGGTAACAGTCCCGGAGGCGATCGTGCTGGACAGTCCGTTGATGATCTTGTCCGCAGCCTCGTTCCAGCCCATATGGCGCAGCATCATTTCAGCAGACAGGATCAGCGAGCTGGGATTGACCTGGTCCTTGCCGGCATAACCCGGCGCGGTTCCGTGCGTTGCTTCATACATGGCGATGGTGTCAGACAGGTTGGCACCCGGTGCCATGCCGATCCCACCGACCTGTGCAGCCAGCGCATCGGAAATGTAGTCACCGTTGAGATTGAGCGTTGCGATGACGCTGTACTCGGTCGGGCGCAACAGGATCTGTTGCAGGAAGGCATCGGCGATCACGTCCTTGACGATGATTTCCTTGCCGGTCTTCGGGTTGGTAAAGCGACACCAGGGCCCATCGTCGATTTCCGTCGCGCCGAATTCCTCTTTTGCCAGTTCATAGCCCCAGCTCTTGAAGGCACCCTCGGTGAACTTCATGATGTTGCCCTTGTGCACCAGGGTGACCGAATCACGGTCCTGGTCCACGGCATACTGCAGCGCCTTCCGTACCAGCCGCCTGGTGCCTTCGGAAGATACCGGCTTGATACCGATACCGGAGGTGTCCGGAAAGCGAATCTTTTTCACACCCATCTCGTCCTGCAGGAAGGTGATGACCTTTTTCACTTCTGCGCTGCCGGCCTGCCACTCGATGCCGGCATAGATGTCTTCCGAGTTTTCACGGAAGATGACCATGTTGGTCTTTTCCGGTTCCCGCAGCGGGCTCGGGGTGCCGTCAAAATAACGTACCGGACGTTGACAGAGATACAGATCGAGTTGCTGGCGCAGCGTGACGTTGAGCGAGCGGATGCCACCCCCTACCGGCGTG
>JAOUBY010000113.1 GCA_029860045.1 Gammaproteobacteria bacterium | reverse complement strand
GCCAGCTGGTTCAGCACGCGTCGGGCCGCCCCGGCATCCAGCGTCATGGCACCACCGAGAAAGGCGTCCGGCTGCAGGCGGCCCAGCACCAGGTTGGCGTCGGTCACCGTGACCTGTGTACCGCCCTGGCCGTAGCACGCCGGTCCGGGTACAGCACCGGCCGATTCCGGTCCGACCTGCAACAAACCGCCGCTGTCGAGCCGTGCAATGGAGCCGCCACCGGCGCCGATGGTGTGCATATCGACCATCGGCACGGCCACCGGCCAGGGGCCGATATGGCCTTCCGAGGTCAGGCGAATGTCACCATCGATTAACGCCACATCGGTGGAGGTACCCCCCATATCGAAGGTCAGCAGGCGCGTGTGGCCGGCCTGCTGACCGATGAGGCGCGCCCCCATCAGGCCGCCGGCCGGACCGGACAACAACAGGTGCACGGCCTTGCGACCGGCCAGGTCGGCGCGCACTGTACCCCCCGCACTTTGCATGACCGCCACCGGTGCCGGCGCCAGCGCCTGGTCCAGCCGTTCAAGGTAACCGGCCACGCGCGGCCCCACCCAGGCATTCAGCCAGGTGGCAATCCCGCGCTCGTATTCTTTATATTCCGGCAACACCTCCGAGGAACGCGAAACAAACATCCCGTCCGGCAGCCAGGACTCGATGCTGCGTTCGTCACTGTCATCCAGGAACGAGAACAGCAGGTTGATGGCGACCGCCTCCGGCCTGAGCTGTTCGATACTTGCCAGCAGCGCGCTACGGTCGGCAGCCGTCAATTCAGCAACATGTACCCCGTCCGCGCCCATGCGGACACCCACTTCCAGGCACAGCTCGCGCGGCACCGGTGGCAATGCCGGTTGCGGTTGCAGGTTATACAGTTCGCGGCGCGCCTGGCGGCCGATAGTGAGCACGTCGGCCATGCCACGGTTGGTGATGTAGGCCGTACGCACACCCTTGCGCTCCAGCGCCGCATTGGTAGCAACGGTGGAACCATGGATCACCTGCAGACCATCGGTAGACAGCCCCAGCTCCGCAATACCCTGCAGGATGGCACGCTCCGGCGCATCCGGCGTGGAAAGCACCTTGTGCACGCGTAACCGCGCGCCATCAAACGACACGAAATCAGTGAAAGTGCCACCGGTATCGACGCCCAGAAAGCGGCGTGCGGGTTTTTTGTCGGGGTTGTTCATTGGAGTCATTATGCATTTTATAGTGCCTGCCAGGTGCTCCTGAAACAATAAGCCAGCCTTGCAAGAGCGGGCCGCGTCCGCGATCTTTTCTCAATAAAACTATCGCGCTTGCGAAGCGCTCCTACAACAATAAGACAGGCCTGCAGGAGCGGGTATCATCCGCGATCTGCCCGGACGGGAAATCACGCTTGATAAGCGCTTGTATTCAGCGCGCCATACGCAATAATAGCGCCATGCCGAAACCAGCCCTGGTGCATGCCGCCAACCTGTACCGCTACTACAGCCAGACCTGCGCGGTCAGTGATGTCAGCTTTGATCTCGCGCGCGGTGATGTACTCGGTTTCCTCGGCCCGAACGGTGCAGGCAAGTCCAGCACCATGCAAATGCTCACCGGCAACCTTGCCCCGAGCGCCGGGCAGATCAATATCCTCGGCATTGACCTGCTCGATCAGCCCAAGCGTGCCAAGTGCGAGATTGGCTACCTGCCGGAACAGCCACCGGTATACCGTGAACTGACCGTCGACGAGTACCTGCGCTACTGCGCACGGCTTAACCGCATCGCACGCAACCGCCGCCAGGCCGCGATCGACACCGCCAAGGATCGCTGCGGCCTGGGCGAGGTCGGCCGGCGCCTGATCGGCAACCTGTCCAAGGGCTACCAGCAACGGGTTGGCATTGCGCAGGCCATCATACACACGCCGGCGGTCGTCATCCTGGATGAACCCACGGTTGGCCTCGACCCGATCCAGATTCGCGAAATTCGCACCCTGATTCGTGAACTCGGACAGGACCACGGCATTATCCTGTCGACCCATATCCTTCCCGAGGTGCAGGCCACCTGCAACCGCGTGCAAATCATCAACCGCGGCAAACTGGTATTTGCCGACAGCATGCACAACCTGGAAAAGAGAATGGACGCCACATCACTGGTTGTGCGCTTCCATTCGCCACCGGATATTGTCGAACTGCAGCAGGTTCCCGGCGTTAGCCAGGTTGAAACCCTGGACGGTGGTCGCCTGCACATTTATTTCACCGGCAGCAACCCGTCGGGCGCCCTGGTTGAAAAATCCGTCACGGCCGGCTGGGGCCTGGAAGAACTCACACTGCAGCGCAGCACACTGGAACAGATCTTCATCGAGCTCACCACGGCAGACATTGCCGCCGACGACTCCGGGGAAGCGGCATAATGGTTTTCAGCATCGCCGCACGCGAACTGCGCGGACTGTTCCTGTCGCCGCTGGCGTGGGCCATCCTCGCCGTGATACAGGGCATTCTTGCCTTCCAGTTCCTGTCCCACATTGAGTACTTCATCGAATTACAACCACAGCTGGCCGCCATCGACGGTGCGCCGGGCATAGCCGACCTGGTCATTGCGCCGCTGTATGCCGACGCCGCTGTCGTACTGTTGCTGATCACGCCACTGGTCACCATGCGCGTATTCAGCGAGGAACGCCGCAGCCGTACCATCAGCCTGCTGTTTTCTGCACCTGCATCGATGACCGAGATTGTGCTCGGCAAATACCTTGGCGTGCTCGCCTTCTTTATGGTCATGCTGGCCATGCTGACGCTGATGCCGCTGTCCCTGCTGGCCGGCAGCACACTGGACCTTGGCAAGCTGGCCGCCTGCGTGCTGGGGCTGGCGCTGGTACTGGCCGCGTTTTCCGCCATCGGCGTGTACATGTCATCACTGACAGAGCAACCCGTGATTGCCGCTGTCACCACCTTTGGTCTGTTATTAATGCTATTGCTGCTGGATCGCAGCAACCTGCCGGGCGACGAGGCCAGTGTACTGGGCTACCTGTCCATGCTTGCGCATTACGAACCGCTGCTCAAGGGCCTGTTCAATAGCACAGATATTATTTATTACCTGCTGATAACAGTCCTGTTCCTCGGTTTCACCATACGCCGCCTTGATGCGATGCGTCTGCGGGGCTGACCATGCAAGTCACACCACGCTCACGCAAAATGTTCCGCCTGCAGGGCCTGCTGTTCGCCATGCTGTTCATCGGTATCATCGGCATGCTGGCGTGGCTGAGTACGCAGTATGTCTACCAGGTTGACTGGACCTTTGGTGCGCGCAATACCATCTCGGAAGACACCCGCAAGCTGCTAAACAGTCTCGACGAACCGGTCAACATTACCGCCTACGTCAGCACCGACAAGTTACTGCGCGCGCAGATCCGCGGCCTGGTCGGCAGCTACCAGCGCTTCAAGGACGACATCCGGCTTGAGTTCATCAATCCGGACAGTGTACCGGAGCAGGTGCGCGAACTCGGCATCACCAGCGGCGGCGCAGTCGTTATCAGTTATCGTGGTGCCAGCGAGAACATCCAGGCGCTGGGCGAACAGCAACTGACCAATGCATTACTGCGGCTGTCTCGCAGCGAGGAACGCTGGATTGTATTCGTCAGCGGCCATGGCGAACGTACACCGTTTGGCGAGACGAACTTTGGCCTGGGTATTTTTGCGGCGGAACTGGAACGCAAGGGTCTCAAGGTGCGAACGCTCAACCTGGCAGAGGCCGCCATCCCGTCAAATGCAAACCTGCTGGTACTGGCCAGTCCACGTGTGGATCTGCTGCCCGGTGAGGTCGCTGCCGTGCAGGACTACCTGGAACGCGGTGGCAACCTGCTGTGGCTGACCGAGCCCGGGACACTGCAAAGCCTGGAACCACTGGCAGACCAGCTTGGGCTGCTGGTGCTGCCCGGCAGGGTGGTGGATGCCACCAGCGCCATGTTTGGCGTGGAAAATCCGAGCTTCGTGGTGGTCACCAGCTACCCGAGTCATGCCATTACGCGCGAGGTGAGCACGGTCAGCGTGTACCCGGAAACAGTTGCGCTTGAAATCAACGACACCACGGCATGGGATGCCATTCCGCTACTGACCACGCTGGAGCGTTCGTGGACCGAACTCGGCACGCTGGAAGGCGAAATCCGGTTTGATGAAGACAGTGATGAGCGCGCCGGGCCGCTCGATATCGGTATCGCATTTACGCGCAACAGGCCGGGCGTTGAAGACGGCAAGCAACAACGCGTGGTGGTCATCGGTGATGGCGATTTTCTGTCCAACACCTATCTTGGCAACGCCGGTAACCTGGGCCTGGGCCTCAACACCGTGCACTGGCTGAGTCATGACGATGCCTTCATTGATATTCGCGTACGGACTGCACCGGACACCACCCTGGTGCTTGGAAAAACTATAACCGC
>JAOUBY010000112.1 GCA_029860045.1 Gammaproteobacteria bacterium | reverse complement strand
CCCACGATTTTCTTTTCTATATGAATTGACATGTTTACTCCTGCTTTCTGATCTCTTGCCGGATACGCTGTGCACCCCGACATGATTTACTGTCCTGAAACCTGTTTCCCGTCATTGCGAGCACAGTGACGGATGTCTCAAGAGGCGCCACTCAGAACTTGCCGTAGTAGCCTTCTTTCAAGGCATCGTACAAGTTGGCCGCGGTATGCGTCTCGCCGTCATACTCGACCTCCTCGTTGCCCTTCAGGCTAACCTTCGAACCATCCTCCAGCGTGAATTCGTAGGTGGTGTTTTCCAGGTCCTCGCCCTTGACCAGCACGCCCTGGAACGCCTCCGGATTGAAGCGGAAGGTAGTGCAACCCTTCAGGCCCTTCTTGTAGGCGTACATGTAGATGTCCTTGAAGTCCTCGAACGGGTAGTCAGTCGGCACGTTTGCGGTCTTGGAGATGGATGAATCCACCCATACCTGCGCCGCCGACTGGATATCGACATGTTGCTTCGGTGTAACGTTATCCGCAGCAATGAAATAATCCGGCAGTGCATCGCCATCACCTTCCATGCTGGCACTTGCATTCGGGTTGATCAGTTCACGGTAGGCGAGCAGTTCAAACGAGAATACATCGACCTTTTCCTTGGTCTTGCGTCCTTCACGGATCACGTTACGGAAATAGTGATGCGCAAAGCTCGGCTCGATGCCGTTACTGGCATTATTGGCCAGTGACAGCGAGATGGTACCGGTCGGCGCAATCGAGCTGTGATGGGTGAAACGTGCGCCCGTCTCGGCCAGTTCATCCACCAGTTCCGGCGCCTCACCGGCGACACGCTGCATGTAACGACTGTAACGCGCGTGCAGCACCTTGCCCTTGACGCTGTCGCCGGGCAGAATCCCGTCGCGACGCATGTCCGGGCACTTGCGCAACATCTCCTCGGTCACCGTGAAATCCTCTTCCATGATCGGTGCCGGCCCCTTTTCCTTCGCGAGATCCAGCGCCACCTGCCAGCCGGTCATGGCCAGCTCGCGACTGACACGCTCGGTAAACTTCACCGAGTCTTCCTCGCCGTATTTCATGCGCAGCATGGTGGCGGTGGAACCCAGCCCAAGGAAACCCATGCCATGGCGGCGCTTGCGCAGAATCTCGTCACGCTGGCCTTCCAGCGGCAGGCCGTTGATCTCGACCACGTTGTCGAGCATGCGCGTAAAGATGGCCACCACCTTGCGGAACTCTTCCCAGTTGAATTCGGCCCGGCTGGTAAACGGGTCTTTCACGAACTTGGTCAGGTTGATCGAGCCCAGCAGGCAGGAGCCGTACGGCGGCAGTGGCTGCTCGCCACAGGGATTGGTTGCGCGGATGTTCTCGCAGAACCAGTTGTTGTTCATCTCGTTGACCTTGTCGATCAGGATGAAACCCGGCTCGGCAAAATCATAGGTGGAGCTCATGATCATGTCCCACAGGCGCCGCGCCGGTATCGACTTGTATATCCTGCACGCCACCAGCCCGGCATTATTGGCAATGTACTCGCCCTTGTACGGCCACTCGCGCCAGATCACCTCTTCGGAGTTATTCAGGTCAACACCGTCGTCCAGCTCCTGGCGGTTGATCGGGAACGCCAGTTTCCAGTCCGCATCGTTCTGTACCGCGTCCATGAACTCGGTGGTAATCAGCAGCGACAGGTTGAACTGGCGCAGCCGGCCATCCTCGCGCTTGGCACGGATGAAATCCATTACGTCCGGATGACCGACATCGAAGGTCGCCATCTGCGCACCGCGCCGGCCACCGGCCGAGGACACGGTGAAACACATCTTGTCGTAGATATCCATGAACGACAGCGGGCCGGAGGTATAGGCGCCGGCACCGGACACATAGGCGCCCTTCGGGCGCAGGGTGGAGAATTCGTAACCGATACCGCAACCGGCCTTCAGCGTCAGGCCGGCCTCATGCACCTTCTCCAGGATGTCGTTCATGGAGTCGCGCACGATACCGGACACGGTGCAGTTGATGGTCGAGGTAGCCGGCTTGTGTTCCTGCGCGCCGGCATTGGAAGTAATACGGCCGGCGGGAATCGCGCCATGGCGCAGCGCCCAGAGAAATTCGCGGTACCAGTTGTCACGCGCCTCGGGCGTGGCCTCGACATCGGCCAGGGCGCGGGCGATGCGCTGGTATGTGGCGTCAATGGTCTCATCGACCGGTCTGCCGTCTTTGGCCGTCAGCCGGTACTTCTTCTCCCAGATGTCCTGGGATGCCGGTTGCAACGGAATTTCAGCGACACTGGTCGGAACAGTTTCAAGGTGTGCGATTTTGGTCATGCGTCCTGTTTTCCTCCCTCTCTTTCTTACATTTTTGTACAGGAATCGGTTTTTTGCTGCCTTTATTCCGGGACTTGCGGTGATCGGGCAGTGAATTCAGTGCAACACAACATATTGTGTGCAGACCGGTGAGCGTATGCAGCGCGAACCAGCCTGTCAAGCAAATTTTATACGGGTATAAATTACTAGTTTCAACAATAGGTTACATAGCTTACACGGCGGGATAAAAAAGCCAGCTCAGGCCGTATAGCTATAACAGTGAAGCACTATATATTGTGTTTCTAATATTAGCGAAAAAGGCTGGAATTGCCACCCGGACGGACTTTCTGACGGTAAAAAACACCGGCGCACCGCTAATGGGGGTGCGCATGATGCCCCTGCGCACCGGGAATGGCAAGTAGCAGAAAAAGACCCAGCAAAATCACGGAAATACCGGCCAGCTTACGAACCCGCTCATCACGCACCCAGCGACCCAGCGAGCTGAACGCCACCCCCAGGGTGAGCATTGTCGGCAGGGTGCCGGCGCCAAAGGCCAGCATGATTGCACCTCCATCCATACCCGAACCACTGGCCAGCGCCAGCGCCAGCACCGCGTACACCATGCCACAGGGCAGCCAGCCCCACACCAGCCCCAGCAGCAGCGCCTGGCCGGGATTACGTACCGGGATAAAGCGGCGCCCCAGCGGTTCGATGAACTTCCACAGGCAGGCACCGAGGCGTTCCAGCCAGCGCAACGCATGCCACCAGCCACCGAGGTAGAAACCCAGCAGGATCATGACGACGCCGGCGACCACCCGGCCCAACGGAAATCCGCCGGTCAGCTCCATCACGCTGACCTGCTGGCCAAGCACACCGGCGATAACACCGGCTGCAACATAACTGGCCACGCGCCCGGTGTTGTATGTCAGTTGCGTGATAAACAGGCGTAGCCGTGAATCGCGCACATCAGTAGAGAGACCGGCCGTGAGTGCGCCGACAATACCACCGCACATACCGATGCAATGCGTGCCACCGAGCAAGCCCACCAGGAAGGCGGCGATGAGGGATTCCATGTTCATGGGTTAATTGTGCTCTGACCCCGATTATTTACAATAACGCATAGCCTGTATGATACCGGTTCCAGGGAGAATGCCTTTGACGCCATCAGACTCTGCCAATCGGACCACGGGCACACCGCTAAAACGCTCCCTCTCGCTGCCATTGATCACCCTGTACGGCCTCGGCAACATCCTCGGCGCGGGCATCTACGTACTGATCGGCAAGGTCGCCGCCCACGCGGGCCTGTTCGCACCGGTTTCCTTCCTGATCGCGTCACTGCTCGCCTGCCTGACCGCATTCACCTATGCGGAAATGTCGGCCCGCTACCCGTACAGTGCAGGCGAGGCCGTTTACCTGCACATGGGCTTCGCACTGAAGTGGCTGTCAATGCTGGTCGGCCTGCTGATCGTGCTTGCCGGGATCGTTTCTGCGGCCACCATCGCACGGGGATTCACCGGCTACCTCCAGGTCTTTGTTAGCGTGCCGACGCCGGTCGCCATTGTAGTGCTGCTGATGGTGCTGGGGGGGCTCGCCATCTGGGGCATCAGTGAATCGGTAAAAACCGCGGCAGCCATCACCGTAGCGGAGGCCTTCGGCCTGCTGCTGATTCTCTGGGTGGCCCATCCCGGACCAGAACAATGGGCCACCCAGGCACCGACGCTGATACCACCAGCGGATGGCATGGTCTGGCAAGGCATCCTGCTGGGCGGCTTCCTGGCGTTCTATGCGTTTATCGGCTTCGAGGACATGGTGAATGTCGCCGAGGAGGTACGCAATCCGCTGCAAAACCTGCCGCGTGCAATCCTGCTGGCGCTGGGCATTTCCGTATTGTTGTACATGCTGGTGTCCGTGGTTGCAGTAACCGCAGTAGCGCCGGACCAGCTGGCGGGCGCCGATGCACCAATGGCATTTATTTACAGTAATGCAACCGGCAGGGACCCGGTACTGATCAGCCTGATCAGCCTGTTCGCCATCGTGAACGGCGCCCTGATCCAGATCATTATGGCGGCGCGCGTGTTGTACGGCCTCAGCAACCGACGCTGGCTGC
>JAOUBY010000111.1 GCA_029860045.1 Gammaproteobacteria bacterium | reverse complement strand
CTGTAGTAGCCGTGTCGCACACCGCCCAGCAATGTTCGAAAATCATCCCCCGCCGTGTGAACCAGTTGCTCATGATCACCTGACTCAAAATAGACATTGGCAAGACTGGTCAGCTCCTGGTCGAGGAAAGTCTCGACACCGTAAGCGGGGCCAAGCGGCGGGACTGCACCTGCCTCGCAATCACTGAACAGTTTTGCGAGCTCGTCCTCGGTAGCGAGGTGAAAGTCACGGTTGAGTTCCTTTCGCAGATGCTCCACCTCAACCCAGTTACTGGCCGGGACCACGACCATGGCATAGCCGGCCGTATCCTTAACAATGACTGCCTTGGCGATATGATCTTCACTCACATGAGCGGCTTCTGCTGTTTCGTGACTGGATCCCGTGTGCGGATGCGGGACCAGGTCGTACCCAACTGAAAATTGTTCAAGAAAACGTTGAACGGTCTCTGCGATTGCCATTTTCTGTCTCCTTATGCGAGATTTTAAGGCTGTTCTGATTCAATAATAAGTGTAGTGCATGCAAACGCAGGCTGCTTCAGGGAGCCAGAGCACTTGAGCATGACGACATCAGGATATCCTGGGCATACTGGATATGTATTTAAAGTCACCGGCCCCTTTTACACTCAGGCCCTGCGCAGAAACGCCAGCCAGCGCGCCAGGTTCAGCAGGCTGGCCAGTGAGCCGGCCACGTAGGTGAACGCCGCCGCACGCAGCACCCGGCGCACGGCGACCTCGTCTTCGGTCTGAATGTAGTTGCCGGCCCTGAGAATGGGCAACGCCTTGCCGAAGCTGGCATCGATCTCGACCGGCAGGGTGACCAGGTGTACCAGCGTGGCGCTGGCCATGCTGCCCAGCCCGATAGCGCCCATGAGCAGACCGGCCGATGGCGCGCGGGTGATGAGCATTGCAACCGGCAGCAGGAACATGGCACCGGCACCGATCTGCTGGGTGGTCTGCGCCAGCTTGACCAGGCGGGTGCGCAACGCGAGCTTCGACTCGTTGCGCTGATGCTGGATGGCATGGCCGACCTCGTGTGCAGCCACCGCCACGGCCGTCAGTGAATTGTGGTCGTGGTTATCCGGACTCAATCGCACCACGCGGGCCTCCGGATCATAGTGATCGCCCTTCTCCGTCTTTTCCACCGCCACGTCCGACATCTCGAAGCGATCCAGCAGGTGGCGCGCCAACTCCCCGCCCGTCCCCGGGATACGCGGCAGCACCCCGGCATAACGCCGGAAAGTGTATTGCGCCCACCACTGCGGACCCAGTATCAGCGCCAGCAGGATGAGGATGATGAGTGCTATGTGCATGTTGAACAGTCAGAAGGGATATAAAGAGTCGTTCCCGCGCAGGCGGGAATCCAGCCCAAAAAAGGGCACCGCTCCCTATTCTACTACCCCATCTTGCAAGAAGAGTATCCCGTTACTACGCGCCCACCCCGCACTTTTGTCCAATATCGCCGTGACAGCCGAAAGTGATCTAATTAGCCTTATATAAAAATAACCTGTGCCACAGCTGGACGCCGCCACCGGCCATCCAGGCCAGCGCAGGAGAACATAATATGAACAGACAATTAACCGGCACACTGATCTGCCTCTTGCTGTCACTCCCCGTCCAGGCAGCTGACCGGATGACCGAGGAGCAGATTCGACAGGTTATCCGTGCCACCGATTTGGCAGCGATGAATCGCGACACGCTGGCCATCGGGATGTACCTGGCCGACTCATTCGAAAAGGTCATCGAGTTTGTCTACAAGCAAAAATGGCTGGCAAAAGTAAGACTCGACAAGGCCGAGTACATGGAACTGATTGACAAGGGCTGGGCAAACGTCGAGGCATATGACTATCAGCGCAATGACACTGTGATTCATCTCAAGCCGGACGGCCTGAGCGGAGAATCACACTCGACCATCACCGAGAATTTTGTTCAGGACGGCGTAGAAATTACCAGCAGGTTCCGTGAATCCAGCACCTACACAATGGACAAGGGGTGGCCGGTCATCACAAACATCAGCGGCCACACGCTGGTCGGCGATACGACACCACAGTGGCAGGAAAAATCATCCGGAGCTGAACAGACGGAAAGCCAGTAGTACCTGCGTGCAGTTAATTATTTTCCCGGCACACCTTCAATCAAATCCTTCTGCTGCTGCAGTGCCTCATGCAGAAACGTCATCAGGGCCCTGACGCGTGCGGTGTGCCTGAGATCCTGGTGGGTTAACAGCCATAGATCAAGTGTCAGTTCATCCGGGGGATCAATCACGCGAACCAGTTTCTTCTCGCTGTCACCCCAGAAACACGGCAGCGGTATTACGCCCAGGTCATTTTTTGCCGCATTAACCAGGACCAGGGTGTTATCACTACTCATGACAACCCTGGCCTGGGGACGCAGTTCCTTCCTCCAGATGGAGGCAGGCAACCAGTCAATACCGTCATCGGGCATAAGCCAGTCGTAATCCTCCAGCTTGCCGTGGAAATTTTTCTTCAGGTAAGCCCTGGATGCATACATACAGAACCGGAAACGACAAATGTGCCTGCCCAGGCTGGTATCGGGGGGATGGGAAGTCACGCGCACCGCAAGATCTGCCTCGCGTCGTGACAAGCGCAGATCACTACTGGTGACAACCAGGTCAACATGGATATCCGGATGCAGTCTGCAGAATTGACCGATATGCGTACCCAGGAAATGTATTGATAGCCCTTCGGGGGCAGTGACACGTATGCTGCCCTGCAAGCGCAGGTCCTTTCCAACCAGCTCCCGCGACAGGCCAAGGACTTCTTCATCAATGCGCTCAGCCGCACGCATGGCCGCCTCCCCCGCCTCGGTCATGACATACCCCTGCTGCAGGCGCTCGAAAAAGCGCACGCCCATTTTTTCCTCAATGGCATTGAGACGCCGGAATACCGTGCTGTGATTCAGATTCAGGGCGCGGGCTGCACCCGAGAGCGTCCCTGCGCGACAGATGGCAAGCACGACCGTCAGATCATTCCATTGCATGGGACACCCCCGTGAGCCAAAGACGCTTGCTTGCATTTTTGCAAGCCTGCTTTGCCATTTTAGCTAATTTATTTGCATTTTTGAACATGCGAGGATAACACCGGGCTTGAGGAAACGAGACAAAGACCATGCCACTGAATGAACCCCTCGCATACTGGATACTGGTCTGCCTGGCCATGGGCTTCGGCGCGACACTCGCGATAGACGTGTGGGCACAGCTGCTCAAATACAGCGCCGGTATTCCACCGACTGACTGGGGGCTGGTCGGGCGCTGGTTCTCCGGCCTGCCCCGGGGCCGCTTCAGGCTGCAGGCAGGTCAGGCCACTTCAAGCACAGCGCGAGAACGGCATATCGGCTGGACGGCCCATTATGCGATCGGTATCAGTTACGCCTTCATCTATATAGGTTTTGCGCAGATGACCTCGATGCCCGTGTCGCTGCCTTCTGCATTGGCGTTTGGCCTGGCAACGGTGCTGGCACCATGGCTGATTCTGTTACCGGGCCTGGGTAAGGGCTGGTTTGCCAAAAACACACCCAACCCCAGCCTGACCCGCTTTCTCAATATTGTCGTGCACCTTCTGTTTGGCGCCGGCCTTTACCTGGTGTGGCACTTCGCAAACACGCCGCACCTGTTTTAGGAAAAGACAATGAATCTTTTTGCAAACGAATGGTTAAATTATCAGTGCGCACTGAATTTATACAAGCTAACGGCAGAATACGGCCCCTGTCCACTGCCATCCCATGCAGGCAGGGTTCAGCCAAAAAAACCGGTCATGCCGGAAATTTTCTCCTGCGCCATCTGGACAGGCAGGCGGAAAACAGGCATCGAACGGGGTCGCCCGCATCCGTTAAACATGAGTGAATCCCGCAGTGACTTCAGTAGTTAAACCTGCACACGAGGTAACCATGAAATGAAACCGACAATCTGTATCACGAAAGCAATCATTTTCTTTGTATTGATCTTTGGAACAATCAGCATTGCAATTGCTGGTGACGACAACCTGATCAGCACAGCAGAGGCCATGGACTTCATGTCCGGTACACACACCGGCACCGATGCGCCCTCGTCATGGCGAGCAACAGAGTGACGAAGCAATCTCCAGGTTCTGCCCCTGGAAAGGCGACACCAAATACCCACTATAACCAGTACTATCAGCTAATTAGGGCTCTACGACCTCTGTCCAATAGACGCCTGCACCCGCCAGCGCCATGCTTGAACCATGATGAGAAAAGCCAATCCAAAGACAATTCTTGCCCTTCTGGTGTTCGCCTGCACGCTCGCGGCAGGACCGGTCAATGCCGGATACATGGACTTCACGACGGATTCACTCCGGGTTGAAGATTCAAGTGGCTGCTGAACGCATCACTTCAAAATAAACAGTCGTCCCCTACGCAGCCTGTTTCGATG
>JAOUBY010000110.1 GCA_029860045.1 Gammaproteobacteria bacterium | reverse complement strand
TTCCCTGAGATATTTAGAAATTTTCTATCCTTTCCATGGATTTGTCCCAAATCTTAAGGCACTGTCTCGATCCAGTCTGTAACATAGGTTACACAGTCTTGCCTTAACCGCGGCCTGTGGTTACCGGGACAGTCCATGCTAGGCTTTCCGTCTTGAAAACAGCAATTGAACAAAAGTACCAACCTGACCTTTTATTAATCCAGGGGGATCTGTATGAACAGACTGCTCGTCGCAGTATTCAGTATTTTCATCTTTTCAACGGCCAGTGCCGGCGATGGCCTGGTGACCAAACAGAGCGGCTTTGGCGCCAGTGAAACACTGGACCGGCTGGAGGCCGTGCTGAAGAAAAAGGGCATCACCATCTTTGCCCGGGTCAGCCATGCCGGAGGTGCGGAGGGTGTCGGCATTGAACTGCGGCCGACCGAGTTGCTGATCTTCGGTAACCCGAAGCTCGGTAGCCATTTCTTTACCAGTAACCAGACTGCCGGTATCGACCTGCCGATGAAGGCGCTGGCCTGGGAGGATGCCGATGGGCAGGTCTGGCTGACCTATAACGATCCGCAATACATTGCCGACCGGCATGGCATTGCGGACCGGGGCGAAATCGTTAGCAAGATGACGGGCGCGCTCGACAAGATGACCAATGCCGCCATTGGTGAACCGGCCAAACAGTAGCAGCGGGTCGCATCCGCGATCTTTAAGAAATATATCGCGCTTGAGAAGCGCTCCTACACCAATAAGACAGACCTGTAGGAGCGGATCTCATCCGCGATCATTTCGGGCTGGGTTTTGCGCAGGGTAATCGCGCCTGCAAGGCGCTCCTGCAACACCAGAATGTACCTGTAGGAGCGCCTTGCAGGCGCGAATGAAAGAGGCCTGATAAAGGGCATTGCCTTACCCTCTGATGCGCCCCGATCCGACATCCGGCATAATCGGCCTGCGTTACCCTTGATTCGCACACCCGTTATCCGAGGCACAGTACACCCATGACCGCGTTGTATCCCTGGCTGGAACCACATCTCGCCTCGATAGGCGAGATGCTCGGTCGTGACCGTGTGCCACACGCCCTGTTGCTGAGTGGCCAGCCGGGCATGGGCAAGACGGCATTTGCCGGGGCGATCGCGCAGCTGCTGCTGTGCGAGGACCGTACCCCGGACCACGCACCTTGCGGCCAGTGCCCCGGCTGCATCCAGTTCCAGGCCGGCTCTCACCCGGATTTCTTCAGCGTCCGGCCGGAGGAGGATTCCAGCGTCATCAAGGTCGACGCAATCCGCGCGCTGGGTGAGAAACTGGTGCTTGCCAGCCACCGGGGTGGCTACAAGGTCACCCTGCTGGCGCCTGCCGAGGCGATGAACCTGAATGCCGCCAACAGCCTGTTAAAGACCCTGGAAGAACCGTCCGATAACACAGTACTGGTACTGATTTGTACCTGTCCGGCACGCCTGCCGGCCACGATCCGCAGCCGCTGTCAGCAGCTGCGCATCACGGCCCCGCGGGCGGCCCCGGGAAAGGCCTGGTTGGCGGACCAGCTCGATGAGGGTCAGGATGCCGGTCTCTACCTGCACCTGGCCGACGGTGCGCCGCTGGAGGCCCTGCGGTTGGCACAGGCCGGGGTGGTCGAGGCGCGTCGTGAGCAGTTCCAGTCATTGCTACAGGTACTGGATGGCAGGATCGATCCGCTTGCCCTGGCCGTGACCTGGAGCAAGGACGAAAGCCTGCAGCCGATCCACTGGCTACGCGACTGGCTGATGGACCTGCTACGTATCGGCATGACGGGACAGACAGACAGGATACGCAGTGTGGATTTGCAGGATGCGCTTGCGGCAATGGCAACCCGGCTCGATAGCCGTGCGCTGTTCCGGCAGCTCGAGCATATCAACCGCACATTGCGTATTACGGACGGGATTCTGAACCGCCAGCTCATGACCGAGGACATACTGCTGGCATGGGCGGCACAGGAATAAAGAACAGGGGATAGTTATGACTACAGACACTGGAGCACCACGGCAGGGTATTCTGTCACTCACCATCAAGGACAAGAGTGCGCTGTATGCTGCTTACATGCCGTTCATTCAGGGCGGTGGCCTGTTTGTCCCCACCAAGAAAGAATACCGCCTCGGTGAGGAAGTGTTCATGCTGCTTACGCTGATGGACGACCCGGAAAAGATCCCGGTTGCCGGCAAGATCGTGTGGGTAACCCCGGTCGGGGCGCAGGGCAACCGTGCCGCCGGCATCGGAGTACAGTTCAGCAGCCAGGATGACGGGCATGCCCGCAACAAGGTCGAGGGCTATCTTGCCGGTGCACTGGAAAGCGAGCGTCCCACGCACACCATGTGAGGGACGCGTCCGCGCCCCTTGCTTTGCCCAAACCATCGCGCCTGCAAGGCGCTCCTACAGGCTTGTCTTAATTATGTAGGAGCGCCTTGCAGGCGCGATTCCTCTCGACGGTTTCCACGAACCACCAAACACACTATCATTCTGCCTGGTTACAACTAGAGGCACTTTTACCATGCTGATCGATTCGCACTGTCATCTCGATATGCTAGATCTTGCGCCGTTTGGTGGCACCATCGGCGGCGTACTCGATGCGGCTGCCGGGAATGATGTTGGTCACTTCCTGTGTGTCTCGATCAACATGGAAGATTATCCCGCCATGCTGAAGATCGCCGAGGCGCACGATAACGTCACCGCCTCGGTTGGATTGCACCCGAACGAGCGGGGCGGCCACGAGCCGGACATCGATGAGCTGGTCGAACTGGCCAGGCACCCCAAGATCGTCGCAATTGGCGAGACCGGGCTCGACTATTTTCGCAGTGAGGGAGACCTGGATTGGCAGCGTGACCGTTTCCGCCGCCATATCGCTGCCGCGCAACAGGCGGGCAAGCCAATCATTATTCATTCGCGTGATGCAAAACAGGATACGCTCGCCATCATGGCCGAGCAGGGCGCCGCCGAGGTTGGCGGTGTCATGCATTGCTTTACCGGTGACTGGGAAATGGCGCAGCAGGCCATGGAGCTGAATTTCCATATTTCGTTCTCGGGTATCGTTACATTCAAGAGTGCAAGCGAGCTGCAGGAGGTTGCGGAAAAAATGCCGCTGGAACGCATGCTGGTGGAGACCGACTGCCCGTATCTCGCACCGGTGCCGCACCGGGGCAAGCCCAATCAACCTGCATTCGTACGGCATACGGCTGAGTTTATAGCGGAGTTACGCGGAGAGAGTTACGATACGATATCCACAGTGACAACCGAGAACTTCAGGAAGCTCTTTCGTCCGGCGATTCTCATGTAGAGTTTGTGCGAGGGTTGTTCGGGTCATGCTGTTGCGAGAGAGTCTGGACAGGGGCGAAGAAGCGGAGGGTTCTGCCTGTGAAAAAGATCAAGCACGAAGCCGAACTGGTCAAGGAGGCGATAGCCGCCGGTGTCAAATACGGTGAGGAGCGCGGCGTGGTCAAGTTCGAGGCGACCGACTCGCAGCATGACAAAATCGAGTATATCTACCGCTTGCTGGTACACGACAAGGTGATTGCGCCGTTGCCGGAAGACCAGGTGTCGCAGAAATCCATGCGGCACCGGCTGGCGCTGTGGGTCGCCAGGCAGTTGCCCAGGGATCATCCGTTGTTAAAGTGAGATTCGCATCTACAGGTTTGTCTTGCTGGTGCAGGAGCGCCTTGCAGGCGCGATACGATTGCTTGTCAGTTTCTGGCTGCCCCGGCTGTTACTGCAGGCATGGCCCAGGCCAGCCTCTCGACCGGTTCCCGGTCTCACCTTCTCCCTGTACATCGCGCGATGGTTTCATCTAAAGAGATCGCGGATGAGATCCGCTCCTACATCATTAGATGCACCTGTAGGAGCGCTTCTCAAGCGCGATAGATATAGACCTGGCAAGGGCCGCGGATGAGATTCGCTCCTTCAGGTTCATTTGGTGAAGCGGGCGAGACAGGGCTTGTATTGGCCTACGGCAAGGGCCTTGGTCGCCGGTTCTCGTCCACAGCTACATAGGTCAGGTCGGCCTCGGTAACGAGGATGGATTCGTGACTGCCTTGCAGACGTTCAGCATAGGCCCTGACATTGACCGTGACCGAGGTGCGCCCGACCCGGGTGATCTCTGTGTAGCAACTGATAATATCGCCCACGAATACCGGCTGGTGAAATTCAAATGAGTTGACTGCGACCGTGACCACGCGCCCCTGGGCATGACGGCGTGCTACCAGGCTGCCGGCGATATCCACCTGGGACATGAGCCAGCCGCCAAAGATATCACCGGCGGCATTGGTGTCGGCCGGCATGGCCATGACGCGTATGGCGAGGTGAGTTTCATCGGATTGATCCGTGTGGGCGCTCACAATGAAATTGATCGCGCCTGCAAGGCGCTCCTACAAGCCTTGCTTATTATCGTAGGAGCGCCTTGCAGGCGCGATGTGTTCCAGCGCCAGAAAAGATTGCGCGTT
>JAOUBY010000060.1 GCA_029860045.1 Gammaproteobacteria bacterium | reverse complement strand
CTGCCGGGAAGCCTCCGACAACGATGCGAAAAACAGCAACGCCAGGACTACAACCGCATTGCGCTTCACAGCTACCCTCCATGGCCCCTTTATTGTTTTCTGCCCGCCGCCTCGGCCTCGATAAATATACGCCGGACCTCGGGGTAAGTAGTTTTTATCGCGCGGTCCATGGCGGCAATTTCGCGCTCCAGTTGCCCGACCAGCATTTCGTCACGAAAATCCATGCTGATGTTAACCAGGATATACTCCGGCCCCATGTGCATGGTCAGCACCTCGTTGACGTGTTCCACGCACGCGCACTCACTGGCAAGTCGACGAACGCCCTCGACCACGTCATGGCTGGCAGACTCGCCAATCAACAGGCTCTGGGTCTCGACTGCCAGCCACACGGCGGTACCGCCCAGGATCAGGCCGATTATGATCGAGGCAATGGCATCAAACTGCACGATGCCGGTCAACTGGCTCAACAGGATACCGGCAAAGGCCGCTACCAGGCCGAGCATGGCTGCCGAGTCCTCGAACAAAACCACGAACATGGTCGGGTCCTTGCCTCGCTTCACCGCCTCGAAGTATCCCAGCGAACCCTTCACCTTGCGGAACTCCTTCAGCGCGACCGACCAGGCAATGCCTTCGAACAGCATCGCCAGCCCCAGCACGATGTAGTTGATGGTCGGGTTCTCCAGTTGCGCCGGGTGCAACAGGTGCTTGATGCCTTCGTAGATCGAGATGCCGGCACCAACCGCGAAGATCAGGATCGCCACCACGAAACTCCAGAAATACACCTCCTTGCCATGGCCGTAGGGAAAATCCGGTCCGGGCGGACGTTTCGAGCGCTTGATCCCCACCAGCAGCAACACCTGGTTGCCGGTATCGACCAGCGAGTGGATGCCCTCGGACAACATGGCAGAGCTGCCGGTTACAGTCGAGGCGATAAACTTGATCACCGCGATCAGGGCATTGCCTACCAGCGCGGCATAGATGACTTTCTTTGATGCGGCAGACACGATGGCTCCCGGTAAGAATTTTCAGTGGCGCTATCTTACTAAATTATCGAGTACCGGGGCAGGCGCGCATGAAAGCCGTTCAGGTCCAGGAGGAAGATCGGGCAGGCTTTGTCTATCAAGCTGGGAAACGGAAAGCGCGGCAGATCCAGGAAACCAGAAACCTGAAAATTATACCGATCCCTTTTATTCATTCCAGGCTCACATAGCAGCCAACCTCGAAGGGAGGCGAGCAAACGGCGTAGAAGACAAGGTCATCATTGCCAGTATTACTGATGCGCTGCGCCGCATCAGCCGGTATGCGTACGACATCACCCTCACAGACTTCAACCGGCTGCAGGTCGCCGATTTCAACACGCCCTTCTCCCGAAACGATGATATAGCGCTCACTGATCCCTTTTAACTTGTGCCAGGCCGTCGTGACATCGGGCTCAACCCTTGCGCGCGCAATCGAAACCAGCTCATCCCCGGCATCATTGGCGACTTCCGTGATGTGGCAGCGCTCCGGCGTTGGAAATTCAACAGCCGCATCATGCTTCCTGACTTCCGCCCGCATAATTATCTCCATCTGACAGAGAACCCGGAAACAATGACCGTTTGACCATGACTAGTCAATCAAGCCTGCCCCCATCGATCTTGTGATAAATTCTCCGTTAAATGCCGGGCTGGCATTTCGCGGGAAATGGATATAGTTTCACCTGCATGCGCAAACACCCACGCTGGCATTACTTCATTCCGCTCGCCGCACTGCTGGCCATAGCGACTTTATGGTCCTGCTCCACCAGTCCACCGCACAATCTCCACGACAGTTGCGATATCTTTGACGACAAGGGAGGCTGGTACAAAGATGCCAAGCACGCATATGAAAACTGGGGTCTTCCGATCCATGTTCAGCTTGCAATCATCTACCAGGAATCGAAATTCGTGGATGATGCCAAGCCACCGCGCGACTACCTACTGTGGGTCATCCCCTGGGGACGCGTGTCATCCGCCTACGGCTATGCCCAGGCCAAGGACGAGACCTGGGACTGGTACCGGGAGAAATCCGGCAACCGCTTCGCGGACCGCGACGACTTTACCGATGCCGTGGACTTCATCGCCTGGTACGGCAACATGAGCCACCGCATGCTGGGGATCTCCAAATGGGACGCCTACAGTCAGTACCTGGCATACCACGAAGGTCAGGGCGGCTACAAACGCAAGACCTACAATAAGAAACCCTGGCTGATCAAAGTCGCGCGCCAGGTAGACGACCGCGCAAAACGCTACCACGCCCAGCTGGCGCAGTGCGAAGACGAACTGGACAACGGCTGGAGCCTGTGGCCGTTTTAACAACCAATAGCAACCAATAGGGTCAGACCCCATTGATATGCCAAACAATTGTCGAATCAATCGAGTCTGACCCTATTGGTTCCCATGTACTTTGAAATCGCCTCCGTCACTGTATCGATACCACTGCTGCTGGGATGGGGCATGCTGGTCGGTTTCGTGTTCTCAACCGTGGGTGCTGCCGGCGGCATCCTGGCATCAGTCGGCATGGTCTCGGTGTTTGGCCTGCAGGACCCGAACCTGGTCAAGCCGATGGCCCAGGCCATGACACTGGTGACACCACTGGTGGCCGTACCGCTTTACATGCGTCAATGCCGGGTGGTGTACCGGCTGGCACTGCTACTGGGGGCGGGTGGCGTGCTGGGTGCGGTAATCGGCAGCAGTCTCTCGCACCGACTGCTGGCGGACATGAGCCTGTTCCGGCCGGTGTTTGCGGTGCTGGTGTTTTTCATCGCCGCGCAGCTGTTATGGCAGATTGTCAGATCGACATCAGGCACGACCGAACTGACACACACCATGCAAGCTTCCGAATCCTTCGAACGCGAGGTAAAGGCCGGTGGCGATTTGTGCGACAAGGGTGTGCAGTGCCTCGAGGCCGGCATCAAGCGCTTTGTGTTCAGTTTTGGCGACGTACGATTCGGCTTCAATCCCATGCTGCCATTCCTGGCAGGCCTGCTGGTCGCCATGCTGTCATCGGCACTGGGTGTCGGTGGCGGCTTTCTGCTGGTGCCGTTCATGAGTATCGTCATGCGGTTGCCGATGTACATCATTGCCGGCACCTCGGCGCTGGCAATTCTGATTCATTCGACCATTTCCATTAGCAACTACATACGGCTGGGCATCCAGCTGGACCTGTCCATGCTGGCCATCCTTGTTGCCGGTGTGGTTACCGGCTCCACGCTCGGGCCCATGCTCAGCAAGCACCTGCCCGAGAACGGGTTACGTGCGCTGCTGGCCGGCATTCTGGTGTTGATCGGGCTGCGCTATGCGGGGATTTTTTGACGGCTACAGAAAAACAGGAGGCATTATTTAGCAACCTTGCAACAACCATGCTGTCTGACCCTGTAGTTGGCACGCGAAGATATCAGGAGGCTGACATGCAGACAGTCGTCGTGTTATTGGGCGCCGCGTTGTTGCTATTGCTCAGTGGTTGCTACGGCCACTACCCTGGCAGTTACCGGCATTATTCAAGCGATTATTACTATCCTTCCTATAGTTATGGCCATCATGGGTATTCCTACGGACATCACGGTAATCACCGGCAGCGCCACTCGGGACACCATTACTCTCACTCAAGCCGACATCACCGTTATCACTAAATAAAGGGCCGGATACGTTTTTCGAAATGGAAAACACGTCCGGCCCCTATAGTCATTGATCAGCCATCCTGACGCACAAGTTCCACGCGACGGTTCTCGGCACGACCTTCAACCGAGCCATTGTCGGCCATCGGCTGCTCTTCACCGTAACCGGCCGGCTGCAGGTTGTCACTTGTGACGCCCCTGCCCACCAGGTAATTCACGACAGATGCCGCGCGGCGCTGCGACAGGTCCTTGTTGTAGACCGCCTCGCCCTGGTTGTCCGTGTGACCGGCAACCTGTACCCGGATGTCCGGGTTGGCAACCAGCGTTGTAGCCACACCGTCGAGTATTGCCAGTGATCCGTCTGTCAACTCATCCGAGTCGGTGTGGAAATTGACGCCGCGCAGCACAATAGCCGCCTCGACTTCACAACCGAAGGCATCCACCTGAGCGCCGGGCGCGGATTGCGGGCATAAATCACTGGCATCGACAATGCCGTCGGCATCAGCGTCGGCCGGCGCGGCCACATCGACAACCGGTTCAACCGGCGCAGGAGGCGGCGCGACGTAGGCGACGTTCATGGGTGCATAGGGATAGCCGTAACCATAGTAATGACGGTTATATCCATAACCGTGCATCCGGCTGTTTGCATTACCCCGGAAGGAGAAATTGAAATCCATATCGCCCATCATGTCGCCAACCCCGTCGAAGGGTCCCCAGTTGGAACCACCCGGACCGTAATAGTTACCCGGGCCCCACCAGGCACTCGCCTGCAGCGGAAGGAGCATGCCGGCGACCAGCGCCAGACCCGCAAAAATACGATAATTAACTGTTTTCATTTCTCTTTCTCCTGATATGAATGTAGAACCACCTTATATATTATTGTTTTATTATATTCGTATATTCTATCGAATGAAAGGGGCTGTTTTCCGCGAGCCACAGAAGAAACCATGAAACGAACAGGGAGGCGTAATAACTATCCGCGTAATTCGGGGCAAGCCCGCTTACCGGGAAAGGATTGTGCTGATTATCGATGCCGGCAACCAGCCGCCAGCTACCGGGGCGTTGAACTGCAAAATGTATCCCGCCTTTTATTGCCCGAATTATTTCTCCAGCAGTTCCCGCATGCCCCTGATCTTTTCTCGCTGGGCCCGGGTGACCTCGGGATATTGCAAATCCAGCTTACTTAACGAATCGACGATGATCGACGCCACACTCAGCCGCATAAAGGACTTGTCGTCGGCCGGTATCGCATACCAGGGCGCCCAGGGACGCGAGGTTTCATTCAACGCTTCTTCATAGGCGTGCATATAGTCCTGCCAGTGGCTCCGCTCCTTGACATCACCGGCGGAAAATTTCCAGTTTTTATGCTGCTCATCGATCCGCGACAGGAAGCGTCGCTTTTGTTCCTCAGGCGAGACATTGAGCCAGAATTTGAGTATCACCGTACCGTTACGGGCGAGGTGTTTTTCATGGTCACGGATGGACTCGAAACGCTCCTGCCAGAGCGTGCCCAGGTCCAGCTTGTGCGGCAGTTTCTGCCCCTGCAGGTATTCCGGGTGCACGCGCACCACCAGGGTTTCTTCATAATAGCTGCGATTAAAGACACCGATACGGCCGCGCTGCGGCAGGCGTTTTGCACTACGCCACAGAAAATCGTGGTCCAGTTCCTCGGCACTGGGTTGCTTGAACGAACACACCTGGAAACCGGCCGGGTTGACCCCGCTGAGTACGGCACGAATGGTGCTGTCTTTACCGGCCGCATCCATCGCCTGAAAAATCAGTAATACCGAATATTTGTCCGAGGCATACAGGCGACGCTGCAAATCATCCAGCTCATCGACCAGACCGGCCAGCTTCTTTTTGTAGCTTTTCTTGTCAGGCACATCATCAACGGCTGTAGGCATGTCCGCCCGCATAAATGAACCGTCAAAGGGAACCAGCCAGGGGCTGTTGATTGCTTCAAACACCTTTAATACCCGCTAAAAAACCGACGCACTCAACTCGTGCACCGCCGTCAGCATCTCCGCGTCATCGGTTAATGCCTCTGCAATACAACTGCGACACGCCACCACCGGGTTCACACCGTCGGCGATCAGCTTTGCGGCATGTACCAGCAGCCTTGTACTCGCACCCTCTTCCAGGCCGCTGCCTTTCAGGTTACGCGTCATCTGTGCGAACTTGATCAGTTGTTCAGCAGTGGCCTGGTCGATGCCGGTTTCGTTCACCAGGATTTTTGTTTCCAGTGCGGCCGACGGGTAATCGAACTCCAGCGCCACGAAGCGCTGGCGGGTGGATTGCTTTAGATCCTTCAGCACGCTCTGGTAGCCGGGGTTATAGGAGATCGCCATACAGAACTCGGGGCCGGCCTCGATCACCTCGCCGAGTTTTTCCATCGGCAGTACGCGGCGGTCGTCGGCAAGCGGGTGGATGACCACGGTGGTGTCCTTGCGTGCCTCGACGATCTCGTCCAGGTAGCAGATGGCGCCGTTGCGCACCGCGCGTGCCAGCGGGCCGTCGACCCAGACGGTTTCACCGCCGGTGATGAGGTAACGCCCGACCAGGTCGGAGGCGGTCAGGTCGTCGTGGCAGGATACCGTGATCAGTGGCAGTTTCAGGCGCCAGGCCATATGTTCCATGAAGCGCGTCTTGCCGCAGCCGGTCGGGCCCTTGAGCAGGATAGGTAATTGATTTTTATAGGCGGCTTCGAAGACGGACAGTTCATCGCCCACCGGTTCGTAGTAGGGCTCCTGCTCGATGAAATATTCTTCCGGCTTGATGGTACGGACGGTCACGCGGGGCTCCTCTGGGTGGTATCGCTGCGGTCTGGCTGAATCTTGCCACAGTGGGGGTTGAGAACACAGGCTTGGGGGGCGATCGGGGCTGGGTCCCCGCCTTCGCGGGGATGACGGTAAAAATATCGCGGATGAGATCCGCTCCTACGGGAGACCGGGTAGACGACAGAGGGAATCGCGCCTGCAAGGCGCTCCTACAGAGACAGGGCACGGTGGCGGCAATCGCGGATGAGATCCGCTCCTACGGGAGGCCGGGGGAGACGACAGAGGAAATCGCGCCTGCAAGGCGCTCCTGCAATACCGTCCGATTCGAGTAGGAGCGCCTTGCAGGCGCGAATCAATCAAGGCCAGCGCAGATTCATCGCCGGGGAGGGGCAAAATCGGGGCCTGATCCAACCTTATATATAGTTTCTATTTCGCTATCGTAAATTTCGATAGTCACACCCCCCCCTGAATATGGCGCCGAAAAGACAGACCCTGTATCTTTGGCGGTCCTGATTTTCCGGTTCCTTTCCCTGGCGCGCAGGCAGTTGGCGCAAGCCACCGGGGCCGACAAGAATCTATATAGAATTCATAAGGTTAAACGCGCCCTGAGCGTTTTTTGGAGGTCTATCAATGTCGGATGTAATCGCAACCAACCAGACCATTCTGGTGGTGGGAGGCGGCATCAGCGGTGTCACTGCCGCCATCGAGGCTGCCGAATGCGGCAAGCAGGTCATTCTCGTGGAAAAGAACCCGTCCCTGGGTGGCCGGGTCAGCCAGCTCTACAAGTATTTCCCCAAGCTGTGCTTCCCGTCCTGCGGCATGGAAATCAACCTGCGGCGCGCCAAGGCCAACCGTAACCTGACCGTGCTGACCATGACCGAGGTGTCCGCGGTCAACGGTGAGTCCGGCAACTACAGCGTCACACTGAAGACCAGCCCGCGCTACGTGAACGAAAACTGCACCGCCTGCGGCGAGTGCGAAAAGGCCGTCGAGGCCGAGTTCGCCAGCGAATACGACTACGGCATGAAAAAGCGCAAGGGCGCCTACCTGCCGTTCAACATGGCCTACCCGCAGCGCTACGTGATCGACCCGAACATGATCGGCACCGATGATGCCCAGAAGGCGAAGGACGCCTGCAAGTACGACGCCATCGATCTCGACATGCAGGAATCCGAGACCACGCTGACCGTCGGCGCCGTCATCTGGGCCACCGGCTGGCAGCCGTATGATGCTGACAAGATCCAGCCCTACGGCCATGACCGTTACGACAACGTCGTCACCAGTGTCGAGTTCGAGCGCATGCTTGATCCGTTCGGCCCGACCGGCGGCAAGATCGTGCGCCCGTCCGACGGCAAGGAAGCAAAGGATGTCGCCTTTATCCAGTGCGCCGGTTCGCGTGACCGCAACCACCTCAAGCACTGTTCACGCATCTGCTGCATGGCCACGCTGAAGCAGACTACTTACCTGCGCGAGAAGTACGAGGACGACTTCAAGGCCAGTGTCTACTACATCGACATCCGCGCCATCGACCGCATCGACGATTTCTACCAGAACGTGCAGGCCGACGAGAATGTCACCTTCATCAAGTCCAAGGTCGCCAGCATCACCGAGGACAAGGACACCGGCAACCCGATCCTGCACGGCGTGAACACCGAGGGTTATCACCGCTACAGCAACCCGCATGACCTGGTCGTGCTGGCCGTCGGCATGGAGCCGAGCGTGGCGAAGAGCGATTTCCCGATCGACGTCGTGGTCAACGACAACGGCTTCATCGAAGCTGACGAGAAGAATGGCGGCATCTTCGCGGCCGGATGTTCATCCGACGCGCTGGATGTGAACCGCGCGGTACAGAGCGCAACGGCCAGTGCATTACGTGCAATCCAGGTGATTAACCGGGTTGCCGGAACGGAGGGTTAAACAGTGTCAGACGAAATCAAAGTAGGCGCCTATATCTGCAAGGGCTGCGGCCTGGGCGACCGGCTCGACTGCGGCCAGCTTGCCACCATCGCCGAGCGCGAGGGCAAGGCCAACCTGGTACGCGAACACGACTTCCTGTGCAACGCCGAAGGCGTGGCCATGATCCAGAACGACATCGACAACGAGGGTGTCAACAAGGTCATGATCGCGGCCTGTTCACGGCGCTCCAAGAACGATGCCTTCAACTTCGACAATGTCGCCATCAGCAGGGGCAACCTGCGCGAGGGCGTGATCTGGACCCGTCCGGACACCGACGAGGCACGCGAGACCACGCAGGAAATGGCTGCCGACTACGTGCGCATGGGCTGCCAGGAAATCAAGTACATGGCGCTGCCGCATGCCAACGAGGAAGCGGCCAGCAACAACAACCTGCTGATTGCCGGCGGTGGTATTGCCGGCATGACGGCCGCCATCGAGGCCGCGGCGGCCGGTTACCCGGTCACCATCGTCGAGAAGAGCGGTCAACTGGGCGGCGGCGCAGCGTTTGAATACAAGCGCATTCCGGAGTCCGCGCCCTACGCCGAGCTGGAAGACAACGGCGTGGCCGGGATGGTTGCGAAGATCGAAGGCGACAGCAAGATCACCGTGCATCTCAACTCAACGATTACCAAGACCAGTGGTGCACCGGGTCGTTTCTCGGCGGATATCTCCACCGAGTCCGGTTCCACCAGCACGGGAAACTTCGGCGCCATCATCATGGCCTCGGGTGCGCGCAACTACGACGCGAACCAGTTGCCGGAACTCGGTTACGGCAAGACCCCGGACGTGGTCGACCAGACCGGCCTGGAGAAACTTGCCGTGGAAGCCAACGGCGGCCCGATCAAGCGCCCGTCCGACGGCAAGGTCGTTGAGAACGTGGTGTTCGTGCAGTGTGCCGGCCAGCGTTCCACCCAGGAAGGCCACCTGCCTTACTGCTCCGGTCACTGCTGCCTGACCTCGATCAAGCAGGCGATGTACTTCAAGGACCAGAACCCGGAAGTCGACACCAACATCATCTACACCGACCTGCGCACCCCGGGTGCCGGCGGCGAGGACTTCTATCGCAGCGGCCAGCAGAAGGGCATCACCTTCACCAAGGGCACAGTGAGCGAAGTCACCGCGGGCAGCAACGGTCCCGAGGTCAAGTTCAATGACCTGATCCTCGACCAGGAAGTGAACGAGAGCGCCGACCTGGTGGTACTGGCCACTGGCCAGATCCCGAACTCCGGTGTCGACGTTGATGCGCCGGAACCGGAAGAAGGCGCACCGGAAGTGTCGGTTGATTCCATCCTCAACCTGACCTACCGCCAGGGCAAGGACCTGCCGCACCTGAAGTACGGCTTCAACGACTCACACTTCATCTGCTTCCCGTATGAAACCCGCCGCACCGGTATCTACTCCGCCGGCCCGGTACGCCGCCCGATGGACATGGCACAGGCCAAGGAAGACGCCACCGGCGCAGCCCTCAAGGCCATCCAGGCACTGGAGAACGCCAAGCTCGGCCGCGCCGCGCACCCGCGTTCCGGTGACCTGTCGTTCCCCAACTTCCGCAAGGAAGGCTGCACGCAGTGCAAGCGCTGCACGGTGGAATGCCCGTTTGGCGCCATCGACGAGGACGAGGAACGTTACCCGCAGTTCAACGAGGCACGTTGCCGCCGTTGCGGCACCTGCATGGGCGCCTGCCCGGTGCGCGTGATCTCGTTCGATAACTACTCGGTCGAAACCGTCGGCCAGCAGCTCAAGAACGTCGACATGCCTGACGAGTTTGACGAGAAGCCGCGCATCCTGGTGCTGGCCTGCGAGAATGACGCCTACCCGGCACTCGACATGGCCGCGCAGAACGGCAATCACTACTCGCCATATGCCCGCGTTATACCGGTACGCTGCCTTGGCTCGGTCAACACCATCTGGGTGACCGACGCACTGAACAGCGGCTACGACGGCATCGTGCTAATGGGCTGCCAGAAGGGCGAAAATTACCAGTGTCACTTTGTGAAGGGTTCCGAGATCGCGCACACCCGCATGAGCAAGATCGATGACACGCTGGAATCACTGAGCCTCGAGAAGGAACGCGTTGCAACCTACGAAGTCGCCATCACGGATATCGAACGTGCCCCGCAACTCATTAACGACATGGCCGAGACCGTTGAAAAAGTCGGCATGAGCCCGTTCAAGTTCTAGGAGATAACAATGACTGATGCCAATCAACAAATGGTCGAACAGTACCGCAACAACTTCCTCCGCGAAGTCGAGGACAATGTTGAGGAAGGTGGATGGGTGAAGATGTGCATGCAGTGCGGCGTGTGCTCCGGCTCCTGTCCGCTGGGTCCGCACTGGGATCACCCGCCGCAGGAACTGTTCATGATGATCCGCGCCGGCAAGCGCGACGAGGTACTGCAGTCCAGCTCCATGTGGATGTGCACCTCCTGCTACAACTGCATCGTGCGCTGCCCGCGTGAACTGCCGATCACGCACATCATGCACGGCCTGGCGCATTACGCGAAACGCCTCGGTATTGCCCCGAAGAACCAGCCGACCCACAAGTTCGCGCAGTTGTTCTGGAACAACCTGACCAAGACCGGTCGCGTCAACGAGCTAAAACTGGGCCTGGCGCTCTACTTCATGAACGGCATCAGCGAAGGCATCAAGACCTCGCTGAAGATGAAGGACGTCGGCCTCGGCATGATGATGACCAAGCGTCTCAGCCCGATGGAGCTGATCGGTGGTCACAAGTGCAAGGACACCAGCGGCCTGCAGGCAATCCTGAAAAAGGCAGAAGAACTCGAGGCCGCGCGTATCCCCGTGGCCGGCAAGTGAGGAATTAAATCATGTCCAAGAAATCCTATTCATTCTATCCCGGCTGTTCCTCACAGAAGGCGGCGTCTGCGTCCAACTACATGGTATCGGTTGACTCCATGTGCGACACGCTGGACATCGAACTCAACGAGATCCCGGACTGGAACTGCTGCTCTGCCTCAATCGGTTATGCCGGCGGTGGCGAGCTGCCGCGCCTGGCACTGAGTGCCCGTAACATGGCTATTTCCGAAAAGGAAAATCCCGGCCAGGATATCGTCGCCACCTGCGCCGCCTGCTGGCTTGCCACCAAGGAGACCCAGGAGCGCCTGCACGATAACGACAAGCTGATGGCGGAAACCAACGAGGCGCTGTCTGCGGCCGGCCTCAAGGTGGAAGGCAGCCAGAAAGTCCGTCACATGGTGGAAGTTCTGATCGAGGACTTCGGTTACGACGAACTCGGCAGCCACGTGAAGAAGCCGCTGGACGGTATCAAGATCGCCGGTTATGTCGGATGCCAGACCAACCGTCCGTTTGGTATCGACGGCGAATCCTACGAGAACCCGAAATACCTCGACAAGCTGGTCGAGACCATGGGCGCCGAACCGATCGAGAACTACGACAAGAAGGTGTCCTGCTGTGGCGGTGCACTGGCCTTCTCCGAGCCTGAAAAGAGCCAGGCACTGATCAAGGACATCATCGAGTCTGCCTATGACGGTGGCGCCGACATGATCGTCACACCCTGCCCGGTGTGCCAGATGAACGTCGAGGTCTACCAGAACCACATCAACCAGAAGTACAAGACCAACTTCAAGATGCCGGTGGTGTACTACTCCACGCTGATGAGCGTCGCCTACGGCAAGAGCGGCAAGGAAGCGGGCCTGGACGGTCAGTGGATCAAGGCCAAGCAGCTGGAAGAGATCGCCTCGAAGTAAATGCGTTACAGGGGACAGGTTTTGAACCTGTCCCCGCACTGTATTAAAGCCCCTCACCGAGGGGCTTTTTTTGCCGCACAGGCGGAGGACAGGAAATGCGTTACCGTATCGGTGCATCGCCCGAGCAGATGACCACCCCGCCGGACCAGGGCGTCCTGTCCGGCATCGCGGGGTTGAGTTTTCTGATCGGACTGGGCTTTGTGGTTGCGGGCCTGAAGAGCCGGCACTACTGGCTCACCATCTGGGGCACCGGGTTGTCGCTTTCCAGCATCGGCTACCTGTGTTTCGTGTACCTGTGAAAACTGCCTGTACAGAACGCGACCGGCTGCTGACCCCGGCTTTTACACTCTGGTATGATGATGCGCCCGGTACCGGCACGGTATCGAGAACTGCTAGCCGTTACGACCCATGACAGACCACCGCATCGAAGACATCAACATCAGTGCCGTCAAGCGCTTGATTACGCCGCTGGCGCTGAAGCAGCGCCTGCCGATCACGGCAAAGGTGGTCGACTCGGTGGTCCGCAACCGTGCCATCGTGCACGACATTCTCGATCGCAAGGACAAGCGCCTGCTGATGATAGT
>JAOUBY010000059.1 GCA_029860045.1 Gammaproteobacteria bacterium | reverse complement strand
CGACATAGATAAACATCGACATCCAGGCACTCGGCACATGAATGAACATGATGCGGTAGCTGTCGCCCTGCTGGTAATCGGTCGGTGCGACGACCAGGCCCTGGTAGAGACCCGCCAGCATGAGAATGGCGCAGGACACGGCCAGCCAGGGGATCATGTACCCGGCATAGCGGTAGAAATAGCGGGGTGATCCCAACTGGTGATAAAGACGACTGATCCTGTTCATAATCAACTCAAGCTAACGCGTAAGGCCGCTGCTGTAGCCAGCGGTGACAGGCTCAACGCCAGCACCAGCAAGCCGCTGAGCATCGACAGATGGGCGGTTATCGGCAACCCGGCGGCGGCCGTTTCCACTGCATTGGCCGCGAATATCAGTACCGGTACGTATAATGGTAACACCAGCAGCGACAGAATCATCCCGCCGCGGCGCAGGCCGACCGTCAATGCCACCCCGATGGAACCGATCAGGCTCAGCACGGGTGTACCCAAGGCCAGGGTCAGCATCACCACCTTGATGGAAGCGCCCGGCAAATCAAGCAGTACGCCCAGCAGCGGGGCAACAACCAGCAACGGCAGCCCGGTGACCAGCCAGTGCGCCAGCACCTTGGCCATCACCAGGATCGACACCGGATGGGCACACAGCAGGAACTGCTCGAGTGAGCCGTCCTCGAAATCCGAGCGGAACACACTCTCCAGCGACAATAGCGACGCGAGCAGTGCGGCCACCCAGATCACGCCCGGGCCGACCGCCTTGAGCAGCAGCGGATTGGTGCCAATACCGAGGGGAAACAGTGCCGTGACCAGCACGAAGAACAGCAGCGGGTTCATCAACTCCGCGCGGCGGCGGAAAGCAAGAATCAGATCGCGCCGCAACAGCAGCAGGAAGGCCGAGCTGGTAGACGCACTGTTCATGCGGACAGGTTTATCCTGTTAACGCGTGCACTGTCGAGATTAACAGCGTGATGAGAGGTCATCGCCAGCATGCCGCCCCGGGAAATGTGTTCCTGGAATAATTCCTCTGCCAATTCTATGCCATACACGTCCAGCGAGGTGAATGGCTCGTCGAGTATCCATAATTGCGCGCGGGTCACCAGCAGGCGTGCCAGTGCCAGGCGGCGCTGCTGACCGGCCGACAGGTTGCGGGTCAGAACGTCTTCAAACCCGTAAAGATCTACACGCTGCAGCGCATCCTCGGGACTGGTATCCGGATTGGGACTGCCCAGGCCGCGCGCCATGGCCAGGTTCTCCATGGGCGTCAGGTCCAGCTTGAGGCCATCGCGATGGCCTACATAGGCGATGTGCTCGTGATAGACCGGCCCGAGACTGAAGATGTCCTCGCCGCACCATGTCACATCACCGGTCTCGGGCAGACGAATGCCACACAGAATACGCAACAACGAGGTCTTGCCACTGCCGTTGCGCCCCTCGAGCAACAGGGTCTGCCCGGATCCAAGCACGAAATCCAGGCCACTGAACAGCACCCGGTCATCGCGGATGCACTCCAGTCCCTTGCCTTCCAGCAGTATAGCGTTGTCTGTGGATTTACTATCCATGGTTATGCTTTCACTTCAGTTGCCGTGCTCGCCTGCAGAACATGCGAACACCCGCAACCCTTGTTCATGGTTACAGCGATCGGCTGTGTCCGTCGGGTAAGCGACTTTCTAGTGAGTAAATACGGCGTTGTCAAGCAACACCTTGTATTGATAACCCGATCCCAGGTCGACATTGGTCCTTACGATACCATCGACGACGACTTTCGCACCCACCGGGACGGTCTCCGATGCAGTCACGGTCAGTTTGTCATCTGGCGCGGCACCCGTTCCATCTTGCAGGGTAATCCAGTTTTTACCAAGGACATTATTGCTCACTTTCATAACCACAGCGCGCAATACCACCGTTTCCCCTGTCAGCTTTTCACCAGCGGCAAATAGCTCCTCAATGGTCTTGCCACCCTCCGCCCGGGTGATGTCGCCTTTTTCGGGTGCAACGACCGCTGTTTTCCCCCTGGCAATATTCTGATGGTATTTGTCGGCCGGCATTGCCTGGCCTGTTGATACGTCATCCTGATCAAGTACCCGGATACGCGTCACAAAGCGGATGGAAGCAAACGTCCTGTCGAGGCCCTTGCTGTAAAATTCCTGCATAACGTCACCGCCAAGGTACTCCACTTCGTCCCCTGCCGACACCGGCAACCGCAGCGTGGCCAACCAGGTTTCTTCTCCCTGCTCGTCAAGCTTCAGATAGATATACTGACCAGCAGTTATTGTATCGGTCACGGTGCCGATGCGGGATTGTTCTTCTGCGGCCCACAGCGCTGCAGGCGCAAGAAGCAGAACAAGCAGCAGTGCCGATAACTTTCCAGTCTTCATTAGTTGCGTCCCCTGCTGTTAGAGAAACCCTGGTGCGCCGTCATCACATCCAACGACATAACCACTGCGATCAGCGCGATTGGTGTTCAGTTGAGAAAGGCCACGCCACCATTAGCGCACAGGAACGTCCGTTACACAATGAGACTGAGCCGTGCGCTCACCTGTCACGCAGCGGGTTCTATCTCGACGCATTCAATCCTCTCTCAATGCAATCACATCCTGCAGCAACACTTGCCATAGAGTGAAAGGCCCCGCTTATGTCCAACACGTCACGCATAACCGGCCGAAACCGGACTTTGGTTAATGTTTGTATATCCCCAAATATTCAGTAAGTAACAATTGCTAATTGACATAAATCAATGACTGTGGTTAGGCACCTCGTATAGAGTGGGCCCAAGGATACGAAAAGTTATGGGAACCGTCTGCAGGCCTTATCGACAGGAAGCAAGAAAGCAGGCAGACAGAACCCTAACTCTTTGGAATCACTGCAACAAAGGGGCTATTACCCTGACTTGCAATAAAATAGGAGGGAGTACTCATGAAAAAGTTCATCATGACAATGATGGGGGTAACCGGTTTGGCGTTTTCAGGACTGGCCCTCGCAAACGGTGACGGGCTCGGCATCATCGGCAGTCCGCACGATTTCTCGGATGATTTCAGTGATGAGGTAGGCGGAGCGGTCCTTGAACTGGGCAGCTCTGGCGGTTGGAACGGCAGAAACGAACTCTGCCGGGTCTGCCACGTTCCACATGACCATAGCCGTGCCTCACAGCGCTACCTGAACGGCCTGTTATGGAACCATGAGCTCAGTGCAGCCACCTACACCATGTACGATTCCGTATGGAGTTCCACCCTGGAAGGTTCGCAGTCGGCCCAGCCGGACGGCGTCGCCAAGCTGTGTCTGGGTTGCCATGACGGTACGATCGCCATCGATACCTTCGACAAGTACGCCGGTGATCCGGTCAATAACAACATCACCACCATTTATGGTGGCGGTGTATCCGCCTTCGTAGTACCCGGGTTCACCGATGGTGCCAACCTGGATCTGCGTGGCACCCATCCGCTGTCCATCACCTATGACCCGGTGGCTGACAGCCCAACCGGTGCAAACCTGAACCCCACATCGACTGTCATGGGTGCCAGCGGAACCATTGCTGATGTACTCGACAACGGCAAGGTGCAATGCTCCTCCTGCCACGATGTGCACAACCAGGAATCGGTTGGTGGTACACACCTGCTGCGGGTTGCCCAGAAAGACATGGGCGGTGGCGAACAACCATCAGGGCTGTGCCTGACCTGTCATAACAAGTAACAGGGATCGAGGTGAGCGGGATGGGCTTGTGTAACAAGCCCATCCCTTCCCTGTTTCATTACACACATCTTGACTGGAAGGGGGCTGAGGCCCCCTTTTTTGCGTGTAATGTAATAACAAGATGGCTGTGTATAGTATAGTAAAACAGTCATTTACCGGGGCAGGCGCTGACAATTCCGATGACGACTCTCAAGCAACTCTTTGTATCATTAACAGTGTTGTGGTCAGTTACCGCAGCCGTTCAGGCAGCGGCAGCAGCCGGGAGTGAGCTATCCCTGACACCGGGTGAATCCTGCATGTCGGCCGCCTGCCATGCGGACCTCGGTAAAAAGAAGTATGTTCACCTGGTCGCGGCGGACGGCACAGCCTGTATCACTTGTCACCAGGCGCCGGATCCGACCCGCCACAGCTTCAAGTTGATGGCCGAGGGGGGGGAACTGTGCGAAACCTGCCATGGCGTCAAGACCGACAAGCAACACAAGCATGTTCCGGTAGCCCTTCGCCTGTGTACCTTCTGTCATGACCCCCACCAGGCGGACCACCCGAATCAACTCAGATTCCCACCGACCGCCGAACTGTGTTTCAACTGCCACGACAAGAACGCATTCAAGGGGACGGTGGTCCATGGCCCGGTCGGTGAGGACCAGTGCCTGAAGTGTCATGACCCGCATACCTCGGAACACCCCAAGCAAACCAGGGCGGCAGTACCGGATTTATGTTTCGGCTGCCATGACAAGAGCCAGAAAGATGCCAGGGGAAAACGCCTGCCGTCGCCAAAACGCACCTTTGACAACAAGGAACTCACGCATCATCTGCCCTTTGGCGAAGGGCAGTGCCTGACGTGCCATGACCCGCACAGCTCCCCGAATCACCGCTTGCTGAAAAGCCCCTACCCGGAATCGTTCTACACCAGCTATTCCAGTGACAAGTACATCTGTTTTAGCTGCCATGACGAAAAAGCCTTCCGGGAACCGCGCACCACGAGCGCGACCGGGTTCAGGAACGGCAACCTCAATCTGCATTACCGGCACGTCAACAGAAAGAAAGGCCGGACCTGCCGGGCCTGCCACCACCACCATGGCGCGGAAAACACGAAGCTGATCAGGAAGAACGTTCCGTTCGGTGACCGTTACATCACAATAGAAGATTTTGAGCTGACCGAGACCGGGGGGAAATGCGGGCCCACCTGCCACCCGGTGGTGCGCTACGACCGGTCTGAAGCTGTGCAGAACACACTCAAGGTAACGCCAAGGCAGGGCGACGACGCAACCGGGGCACCGCCAGGCAGCAAGAGTAACTAAAGCAACAGACGGAGGGACATCATGCCAAATGGCGTATCACTTTCAGGAACAGACCGCATGAAGACAGTGACTCATATCCTGTTAATGTCTGCCATGCTGTTGCTGTCTGCCTGTGCCCAGAGCCCCAAACAGATCGAGAAGGTATTTTATCCGCCGCCGCCCGAGACCCCGCGCATCCAGTTCCTGACCAGCATCACCCTGGAAAGTGATCTGGGCAAGAAAAGCCAGTTCAAGGCGTATCTGCTTGGTGAAGAACAGGGCGGCAAGAGCCTGGCCAGACCCTATGCGTTCGCCCATGAGAGCGGCAAGATATATGTCGCCGACAAGACCATCAAAAAGATCATTATCCTCGACCTTGACGCGCGCGCCTTTGATTACATCCGCGACCTCAAGGGCGGCGCATTGCAGGACCCTTACAGCGTCTTTATTACCCCGGATGGCTACAAATATGTAGCGGATGCCAACCGGGGGCAAATCGTGGTTTATAACGAAAGAAACGAGTTCCACCGCGCCTACGGCGCTGAAGGACAGTTTCGTCCCACCAGTGTCGTGCTCCGTGAAAACAGAATATACATTTGCGATATCGCTGCCAGCGAGATCGTGATACTTGATAAGGACAGTGGCGGCGTAATAAAGAAAATCGGCGGCATAGGAAAGGAAGAAGGCAGCTTCTACCGGCCGACCCACCTCGCCATCGATGCCACGGGTAACCTGTACGTGACCGATGCGTTTAACTTCCGGGTTCAGATGTTCGACAGGGAGGACAAGTTCGTCAAGGTCATCGGCTACCAGGGCTCGCACCCGGGTTCATTCGTCAGACCGAAAGGTCTCGACGTTGATCGTGACGGCCATCTCTATGTCGCCGATGCAGGATTCGAGATTATCCAGATATTCGACGTCAACTCGGCAGAGCCCCTGCTGCCGTTTGGCAAGTACGGTCCTGCGCCCGGCAGCACCTACCTGCCATCAGGCGTCCATATCGACTACGACAATGTCGCATATTTCAATAAATATGCAGACCCGGATTTCAAGGTCGAATATCTGATTTATATCGGTAACACACTGGGAGACCACAAGTTGAACGTGTACGGCTTCGGGGAGTGGACCGGCCCGTCGCTGAAAGGGTACGCAAAACCTGAATCGGTACAAACCGACAAGCAGCAGGAGACCGTCCCGTCACTGGACGGCGTTCCCGTCCCGCAGGGGACCGGGGCTACCGACAAGCCCGGGGTAGATGCAAAGTGAACCTTGTCCTGAAAATGACAATGACTAGCGATGTCTGACAGACGATGGCACAGACGTGGCGTTATTGCATTACTGGTGACATTACTCGTCGCCGCTGTAACCGTATCGGGTTGCAGCCAGGCTACCCGCTACGACGTGCTGACGTTCTTTTTTACCGGCGTGCCAGAACCCGGGGAAGAAGCGGCCAGTGAGGCCAGGACAGCAGCCACCACTCCGACAGCCAGGGAAAAGCGACGCAGCGGACTGAAATTCCTTGGTAAAGCACAGTTCTTTATGCACGGCCCCTTTGGCGCCGGGCAGTGCGAGCGCTGTCATGCCACCGCGGCATCGAAACCGTTCCGAACCGGCAAGGCCCAGGTCAGCGAAAAGGTCATATCCCAGGCGCCAAGTATTGGCCCGCGGCTGGCATTCCCATGGGAAGAATTGTGCGTCACCTGCCATAGCGAGAAGAGCCCTGCAGCGGCAAAGGCAGACGGCCTGTGGCAGCACGGACCGGTCGCCAAGGGCTGGTGCACCCTGTGTCACAGCCCGCACAAGTCGAAGCGGCAGTACATGCTGCTAAAAGAAAATAATGTTGAACTCTGCACCCAGTGCCACAGCACAAACGATCTTCAGATAACCGCACAGCACAAACAGGACCCGGCTGCAGATTGCATCTCCTGCCATAACCCCCACGTGGGAAAATCAACATTTCTGCTCAAGGCTGAATATGATGAATGGCAAGGCCTCTAGCATTGCCTGCCGGAGTCTCTGTGTATGAAAAGTCTCTACACATTGACAGGAAAGCACGGCAGACGGTTAGCCACCGTCTCCTCGGCGTGCGGCCTTGCCCTGTTATGGGCAGGCGCGGCGCATGGCCTTGCTCCCTACCTGTACCTGGAGGAGCCTGTGCCCTTCTATATTGAAAGGCCCACAGTAAAGGCCTTTTTCTCACTGGGACTGGAAAATGAAACCCGTAGCGGCCCATTCGTTAACCTGGAGAAGGATTCGACAACGGCAAGACAGAAGTTTGATATCAGGACACGCGGCTGGGCCTATCACCCCGCACTGGTGATTTTCGATGCCGGGCTGCGACCGGAGTTCAAACAGCAGTCAGAAGATTCGAACACCGGTTTCCAGCAGGAAAGTGATGGGGTGTTTTTCGGATATTTCCTCGATACGACCTGGCTGCAAGCCAAGCCCTACACGATAAATCTCTTCACCAGCAAGGACAGGAGCGACACGACAAACTCCCTGGCAGCAGACACCACCACGGAAACAAGCATTAATCGCGGCCGCCTCTTGCTTGACTATGCCGTACTGCCAACCACGTTTACGGTAGAAAGCAGGGAGAGCATTAGCGAAGGTTTCTTTCGATCGGTTGACTCCCAGGACATCTTCCGGGTCGAGTCGAGAAAAGAAACACAGAACAGCAAAACGACGCTGGATATTGAAGCCAGGGAACAGGACCGGCTGATAAACAAATCCGCCTCAAGCACCGAAAGATTTTCAACCTTTATCAGAAATTCCTGGCAGCTTGGCGACAAGAGCACACTGTCCTCGGGGTTCAGCTTTGCCGACAGCTCATCGACATTGCGAGATACCACGACAACCCGAATTTCCAGCCGGCTCAGGATAAATCATCGGAAGAATTTCAGTACCCATTACTCGGCACGGATAGAGAAAAGAGAGGAAAAGGATTTTTCTTCCGACAGCACCTCCCTGTCAGCGGGACTTACGCATCGGCTGTATGAAAACCTGACCACTACCGTGAATGGCACCACCACCAGGAACAAGCTCAGCAACGGCGAGTTGAACACCAACGTGGCAAACCTGAATTTCCGCTATCAAAGGCGCATACCCTGGGGCCGGTTAAACATGAACCTGGGTGTGCGGGAAAGAATCGAGGATGACCAGCGCGATGCCGCCTTCGCACAAGTAAGAGAAGAATCACATACCTTTATTGGCGCATCCACACAGATCTTTTTGGACAACATAGCCATCGACACAGCCACAATTATTGTGACGGACTCAACCGGGCTCATTACCTACGTGGAGGGAACCGATTACTTTGTTGATCTTGTAGGCAGCTCGGTAAGGATCACGAGAGACCCGTTTGCCGGCATTGTCGATGGACAGCAAGTGCTGGTGGATTATGACTATGAGCCCGACCCGCCAGCCGAAACCGGACTGACAACCGTCTCCTTTGGCACCAGCATATATCTCTGGGACATGTTGAACCTGTTCTACCAGCGCAGCCAGTCCACAGAGCGCCTGATATCCGGCCTGCATCCCAACGAACTGACCGACGACACGGTACAGCGAGCGGGTGCCGAATTGAAATGGAGGTGGAGCACGACCTACGTAGAGATCGAGGACCGCGATACCACGGTTACGCCACTCGAGCGGTTCCTGGTGCGGGAAAGACTGGCGTTTCGACCTACCCGCAACCTCTCGCTCGGGTTTGGCGCAGAGTATAGTGAACTGAAACTGAAGGATACCGGCGAGGTCACGGAGGGGACCGGGGTCAATGCGAACCTGACCTGGAATGTCGGACGGACGGGGCAACTGCGGGCCCGCGCCTTTGACCGCCGCAACCGCAGTTCCGTCCAGCAGACGGAGAGCAAGGGGCTCATTTCCATCTATGAATGGTGGTTTGGCGCCTGGCGCCCCAGCGTCCGCTACGAATTTCTCGATGATGTCAACGAGCTTACCGGCGACACCAGGGAACGACATATCATTTACTTCCAGATAGAGCGTAGCTTCAGATGAAGCGATACTCACAATCAGCGCTGGCACTGGCAGTCGCCATGCTGTTGCTGATCAGTTGCGCACAACCGCCGGCAACCATAAAGCCGGTGTCCGACGCGCCGGCGCTGGTCTGGCCCGGGCCACCGGAAACACCACGGATACAGTTTCTTTACAGCATAACGGAACCCCGGGATATCAATATCAGCCAGGGATGGTTTCAAAAGGTGCTGGACTATATCAAGGGGGACCCGCGCAAACAGATAGGCAGTCCCTATGGTATCGAGATGGATACTGAAGGCAGGCTGTATATCGTTGATACCTTTTACAAGGCCGTGCATGTCTTTGATACGAAGAACGCCAAACATTACCTGTTCCCGGACAAGACCATAGCGGGATTCCAGGATCCCATCAATATTGCACTGGGTTCGAATGGACGAATTTACGTCTCCGACTCAGGCTCAAAGCAGGTCCATGTATTCACCGGGCACGGAAAAAAGTACCAACAGAGCATTGGCCTGGGACAGTTTGAGCGGCCGACAGGACTGGCGGTAAATAACCATACCGGTGAGTTGCTTGTACTGGATACGCCGGCTTCACGCCTGCTGGTGTTTGATGAACAGAGCCTGGGCATTAAACGTATCGTCGGCCATGAGAGCAAGGAAACGCAGGGATTCCATTATCCAACCAACATTACAGCGGCAAAAGACGGCCGGGTATATATTACCGACTCACTCAATTACCGGGTCCAGGCACTTGGCCCGCAGCTGGACTTTAGCAAGCGCTTTGGCGCAGCCGGAGATGCCCCGGGTTATTTCTCGCGACCCAAAGGCATCGCGACAGACAGTGAGGGTAATATATACGTTGTTGATGCCCTGTTTGATAACGTCCAGATATTCGACAACGAGGGCCGCCTGCTACTGGCCTTCGGCAGCCCAGGGAGTAACAGGGGCGAGTTCTGGCTTCCGAACGCCCTCTTTATTGATGACCATGACCGAATTTATGTGTCTGATTCCCATAACAAGAGGGTGCAGGTGTTTCAGTACATGAAACAAGAGGTGCAGCAACCATGAGTGCCAATCGCCTGTTTTGCGCCGTGCTTGCAACTGTCCTGATGTCTGTCGCCGGTCTTCCCCGGGCGGCGGGCATTATGGACACCAGGCATAATCTTTCCGTGTCAGGACCCGGACCGATAAAAGCAGTCAATGAGGACCGGATCTGTATCTTCTGTCATACACCGCATAACGCCCGCAGGGATGTGCCCTATCTCTGGAACCGGGCGGATACCACAACCAACTACACGACCTATGAAAGCTCCACCCTGTATGCAACCGTTGGGCAACCCACCGGCGCCTCCAAGATGTGCCTGAGTTGCCATGACGGCACCATTGCGCTGGGTGCCGTGTTGTCACAGCCGGGGATTATCCCGTTCGCCGGGGGTGTCCGCTTTCTCCCGGCAGGACCGACCAGGCTGGGTACGGATATCTCCGATGACCACCCGGTATCCCTCTTGTATGACAGCGCCCTCGCCGCCGCCAACGGAGAACTCGTTGACCCCTCGGCGCTGCCACAGGAGGTCAAGCTGGACAAGGCGGATATGCTGCAATGTACCGCATGCCATGATCCGCACGACGACAGCTATGGAAACTTCCTGGTGATGGAGAACAGTTACTCTTCGTTATGCATTGCCTGCCATGACCGCACTGACTGGGGTCTCAGCGCCCATGCTGATTCCCAGGCGACATGGAATGGCGCGGGCACCGATCCCTGGCCGCACACGGACTACACCCAGGTGGATGAAAACGCCTGCGAAAACTGTCACCGGCCGCATTCCGCCGGCGGCCACGCCCGGCTGCTTAATTACGCCATCGAGGAGGATAACTGTCTGACGTGCCACACCGGTAATGTGGCCGCGACGGATATTGAGGCACAGCTCACCAAGCAGTATCGCCATGGCGTCCAGGATTTCACAGGCATACATGACGCCGCCGAGGATTTCACCAGTCTTGTCACCCCGCACGTGGAATGCGTCGACTGTCACAACCCGCACCGCGCCAACAACAGCACGGCAACTGCACCCGATGTGCCCGGGACACTGCTCGGGGTAACGGGCATCAGCGTCTCTAATTCACCGGTAAAGGAATCCGCCTATCTCTACGAAGTGTGCTACAAGTGCCATGCTGACAACAATGCCCTGTCATTCAGCGAGATCACCCGGCAGAACCAGCAACTCAATACGCGACTGGAATTTGATATCACCAACCCGTCATACCACCCGGTGGAAGGCATCGGGCAGAACCCGGACGTGCCCAGCCTGCTGTCGCCCTACACTGTTGACAGCATCATCTACTGCACTGACTGCCACAACAGCGATGATAACCCTGCGAGCGGCGGGATCGGGACCAGCGGACCACACGGGTCTATAAACAAGCATATCCTGGAACGCAACTACACCACGGCGGACAACACCGTGGAGAGCTCTTTTGAATATGCCCTGTGTTACAAGTGCCATGACCGCAACGTCCTGCTGACTGATGCCAGTGGATTTCCGCACAACAGCCATGTTGGCCCGGGGATGATGATGGGTATGGGTAATGCCCCCTGCTCTGCCTGTCACGACCCCCATGGCGACACGAATAACACCCACCTCATCAACTTCGATGTCAATATCGTTACGCCAAATTCAGCAAGTCTGCTTGAGTTCACGGATCTGGGCACATTCACGGGCAGCTGTTCACTGAGTTGCCATGGGCAAGACCATGTCGACAGGACCTATCCGTGAACAATCCGCGTCAAACTGCTCGCACACCGGTTTCGCCGGCGTACCATGAGGTTGGATAGCCCGGTTGTTTTCGGAAGTGCGCCGTGAATTCAGCCCGCCATCAAGACAATCAGATGACCCGGGAGAAGCGCCGTGTCTCATCCTTCTGGCGCAGGTAGCGGTCAAACACCATGCAGATGTTGCGCACCAGCAGTCGCCCGGCGGGCAGAATCGTAATGCGGCTGTCATCCTGCTCCAGCAGGCCATCGGCCTGCATGGCCTGGAGCTCATCCTGTTCCGCATCGAAGTACTGCAAAAACTGAATGCCCCGGTCTGATTCCAGCGCCTTGATGTCGAGGCCGAAGTGGCACATCAGCTGCATAATGACCTCGCGGCGCAGTATGTCGTCGGCGTCGAGCTCAACACCACGAAAGACCGGCAGTTCGCCGTTATCGATACGGCTGTAATAACTCTCCACATCTTTCTCATTCTGGCTGTAACTGTCACCCACCTTGCTGATGGAGGTTGACCCCATGGCGACCAGGTCACAGTCGGCATGGGTGGAGTAACCCTGGAAATTCCGGTACAGGGTCCTGTCGCGCTGGGCCCTGGCAAGCTCGTCATCGGGTCGCGAAAAATGGTCCATGCCGATGTAGATATATCCCGCATCACCCAGTTGTTCGATCGTATGCTGCAGGATCTCCAGCTTCTCGGCCGGCGCCGGCAGATCGGCCTCGTTGATTTGTCGCTGCGTCTTGAACAGGGCCGGCAGGTGCGCATAATTGAAGACTGACAGGCGGTCAGGCGCGACAGCAATCACCCTGTCGAGGGTCTGTGCAAAACTTTCCACGCTCTGGTGTGGCAGTCCGTAGATCAGGTCCAGGCTGACAGATTTAAAGCCCTGTTGCCGGGCTGCTTCCAGCACCGTTACAGTCTCTTCCTCGCTCTGGATACGATTGACCGCCTTCTGAACGGTTGGATCAAAGTCCTGC
>JAOUBY010000109.1 GCA_029860045.1 Gammaproteobacteria bacterium | reverse complement strand
GGAAAATGCCAACTATCCGCACCTGATGCTGCACGACCTGTTGCACGAGAGCGGTTACCGCACGGCCATATTTTCGTCCCAGAACGAACACTGGGGCGGCATGCTGAACTTTCTTGAAACGGACGGACTGGACCACTTGCTGCATGCCGGCAATTACAGCGGCGAGCTGAAGCAGCAGCGTACCGAGGGTGGCCTGAGCCAGCTGATGATCGGTGACCGGCCGTCGGGAAAGATCGATGACAGGGTTACCGTGAGCGAGGCGCTGCGCTGGATAGATGCAGAGAGGGAGCAGCCGTTCTTCATTTACATGAACCTCCAGACCAGCCACCTTCCCTATGATGTGCCTGCAGACTTTCCACGTCGCTTTGTGACCGACCCGAAACGTTTGCCGGTATATCTTGGGCCGGCACATCTGCAGGTGGAGTCGCAGCAGCACCTGAAAGACCTGTATGCAGATAGTCTGTATTACATTGATGCACAGCTGGCCAGGCTGTTCGATCATTTACGCGCCAGTGGCCGGCTGGATAACACGATTATTGTTGTTTCTGCCGATACCGGGACCGCTTTCCTTGAACATGGTATGAACGGCAATGGCGCGGACCTGTATAACGAGGTCGTCAAGGTGCCCCTGATCATTTACGCCCCCGGGCTGGAGCCGGGATCTTCGGACGACCTGGTCCAGCATATCGATATCCCGCCCGGCATCCTGGAACTGCTGGGCATGCCTTCGCACCCCGCTTTCCAGGGGGTCAGTGTGTTTTCACGACAAAGACCTGCCGGTGGTCCGGCGTTCCTGGTCGCACAGACACCGCTCACCCGGCAGTACGCGCTGGTGAAAAACGACTGGAAGCTGATCGTCGACGTGAACCGGCAGCGCAGCTTTCTTTATAACCTGGCTGACGACCCCGGGGAACGGCATGATGTGCTGGCGGAAAACGCTCAGCTCGGGAACAGCCTGTTGCAGGAATTACAGGCATGGATAGGCCTGCAGCTGACGTATTATGAAGACGCGTCACTGCATGGGCGTTATTATCCACCGGTAATGAAATAGTCAGCCTCTGTTGCCGCGTGGCATTGCGTGGCTGGAAACGATACAGGACGGACCCCGACTGACGATGTTTAGACCGCTGAATATCAACCTGCTGACCGGCCTCGTGGCCGCCATCATCCTGCTTGGCGCGATCAGCGTGGTGACCGTGGTGGTGAATGCACGCAACTACCGCGACCTGGCCTTTGATTTCCAGCGCCAGTACATGACCCAGTTGATGGCGGCCGAGAGCAACGCCATCCTCACTCGCAGTGCCGAGTATGCACGGCGCATGGGGCTGGGTATCCAGCAGGACGAGACATTCAGGACGGCCTTCGCGGCGCTTGATGCCGACGCGTTAACGACAGGATTGCAGGCACAGTATCGTGCTACGCCGCTGTCCGTCAGCCCCCTGACCACCGTGGGCATCTATGTCTTCGATGCGCAGTTCAGGTTGCTCGCCCGTTCCATGCGCACGGATACCGACTTCAGTACTACGGACATCATTTGTCCCGACCTGATCAGCAAGGCGCGCATTCGTGAAGGTGCGCAACATCTCAGGCCACTTCACGAACTGTGCCTGCATGCCGGTATCCCGTTTCATGCCTCTGTTGTGCCGGTTGGCGGGCCCGTGCCTGCCGGCTACCTGCAGATTGTTGATGATCCGGTGCCTGCCCTGACCCGGCTGGATGAACTCCTGAAGATGCCGGTGCAGATCAGCCTGGTCGACGGCACGGTCATGTATGTCGCACCCGGCTGGAACGAAGATGCGGCCGCGAACAACGTGGAGTCAGGATTCACGCTCACTACCAATAATTCAAGACCGGCACTGAATATTACAGCGGCACGTAATGCCGACGCCCTGGTGCTGCAGATCGAAGAGACCAATCACGGCCTGTTGCGCACCGTGGTGATCGTGCTGTTGACCACGCTGGTGATTGCCTTGCTGATGGTCAATTATTCTGTCTTCAGGCCGTTGCAGAGCCTGCGCCAGCGCCTGCGCGAAGGGTGGGGCGGTGATATCGAGAGTGGCCAGGGACTGACTGCCCCGGATATCGAGGGGCCGGTCACTTTTCATGCACTGGGCGATTTGTATGACACGCTGCATGACCTTGCCATTCGCGATCCACTGACCGGGACCTACAACCGCGCCCTGCTGAAAGACCGCCTGCTGCAGTTGATTGCCGCCCATCGCCGCACACCGGCTTCTGCCGCGGTCCTGTTGCTGGACATGGTGCGCTTCAAATACGTGAACGACATGCTCGGGCACCATACCGGTGACCTGTTGCTGAAGAAGGTGGTCGAGCGCATTTCGCATGAATTGCGTGAGTCCGATACGCTGGCTCGCCTGGGGGGTGATGAATTCATCATCCTGCTGCCTGATACCGATGAAGAGCAGGCGACACAGGTGGCCCTGAAGATCATCCACTCCATGAAGCGGCAGTTTGATGTGCTCGACCACAAGATCTTTGCCTCGCTGGTCGTTGGTATTGCGCTGATGCCGGATCACGGCGAGGATGTGGATACCTTGCTGCGTAACGCCGACTATGCCATGTACACGGCCAAGGCGTTGCATCACGGTTATGCCATCTACGACCCGGCCACTGCGGAGAATATCAACGTGGCGCGCATGTCGCTGGATGGCGTGCTGAACGAAGACATCGAACGTAATGACCTGTTCCTGGTATATCAGCCGGTAATAGAATTCAGCAGCGGGCGTGTCAGTTACCTGGAGGCCCTGCTGCGCTGGCGCAAACCGGACGGCAAGATACTGCTGCCGGACACCTTTATCAGGGCGGCGGAGCAGAGTGGCCTGATCCGGCAACTGTCCGAGTGGGTGATCGAGGCGGCATGCCGGCAACTGGCCAGCCTGCAGCAGGACTATCCCGGCCTGCGTACCGGTGTGAACCTCTCCATGCACAACCTGCACGATTTCAACCTCACGGAATCGATTCGTCGCTCACTCGTGAGCAACCGGCTGGGACCGGAATCGATGTTGCTGGAAATTACCGAAACCGGCGTGATGCTGGACCCGGAACAGGTCATCGAGGTGCTGCAGCAGCTCTCTGCAATGGGGCTGCGCCTCTCGATCGACGACTTCGGCACCGGGCATTCCTCGCTGGTCTACCTCAAGCGCCTGCCGGTACATACCCTCAAGGTGGACAAATCCTTTGTCGTGGACATGGACACGGACGAGGAAAATGCCTCCATTGTGCGTGCCACCATCGACCTGGCGCACAGCCTCGGGCTGACGGTGACCGCGGAAGGGGTGGAGACCCGCGCCGTGTATGAGCGCCTGCAGGGCATGGGGTGTGACTATTACCAGGGTTACTACACCGGCAAGCCGATGGGCATGGACGAGCTCGGGCAGTGGCTGGAAAGCAACCTGAAACCGCAGCAATGAAGGGATAAACGGGGGGATTTGCCAGTGAAGCACGCTTTGACGATACTGGTGTCAGTCGGGCTGATTGCCTGTGGCGGCGAACCGGAGCCACAACCGCAGCCTGATCATATCTGGAAGAGCCAGACGGACATGATTGAGCGGGCCGGGGATGTTGAAGGCATGATTAATGAATCAACTGCCGAGCAGCGTCGGCAGCTCGAGTCGCAGGCGCAGTAACGCTCATCAGGACGTGAGCTGGTACAGTGGAGACCTGCCTGCCGGCAGGCGCTCGCAACATGGCAAGTGGTAATGACAAGAATAATGACAGTGACGAGCGGGCTCGCACAGGTTGGCAAGTCACAACTTGCACTTAACCTGGCACTGGAACTGGTGCGGCGCGGCCGCTGGGCCGGGCTGTTTCACGATCAGGTCGAAGTCGGCTCGATCGATCAGCTGCTGTCTCTCCCGCAACAGGTGTTCCGGGAGCGGCATGACGGGGAGGGGCAGCCCGCCGAGGTGCTGCGCCGGGGTTACCAGGGCGCTGACATCATTTCCTGCCGTTTGCCGCTGTCGGAGTGGGCGCACAGTAACCCTGTACAGATAACACACTGCATCAATGAACTGGATATTGCCGAGGGCTACGATGACCTGGTCATTGATACTTCCGGCATGTCAGAGCATGAACTGCTGGCCTGTTGCCTGGCATCCGATATCGTGATGATGGTGGTTACCCCCGATCCCGTTTCACAGGCAGAGGCCTTTGCCCTGTTGCGCATCCTCAAGCTGAATGGCTACGTTGGCATGCTGCGGCTGCTGGTCAACAAGGTGCGCTACGCGGTGGATGCCAGCGACATTCACCAGCTGTTCGCCCAGCGCGCCAGGTCATACCTGGAGATGGACATTCCATTGCTTGAAGTTATGCTGGAGGATGAGCATATCCCGCTGGCAGAAAGCTCGCGCCAGGCCTTCAGTACCGTGTTCCCGGAGTCAGAGGCAAGTGCTTGCCTGGTTGTGATCGCAGATGAAATAGAGAACCTGCCGCAGTCGGTGCAACCGACGTCGGTGCGGGCATACTGGGAGAAGGTACAGGAGTTCCTGGCAATGCCGCTGCTGTTACCGGGCAATGCTGTACTGGGTACGGCGGAATCAGTCGGGGGGGCCGGGCCCGCGGTCTGAAA
>JAOUBY010000058.1 GCA_029860045.1 Gammaproteobacteria bacterium | reverse complement strand
AAGGCGGAAGCCGAGGCACAGGGAATCCGGTATGATGTGGCCGAATTTCCCATGGCCGACGTTGACCGGGCAATTACCGATAACCGTACCAGCGGGTTTGCGCGCATCCTGATCAGCAAGGGACGCATCATCGGTGCCAGCATCATTGCACCGCATGCAGGGGAACTGATCCATGAACTTGCGCTGGCCATGCGTGTCAATGCAAAGGTGAAGGAGATTTCAGAACTGGTGCATGCCTACCCGACCTATGCACAGGTCAACCGGCGTACCATCAACAGTCGCTATGCGCACCTGCTGCAATCCCGCAAGGCCCGCATGCTGGTGTGGCTACTGAACCGGCTGCTGCCCTGACACTGACAAGATAAGATACATAACATGCATGCAACCCTGCCATTACTGAGCCGGTCCGAATTTCCAGCGCTGCACCGCGGCAAGCTGGAAACCCTGCAGGTCAACCTCGGCTATCTTTGCAACCAGTCCTGCCTGCATTGTCACGTCAATGCCGGGCCAAAGCGCACCGAGGTGATGGATACGGAAACCGTGGACGCGATCATTGCCTTCCTGGATACGGAGCAGATCAGCACACTCGACCTGACCGGTGGCGCTCCGGAACTCAACCCGCATTTTCGCCGGCTGGTACTGGCGGCACGCGAGCGAGACATAGCGGTCATCGACCGTTGCAACCTGACCGTGCTGTTTGAGCCGGGACAGGCCGACACAGCGACATTCCTGGCCAATAATCTGGTCAAGGTAGTTGCTTCACTTCCCTGTTATATAAAAGATAATGTAGACACCCAGCGCGGCGACGGCACGTTTGAGACCAGCCTGGCAGCACTACGTCTACTGAACGAGGCAGGCTATGGCAAGCCGGGCACCGGCCTGTCCCTCGATCTCGTCTACAATCCGCAAGGGGCGACGCTACCCCCCCCTCAGCAGGCCCTGGAGGCTGATTATAAACAGCACCTGGGCAATGAATTCGGGGTGGTCTTCAACAAGCTACTGACCCTTGCCAATATGCCGATCAAGCGTTTTGGCAGCACCCTGGTAAGCCACGGAGAGTTCGATAGCTACCTGCAATTACTGAAGGGTGCACACCAGGATAGCAACCTGCAGTCCGTAATGTGCAGTTCACTGATTAGCATCGACTGGCAGGGCTATGTCTATGATTGCGATTTCAACCAGATGCTTGATATGCCCCTGAAATACAATGGCAGCAAGCGCCTGCATATTTCCACACTGCAAGGCCGTAACCTGGAAGGCTGCAACATACAGGTAGCCGACCACTGTTATGGCTGCACGGCCGGACAGGGTTCGGGTTGTGGCGGCGCACTGGGCCTGTAAACATTAAACGGAGTAGAGCATCATGAATGTCGAAGACAGCGTGCTGGAACGCTACACGCAGGGCGCACAGGAACGCGAGGAAGCCCTGTGCTGTCCGGTCGACTATGACAGCAGCCTGCTCGCCATGCTGCCACAGGAAATCATCGAGCGTGACTATGGTTGCGGTGACCCATCCCGTTATGTTCGGGAAGGCGACGTGGTGCTCGACCTGGGATCCGGCGGCGGCAAGATCTGCTATATGGCAGCACAGCTGGTTGGCAAGAATGGACAGGTTATCGGCGTCGATATGAATGATGACATGCTGGCCCTGGCACGCCGTCACCAGTCAGATATGGCGGTACGCCTGGGTAGTGACCGTGTCACTTTCCACAAGGGAAACATTCAGGACCTGGCGCTGGATATCGATGCGCTGGCACAGTACCTTGCCACGCATCCGGCAAGCAGCCATGCCGATTACCTGGCACTGAAGCAATGGGAGCACCGGCAGCGTCGGGAACAGCCGATGATTGCAGACGCCTCGGTTGACCTGGTTATTTCCAACTGCGTGCTCAACCTGGTGGCCGATCACGAGAAGCAGCAACTGGTACAGGAGATTTTCCGCGTACTGAAGCCCGGCGGGCGGGTTGCCATTTCGGACATTGTCAGTGACCACCCGGTCAATGCGGAAATGAAGCAGGACAAGGAACTGTGGAGCGGTTGCATCTCCGGCGCCTTCCAGGAGCGGGAATTTCTGGAGACGTTTGCCGCGGCCAGCTTCGATGCCGTGTGTTACGACAAATGGGACGCGCAACCCTGGCGCGTGATCAATGATATAGAGTTCCGCTCCGTCACGCTGACCGCTGTTCGACCGGAGCAGGGCAAAGAAACGGCACACACAAAATCTCTGATGTACCGGGGGCCGTTCGCCGCCGTCATCGACGAGGCAGGCGATACCTGGCAGCGCGGGCAACGCGTGACCGTCTCCGCCAGTACGCACGAACGGCTGACACAGCCAGGTTATGGCGATGCGTTTATCAACCTGTCGCCCGGTGACAGCGAGGCATGCTGCCCACCCTCGAGCGACACCAGCCAGGCATGTTGCACACCGGAACCGGTCAATGGTGGCGGCTGCTGCTGATCACCTGCACATCTCGATCATCATCCCGGTCCTCAATGAGGCCGGCGCAATTACCGCAACGCTTGAATCGTTGCAGCCACTGCGCCGGAACGGACACGAGGTGGTCGTGGTTGACGGTGGCAGTCACGATGCCAGCGTGGCGCTGGCCGAGGCATTGGCTGACCAGGTCGTTCACAGCGAGCGTGGGCGTGCATCACAATTGCAGGCCGGCGCCAGCGCAGCGTGCGGCAGCATCCTCTGGTTCCTGCACGCCGATACATTACCGCCACCGCATGCGGACCGCCTGATACAGGATGCCTTGCACCCGGAGTCCGCCTGCTGGGGTCGCTTCGACGTGCAATTCCCCGAGCGACACCGGCTGCTGCGTCTCGTTGCCTGGTCCATGAATACCCGCTCACGCCTGACCGGCATCGCAACCGGTGACCAGGGCATCTTTGTAACGCGCGACTGCTTTGAGCAGGCGGGTGGATTTCCATCTATCCCGCTGATGGAAGACATCGCGCTTAGCCGGACACTGAAAAGACGCTCGCCTCCGGCCTGCCTGCGTCAGTGTCTGACCACATCGGCACGACGCTGGCGCAAACATGGCACCGTGCGTACCATCCTGCTGATGTGGGGGCTGCGGCTGGGTTATTTCCTTGGCATCAGTCCGCGGCGACTGGCCGGCTATTACGCCGCGCACCGTTCGTGAAATACCCGCATGCAAAGCTGCTGATCTTCAGCAAGGCGCCCGAACCCGGGCAGGTCAAGACGCGTCTGATCCCCGCACTCGGAGCCACGGGGGCGGCCCAACTCTACAGCGAACTGCTGGATGCCTGTCTTGACATGGGCGTCAGTGCACAGCTCTGCCCGGTCGCACTGTGCTGCAGCCCGTCAACTGCGCATGCACATTTCCAACAACTGCAAGAGCGTTACCGGGTAGAACTGCGACAGCAGGCAAACGGTGACCTCGGGCGGCGTATGTCACAGGCCCTGCAGGCTGCACTGCAGCACAGCAGAGCGGTGCTGCTGGTCGGAGCCGATTGTCCTTCACTGTGTGCAAATGACCTCGATACTGCACTCGAACAACTGAATTCAGGAGTCGATGTCGTACTGGGGCCGGCGCGTGATGGCGGCTACTACCTGGTCGGCATGCGCACGCACCATCCCGGACTGTTTGAAAATATTCCCTGGGGTACGCACACGGTGCTGGAGCATACCCGCAAGCGCATGCAGGAGCAGGGGTTGCGTAGCTTTTATCTGCCGCTGCGCAGCGACCTCGATACACCAGCTGATTACCACACCTGGCAGGATGCTGGCAGTGACCGGTGTCCGATACGGGCTGATGAGCACGACCCATACAAATCAGGCGATTAGCCTGGCCTTACTGGCGCAACCACAATTTGTGATCTATATATTAAGTAAGAATACCTGATGCTATTTGAAATGATTATAGTTGCGCCATGACTGGCAAGGAGTTATCCAATGAGAAGGTTATATTTCCTGATCCCGAATGTGGACAGTGCCAAGACCATCGTGGATGAATTGTTACTGGCACGTATCGAGGCGCGCCATATCCACATTGCCGCAAAAGATCACCACGCACTCGTGACGTCGGACCTGCCAGAGGCCAACCTGTTACAGGAGAGCGATTTTGTGCCGGCCGTGGAGCGGGGCCTGGCAATCGGCGGGGCCACCGGCATCCTGGCGGGTGTTGTCGCCATAGCCCTGCCTGGTGTCGGGCTGGCACTGGGTGGCGGTGCGATCCTGGGGATCGGCCTGGCCGGCGCCGGTCTCGGCGCCTGGGTATCCGGCATGATCGGCATCTCGGCCCCCAGTTCGCGCCTCACGGAATTCGAGACCGCGATCAATGAAGGTCAATTGCTGATGATGGTGGATGTACCCAAGGCAGAGGTGGACAAGATTACCGAACTGGTGCGCAGTCATCACCCGGAGGCACACGTTGAAGGCACCGAGCCGGTAATCCCGGCATTCCCCTGATAGCGGGTCGGGAAAACAGCGTCTGTCCTGTCTGGGCAGGCGCATTTTTTTGCCCTTTATTCGACTTAGGTCCAATAGTCATTGCCTGTTAAAGCGCAGACAATATGGAACATAAGGAGAGATTGTTATCGGATATCAACCATGCAGGAACGTAGAAAAAAAGTAGACCGGCGCATCTGCGGCAAGCAGCAGGACAGGGCCGACAAATGCAACCGGCGCATCAGTCCCGACCGGCGCCTGAACAATATTCACGTTGAGTGGATACCGTTTAATCATATTCACCTGCACCCGCAGATAAACAGGTTATTCACCCACAAAACTCTTTCAAATTGAACTGCGGATCATTGCCACGTGCTTGATTCCGGCCTCCGTAAACGGCTGCCCCGATTCCCGAAACCCCGCTGCCTGATAAAACCCGGCAACATCAACCTGCGCATGCAGGTACACCCGGCTATGCCCCTGCGCGGCTGCCATCCCGATCAGTTGCGACAACAGCAGCCGACCGATTCCGCGACCGCGCCATTCCGGCAGTACCGCCATGCGACCGATGCGGCCGTCCGGCAGCAAGCGACCGGTGGCAATGGCCCGACCTGTCGCATCCCATACCAGGGCATGCCCGCAGCCGGGATCAAGGCCATCCCACTCCAGCGTGGCCGGGATACCCTGCTCAATGATGAAAACAGCGTGGCGTACTGACTGGATGGCATCTGCATCGCGCTGCCAGTCGGCATTGGTGACGGTGCAGGGGTCCGTGACGTTCACCGCATGCGCAGTTCAGCTTCAGATCAACTTTGCCTGCTGACTGGCATTGCCGGTATAGGTGGCAGGCGTCAGCTCAGCCAGTTCCTGCTTTACCTCGTCCGGTAATTCCAGCGTATCGATGAAGGCCTGCAGGGTCTCCCTGTTAACGTCACGGTCACGCGTCAGGTCCTTGAGCTTTTCGTACGGCTTCTCGATGCCGTAGCGACGCATCACGGTTTGCAGGGCCTCTGCCAGCACCTCCCAGCTCTGGTCAAGGTCGCCGAGGGTGCGCTGCTCATTCAGCTGCAGCTTGCCAACACCCTTGAGACAGGACTCAAACCCAATCACGCAATGGCCCACGGCCACACCGATATTACGCAACACGGTCGAATCACTGAGATCACGCTGCCAGCGTGACACCGGCAGCTTGGCTGCAAAGTGACCGAACAGGGCATTTGCGATACCGAGGTTACCCTCGCAGTTTTCAAAGTCGATCGGGTTGACCTTGTGTGGCATGGTGGATGAGCCAACCTCGCCGGCAACCGTCTTTTGCCTGAAGTAACCCAGAGAGATATAGCCCCACACGTCCCGACAGAAATCAATCAATACCGTGTTGAAGCGGCCCTGTGCGTCGAACAGTTCGGCCATGTAATCATGTGGCTCGATCTGGGTGGTATAGGGATTGCTCTCCAGTCCCAGTTCGCTTATGAACCGGGCCGAGAACGCCGGCCAGTCCAGCTGTGGATAGGCTACCAGGTGGGCGTTGTAGTTGCCGACCGCACCATTCATCTTGCCCAGCATGGGAATGGCGGCAATCTGTTCGCGCTGGCGAAGCAGGCGGGCACTGACATTGGCCAGTTCTTTCCCCACCGTGGTGGGGGAGGCAGTCTGTCCATGCGTGCGTGACAGCATCGGCTTGTCAGCATAGTCGTGCGCAAGCCCGCTGATCGTCCTGATAACATCGTCAAGCAGGGGCAACAGCGACTGGTTGCGCGCCTCGCGCAGCATCAGTGCATAGGCGAGGTTATTGATGTCCTCGGAGGTGCAGGCAAAGTGGAAGAACTCACTGACTGCCTCGAGCTCGGCATTACCGGCAATCTTTTCCTTGAGAAAATACTCGACCGCCTTGACGTCATGATTGGTAGTACTTTCGATATTCTTGACGCGTTGCGCATCCTTTTCGCTGAAATTTTCGATGATGTCATTCAGCACATGCTCCGCGTGACCGCTCAGCGCCTGCACTTCCCTGACATCTTCGTGAGCAGCAAGTGCCTGCAACCAGCGCACCTCGACTATCACCCGATGCCGTATCAGCCCGAACTCGCTGAAGATCGGCCGCAGTGCAGCGGTCTTCGAGCCATAGCGGCCGTCGACCGGGGAAATGGCATTCAGCTGTGACAAATCCATAGATACCTCGCAGGTTGCAGATCAGGCGGCCAGTTGCCGCAGCACGTAATGCAGGATACCGCCATGGCAATAGTATTCGAACTCCTGCGGTGTATCGATACGCACACGCGCCTCGAATACGGTCTGCCCGCCATCCGGTGCCGTCGCGGTAACCGTGGTTACCGGTCTCAGACCGTCCTGTAAGCCGGCGATATCGAAGCTTTCCTTGCCGGTAAGCCCCAGGCTGTCCGCTGTCTCCCCGTCGTTGAACTGCAGTGGCAGGATACCCATACCCACCAGGTTGGAACGGTGAATGCGCTCGTAGCTTTCCGCTATGACCGCGCGTACGCCAAGCAGGCGCGGGCCCTTGGCAGCCCAGTCCCGCGAGGAACCGGAACCGTATTCCTTGCCGGCAATGACGATCAGTGGCACATCATCATTGCGATATTTCTCCGAGGCATCAAAGATGCTCATCTGTTCGCCGCTCGGCTGGTGTACCGTCACGCCGCCTTCGGTGCCGGGTGCCAGGCGATTACGCAGGCGAATATTGGCAAACGTACCACGCATCATCACTTCATGATTGCCGCGCCGCGAACCCAGTGAATTAAAATCTCCCGGCGCCACGCCCTGTGCCTCCAGGTAGATGCCGGCCGGACTGTTGGCCTTGATGGCACCGGCGGGAGAAATGTGATCGGTGGTTACCGAGTCGCCCAGCAGGGCCAGCAAGCGAGCAGCACGGATATCAGACAGTTCACCGGGTTGTGCCGTTATGCCATCAAAATAAGGCGGTTTGCGGATATAGGTGGAATCATCTACCCAGTCGTACTGCTTCGCCTCCGGCGATTCCAGCACGTTCCAGCGCGTCTCGCCGCTGAACACCTCGGCATAGCTGCTGCTGAATTTCTCCCGGTCAACGCTGCTGCTGATCGTCGAGCGAATTTCCTGCTGGGAAGGCCAGATGTCTTTCAGGTAAACAGGCTTGCCATCGGCATCGGTACCCAGTGGCTCATTCTGTATATCGATATCCATGCGTCCGGCCAGCGCATAGGCGACTACCAGTGGGGGCGAGGCCAGGTAATTCATGCGCACCTCGGCATGTACACGCCCTTCGAAATTGCGGTTGCCCGACAGCACCGAACAGACAGACAGGTTACCCTCGGCAATTGCCTTCGACACCGGTTCTGGTAACGGGCCGGAATTGCCAATGCAGGTGGTGCAACCGTAACCAACAGTGTGAAAACCCAGCGACTGCAATGCCTCCATCAACCCTGCCTGTTCCAGGTATGCAGTTACCACGCGCGAACCGGGGGCCAGTGAGGTCTTCACCCACGGCTTCACTGTCAACCCGCGTTCCATGGCCTTTTTGGCAACCAGGCCGGCACCGATCATGACGGAAGGATTGGAGGTGTTAGTGCACGAGGTGATTGCTGCGATCACTACCGCACCGTCATTCATTTCGACCTGTTGACCGTCGATCGTGGTATTCGCCGGCTTGCTGACAATATTGCGTTCTGTCTTGAGGGCATCGAGTGCCTCCAGGAAACGCGGTTTGACCGATTTCAGCGGCACCCTATCCTGCGGCCGTTTCGGCCCGGCCATGCTGGGCTCAACCGTGGCGAGGTCCAGCTCGATAATATTTGTGTAGTCCGCCTCTGCGGCACCGGCCTCGTGGAACATCTGTTGTTCGCGCGCATAGGCCTCTACCAGTGCAATCTGTGCCTCGCTACGACCACTCAGGCGCAGGTAGGCCAGTGTTTCCGCGTCGATCGGGAACAGCCCGCAGGTTGCACCGTATTCCGGCGCCATGTTGGCAATGGTGGCCCGGTCGGCCAGTGTCAGGTGTTCAAGACCGTCACCGAAGAATTCCACGAACTTGCCGACCACGCCTTCCTTGCGCAGCATCTCCACGACCATCAGCACGAGATCCGTTGCCGTGGCGCCTTCAGGCAGGTTGCCGTGCAAACGGAAACCGACCACCTGCGGAATCAGCATCGAGATCGGTTGCCCGAGCATGGCGGCCTCGGCCTCGATACCACCGACGCCCCAGCCGAGCACACCAAGACCGTTGATCATGGTGGTATGTGAATCGGTGCCTACCAGCGTGTCAGGGTAAGCCTGTGCAGTCCCGTCCATATCCTTTTCAAATACAACGCGTGCCAGGTACTCGAGGTTCACCTGGTGCACGATGCCGGTGTCGGGCGGCACCACCTTGAAGTTGTCGAATGCCTTTTGCCCCCACTTGAGGAAACTGTAGCGTTCCTGGTTGCGCTGGTATTCCAGCTCGCTGTTCAGTTCGATGGCATCATTGGAGCCGAAGCTGTCAACCTGCACCGAGTGATCAATCACCAGTTCGGCCGGCTGCAGTGGGTTGATGCGATCCGGATCGCCACCCAGCGCAGTCATGGCATCGCGCATGGCGGCAAGATCAACAACTGCCGGCACGCCGGTGAAGTCCTGCATGAGCACACGTGCCGGGCGAAATGCAATCTCGGTATCCGGGGCAGCCCGCGGATTCCAGTTCAGCAGCGCCTCGACATCTGCACGCGAAACGGTGTGTTCATCCTCAAAACGCAACAGATTTTCCAGCAGGATTTTCAGGGAGTAGGGCAGGCGTGCAATATCGTGCGCTGCGCTCAACTTGCGCAAGCTGAAGATTTCATAGGACCGGTCCCCGACAGCAAGCGTGTCACGGGTGTTGAAGCTGTTATTCATGGATTCTCCTGCAAACTGAACTGAATATGCGCTAACAAGGCGGGCAATTATACACAGAAACCCTGTTTGGGTAGTGAGCGTCAGTCGCGCTGGCGTGCTTCCTGCAACAGCTCCCGGCAACACGCCAGCATGGACTTGCGACCGAAAATCAGCCGCACACGGTGGCCCCCGCACTGGCGCCACAATACCGCTGCGCGCATGCCTGCCAGCAGCAGGGCGCGGATCATCTGCTGGCTGTCGGGGCTTGCCAGCACTACCGGCTCGCCGTGCACCATGATGCGTGGCGTGAGGGTGCTGATGGTCTGTTGGTAGAGTTCCGCCAGCGCCGCAATCACCGCCGGACTGTATTCCTCGAAAAACGCCACCTGTGTGCGAATGCGTGCAATGCCCTGTCCTAACGTATCGAGCATGACCCGGTTGCGTGCCAGCTTGCGTTCCAGGTGCAGCAGCGTAATGGCATAGGCGGTCAACTCCATGTCACGCCGGCTGTTGTCACTCCCAAGCTGGGCCTCAAGCACCTCCAGGCCGGGGCGCAATGACGCAACGCTATCGAACACCGCCTCAACTGAGTCGGCATCAGTACGAAAAATACTGTCAAGGCAGGCACGCGTGACATCGCCATCGCGGAATATGCCCTTGCCGGTTTGCTGCACCAGTTGCACAACCTGGAACAGCCCGGCGAGTGCAATGGTGCGGGCACGGATAGTTCGGTTCTGTGTGCCCGACATCAGTCTTTGATGGCCTCTTCAATGATCGCGCCACCCAGGCATTCATCGCCATCGTAAAACACCACCGACTGTCCCGGCGCAATGGCGCGTTGCGGTGTAGCGAACACCACATTGCAAGCATTGTCCGGGGCCGGGTGCAACGTGCATGACTGTACCGGCTGCTGGTGACGTATACGTGCTGTACACCCGGTTATCGCATCCGGTGATACTCCGGAAATCCAGTGCAATTTGCTGGCACGCAGGCCGCCGGCAAACAGTGCCGGGTGATCTTTTCCCTGTACGACATACAGGACATTGGCCGACATATCCTTGCCGGCAACATACCAGGGTTCACCGCTGGCCTGCTTGCGCCCGCCGATTCCCAGCCCCTGGCGCTGGCCAATGGTGTAGAACATCAATCCCTCGTGCGTGCCGATAACCGTGTTGTCGAGAGTGCGTATTTCACCCGGATTTTTCTCGATGTAGCGCGACAGGAAGCTGCTGAAACGACGTTCACCGATAAAACAGATACCGGTACTGTCCTTCTTGTCATGGTTTGGGAAGCCTGCTGCACGAGCCATCCGGCGCACCTCCGGTTTGCGTAATGCGCCAAGTGGAAACAGGCTGCGGGCCAGCTGTTTCTGCTCCAGGGTGTGCAGGAAGTAGGTCTGGTCCTTGGACTCATCAACACCTTTCAGCAACCGTACCCGTGGCTGCTGCTCGATGCGCGCATAGTGGCCGGTTGCGATGTAGTCGGCGCCCAGCCCCGCCGCATGGTCGAGGAATGCACGAAACTTGATTTCCCGGTTACAGATAATATCCGGACTCGGGGTGCGGCCGGCCCGGCATTCGGCCAGAAAGAACTCAAATACGCGGTCCCAGTACTCGGATGCAAAACTCACCGTGCGCAGCTCAATGCCCAGCAGCCCGGCCACTGCACCTGCATCCTCGAGATCCTGTTGAGCGGGACAATAGCCGGCGTCGTCATCCTCGTCCCAGTTTTTCATGAATACCGCACCCAGGTCATGCCCCTGTTCGAGCAGTAACAGTGCGGCCACCGCCGAGTCGACGCCTCCGGACAGGCCGATAATCACCTTACTCATGGAGTGTTCTGCCCCCGGGCAGGACGGGAAGGGTATTCATTCGATGTCATTAAGCAGGTCGAGTGGGTAGCGGGCGCCGTCCAGGTAGTCCCTTATGCAGAGCAGCACCAGCGGGCTACGCAGTGACGCCTGTTGCTGCTCCAGCTCGGCCGGTGTCAGCCACAGCGCGCACTCAATACCCTCATCCAGTTCGGCTTCGGCGTCATGTGCCAGCAATTGGCCGGCAAATGCCACGCGGATATAGGTCTGTCCTCCGACCGGCTCGCGCCAGCGGTAGATGCCGGTAATCCGGTCAGGCTCAAATTGCCAACCGGTTTCCTCGCGTGTTTCGCGGATCACCGCCGCAAACAGGCTTTCATTGTCCTCGAGGTGTCCCGCCGGCTGGTTGAGTACCGATTGACCAGCAACACGCTCCTGCACCAGCAGGAATCGCCCGTCCCGCTCGGCCAGTGCCGCGACTGTCATGTGGGGTTTCCAGATCATACAAATATTATCAGTAACTTATAAAAGCAATCGGCCTGTCTGCCCGGTAAACCTTTTGCCCGTAGGGTGGTCCCACTACATGCAGGTGCTGGTTAATTGGCGCTCGCACTGCCACAAGCATTCACCTATACTCTGCAACTCGTTTCAGGGGGTGAAGTTATCGCACTTAGCTGAGGCAAACTCTCACAGCTACTTTGTAACGATAAACAAATAAGCACATTTACACAAAAATTTTGGAGGAACAGTTAATGACTGGTTTGCTAAGAAAAACGTTGATTGCAGGATTTATTTTCATTTTTTCAGCCGGTAGTGCCTTGGCTGAAGACATTCTGATGCCGTTCGTACTTGCTGGCACTTCCAACGGTGATGTCGCGACCGTTTCAGGTGAAGTCAAATCCAAGCTGGACGCCGGTGGTTTCGAGGTGGTCGGCGAGTACTCCCCCTATGCCGATGTCAACATCATCATTGCAACCAGTGATGACCTGAAGGCTGCAGCCGCCAAATCCGAATTCGGCGCCTACGGTGCCATGATTCGTGTTTCGGTGACCAAAAACGGTGACAGCACCGAGGTCGCCTACACCAACCCGAAGTACTCGGCAGCCGCTTATCGCATGGACGGTGACCTGTCCGATATCCGCGCCTCCATCGAAAGTGCGCTGGGTGCCAAGGAAGACTTCGGCTCCGAGAAGAACCTGACCGACAGCGACCTGCGCAAGTATCACTACACGGTGATGATGGAATACTTCGATGACCCGAGCGAGCTGGCCGAATATGACGACCAGGCAGAAGCAATCAAGGGTGTCGAGGCCGCTCTGGCTGCCGGTGCCGGCGCTACCGCCAAGGTCTACCGCATTGACATCCCGGGCAAGGACGAGACCGTGTTTGGCGTTGCCCTGAAGGGTGTTGATGCTGATGACTGCAGTGGCGATGAATTCATCATGAGCCGCGTCGACAAGGCAAGCCCGCGTTCCACACCGCACCTGCCGTATGAAATCGTGGTCTCCGACGGCACTGCCTACGCGCTGTACGCCCGTTTCCGTATCGCTATCAGCTGGCCGCATCTGCCAATGATTGCGAGCAAGACCGGCGCCACGTTCTTTAACATCATGTGTGCCCCGGGCGCTATCGAAGAAGCCCTGATCCAGGGTGCCGGCGGTGAGCTGTAAACAGGTGACTTGTCTCCAGTAGACGGGCGCTTTGCAATACCCTGAAGCCCCTGCTCACGCAGGGGCTTTTTTACGCGTAAGATTCTGTAACTATTAACCAGGAAGAGTTCATGGCGTACCAACACATTAAGGTCCCGGCCGACGGGCAAAAGATCACTGTCAACGCTGATAATTCAATCACCGTGCCTGACCGGCCCATTATCCCGTTCATCGAGGGTGACGGGATCGGTATCGACATCACACCCGTCATGCGCGACGTGGTTGATGCAGTTGTACAATCCGCCTACGACGGCCAGCGCTCGATCGCGTGGATGGAGATCTATGCAGGAGAAAAAGCCAATGACGTGTACGGTGCGGACACCTGGCTGCCGGATGAGACCCTGGATGCCATCAGGGAATACAGTGTTGCCATCAAGGGCCCGCTGACCACGCCGGTAGGGGGTGGCATCCGCTCGCTCAACGTCACGCTGCGCCAGCAACTCGATCTGTATCTCTGTCAACGTCCGGTACGTTATTTTGACGGCACCCCGAGCCCGCTGCGGGAACCGGAAAAAACCAACATGGTCATCTTCCG
>JAOUBY010000108.1 GCA_029860045.1 Gammaproteobacteria bacterium | reverse complement strand
CACTGAATGCTTCCTCGTTCAGATCATAGACACTGCCCTGATTAATGGCCCATGAGATGCTGTCATAGAGTCGGCCGGCCTGTGCGCGGGTCCGGTTATCCAGCTTGTTGAGTTGCTCGCGTAATGTCGCGTTTTCTTTGTTTACCGTGGAGGCGCGTTGTTGCTCTGTGGCAACCAGTGCATCGATGCGATGGTTTGCTTCATCCAGGGCCGCGCGGGTTTTGTTGCCATCATTATAGATCCATAGCAACGGGATCAGCATGGCAAGCACGATCAGTAATGGCAGCAGCAAACCGGTCGATGTGTTGCGACTGTCACTGCCAGACTGCTCGATGCTGGCACGCAGTTCATGCATGTTTTCCACCATCGCTTGATGCTGGCTTTCCAGCAGCTCAGCGAGATGACCGTTGTTGCTGGCCGCATTGATGGAATCCGCCGCCGCGTTGGCGATCTCCTGGATCTCCTCGCGCGCGGCCGACAGCGCTTTATCCTCTGGTTTGTCCATGGGCGGGCGGATCCTGCCGGGTTGCTGTCCCGCCGCTTACTATAACCCAATCAATGTCAGGTGTGTGAGGTAGAGCCTGGCTCAGCCGGTGTTGCGCATGCCGCTGGCGATGGCATTGATGGAGCGCAGCAGCGGGCTCAGCCAGCGGTCGCGCAGGCTATCCGGGAGGCTGCTGTCCCGGTAACGCGACAGTAGTGTGATCTGGATATTGTTGAGCGGGTCGAGGTAGGGGTTGCGCCGGTACAGCGACAGACCGAGTGAGGGATTATCCTCCAGCAGACCGTGAGTACCGCTAACATGCAATACTTGGGTGACGGTACGGCGGTACTCGTCACGAATCTTTTCAAAGATGGCCTGTGCCACGTCCGGGTCGCTTGCCAGGCGGGTATATTCATGTGCGATATTCATTTCGCCCTTGAACAGTGCCATCTGGATGTTGCCCAGCAGGGAGTGGAAGAATGGCCATTCCTGATACATGTTTTGCAGGCGCGCCAGTCGTGCCGGGTCGTCATTTCGCCAGGTCTCCAGGGCAGTGCCCAGTCCGTACCAGGCGGGCAGTGTATGGCGCGCCTGCGCCCAGCCGAACACCCAGGGAATGGCGCGGATCGATGACTTCGAGCGGTCCTGTTGTTTGCGGTGTGACGGGCGCGACCCAATGTTCAGCAGCCCGATCTCGGTGACCGGTGTGACATCGTAGAAATAGTCAAACAGTCCGGGGGTGTTGTCGATCAGGTTGCGGTAGCCGGTTTCACCAATCGTGGTCAGTTCATCCATGATCCCCATGTAATCCCGTCGGTCTACCGCCGGCGGTCTGATCAGTCCGACGCTGGCCTTGAGCAGGCCGGTAACGCCCATGGAGAGTTCATATACCGCGGTTTCCTCGTTACTGTACTTGTAACGCAATACCTCGCCCTGTTCGGTGAACTTGATCTGTCCGTGCACGGTGCCCGGTGGCTGTGACAGGATGGATTCATGGGTCGGGCCGCCGCCGCGCCCGATGGTGCCGCCACGGCCGTGGAACAGTCGCACCTGGATGTCATGCCGGTCGGTAATGGCGATGACCTTTTTCTGTGCCTCGTACAGGCTCCAGTTCGAGGCAAGGATGCCGCCATCCTTGCAGGAATCGGAATAGCCAAGCATGATTTCCTGGCAATTTCCGGCGTGTTTCAGCAGGGCGCAGTAGCTGTCATTGTCGAGCAGTTCCGATAACACGTCCTCGATGTGGTCAAGGTCGTCGATGGTTTCGAACAACGGGCTGATGCGTGCCCGGCAGAACCATTTGTCATTGTGCTTGCCGGCCAGCCCGGTCAGCCAGGCCAGGAACATGACCTCGAGGATGTGACTGGCGTTGTGCGTCATCGAGATGACGTAATTGCCGAATGCGTTCTCGCTGACTTCATCCTGCATGTCGCGCATGACGTCAAGGACTTCCAGTGTCTCACGGGTCTCTGCGCTGAGCTTGTCCCTGTCGACCGTGGGTGGCGGTACTGCCAGCCAGTCGGTCAGGCACTGCTGGCGTGCCTGTTCATCCAGCGCGGCATAATCGACCGTGCTCGGCATTGCCGCCAGCAATTCGCTGACTGCCTCGGTGTGACGCGTCGACTCCTGGCGGATATCGAGGTGCATCAGGTAAAAACCGAAGGTCTCGACCAGCCGGATCAGGTCCTGCAGTTCGGCGTTTGCCACGTTGCTGTCTCCATCGGCATACAGGGAATCCCTGATCAGCAGCAGGTCATTCAGAAATTCCTGTTCGTTCCGGTAGGCCGAGGTGTTGCCGGGAATTTTCCTGTCCGGTTCTGCGATGCGGGCATCGATATCGGCAAGATTCAGGCGCAGCCGGTAACACATGATGGAGATCTTGCGGCGGTAAAGTTCGTGCGTGTGACCCTCGGGGAATTCGCTGCACGCATCGCTGAAGCGGGCCTCGTCCTGTGTCAGGCTTTCCGTGAAGGTGCGCGAGAATTTGCACAGGTGCGCGGAGTGGGTCAGTCGCCGGCTCAGTTCCACCGCGTGATCGATATAGGTCGCCAGGACTTCGCGCATTTGCAGGCGCAGGGCCAGCACCGTTGTTGCCGGCTTGACGAACGGGTTGCCGTCACGGTCACCGCCGATCCAGGAACCAAAACGGATCAGCCCGCCCGGAATACTCGGTTGTTCTATGGCTTCACGGCTGCCATAGACATGCTCTGCTGCCTGTTCAAGGTAGCGATAGGTCTTCGGGATTGCCGCGAACAGGCTCTCCCGGAAAAAGTACAGGCCATTGCGGATTTCATCTTCCACGGTTGGTTTGTGGAGCCGCACTTCGTCTGTTTTCCAGAGCACCTGGATCTGTTGCTTCAGGCGCTGCTGCACGACATCGCGTTCCTCACGGCTAAGTCGCAGGTCGTCGAGCTTTTCGCTGATTACGAAAATGCGGCGTAGCGAGGCCATGACAGTGCGGCGCAGTGCCTCGGTCGGGTGGGCCGTGAACACCGGCAGGTAAGACGACTGGTTCAGCAGCCTCTGCAGTTCGTCGGGCCCGATGCCGCTGTCACGAAAATCCTGCAGGGTGCGCTGGAAGGAGCCGATCCAGGACAGGCCATGACGGCGTGCCTGCTTGCGGCGCTTGCGGTGTTGGAAGGCCTCCTCGGCGATGTTGACCAGGCTGAAATACAGGTTGAATGCACGGATGACGTCGGTCAGTGCATCCGGCTCCAGGTTGCTGATATCGCGCGTTAGGCGTGCACGCAGGCGCGGCATGTCCTCGCGCCGCAGGCGGATGTAGCCCTTGCGCAGGGATTCGACCGCGGCAAGGACGTCCTCGCCGGCATGCTCCCTGAGCACCTCGCCCAGCAGGTTGCCGATCAGTCGTACCCGGCTGCGCAGTTCCTTGTCGCCGGAGTGTTCAAAGGTGGGTATCGGGTCTTTTGAAATGTCCATAAAAAAGCCACGCCAATGCGCGGCCCTGATCTGCTTCAGATCCTATTATTATACCGCTTGCCGGGCATTGCGCCAGCGCGGACGACGCGGCCCCTGCCATGCGCCGGGCGCAGCACGTGCCTCGTTTTTGCGTGTCCTCGGGCAGACATTGCCCTATAATTCCTGACAGGAGTCGGCCAGGCAGTCGCTGGAGATCGGGGTTAGCCCCCGTTTTCTGGAGGAAAGTCCGGGCTCCACAGGGCAAGGTGCCAGGTAATCCCTGGGGGGCGCGAGCCCATGGAAAGTGCCACAGAAAATATACCGCCCGCCTGCCTTAACAGGCAGCACGGGTAAGGGTGAAATGGTGCGGTAAGAGCGCACCGCGCGGCTGGTAACAGGCGTGGCAGGGTAAACCCCACCTGGAGCAAGACCAAATAGGGGAACGAACGTGCGGCCCGCACGGTTCCCGGGTAGGTTGCTTGAGGCCTGCGGTGACGCAGCGCCCAGATGAATGACTGTCCACGACAGAACCCGGCTTATCGGCCGACTCCTACGCCCCCTGCACATGGAAAACCCGGTGCCGGGTAAGTATATTCAGGGTATTACGGGCTGTTTTTGAATTTCACATGACCGACAAACTGTTTATCAAGACACACGGTTGCCAGATGAACGAGTACGATTCCGCGCGCATGGCGGACGTGCTGGTCGCCTCGCACCGGCTGGAAGTGACGCAGGATCCATCACAGGCTGATGTGCTGCTGCTGAATACCTGTTCTATCCGCGAAAAGGCCCAGGAGAAGGTGTTCTCGGAGCTCGGGCGCTGGAAGGAACTGAAAGACCGGCATCCGCAACTGGTGATCGGTGTGGGTGGCTGCGTAGCCAGCCAGGAGGGCGAAGCGATCCGCGCGCGTGCCCCGTATGTCGATATCGTGTTTGGACCACAGACCCTGCACCGACTTCCGGAGATGCTGGATGCGGCGCGCCGTGCGCGGCAACCGGTGATCGATATCAGTTTCCCCGAGATCGAGAAGTTCGATTGCATGCCGGCGCCCAGTGCAGCGGGACCGACCGCGTTTGTCTCCATCATGGAAGGTTGCAGCAAGTACTGCAGTTTCTGTGTGGTGCCTTATACCCGTGGCGAAGAAGTCAGCCGCCCGTTCGATGACCTGATCGCCGAGGTGGCAGGGTTGGCAGGGCAGGGTGTGCGCGAGGTGACGCTGCTGGGTCAGAACGTGAATGCCTATCGCGGCGTGATGCATGACGGTGAGATTGCCGATCTT
>JAOUBY010000107.1 GCA_029860045.1 Gammaproteobacteria bacterium | reverse complement strand
GGATGGCTGGGGGGGGGTATAACTAGCCGGGCAAGCGTCCTGTCTCGGCCAGCAGGGTACAGAAGCGCTCGTCTGGCAGTGGCTTGCTGATGTGGAATCCCTGCGCGGTGTCGCATCCCAGGTTGACCAGCAGGTCCCAGGCCATACGGTTCTCGACACCCTCCGCCACCACCTTGTAACCGAGGTTATGGCCGAGCTCGATAATCGAACGGACAATGGCGATGTCCTGATGATCGAAGGCAACGTCCATGACAAACGACTGGTCAATCTTGAGCGTGTGTATAGGGAGTCTCTTCAGATAGGACAGCGAGGAATAACCGGTACCAAAATCATCAATGGCAATCGTGACACCGAGATCACTGAGCCTGGCGAAAATTTCAGTTGCCCTGTCGATGTCCTGCATCAGGGTGGCCTCGGTAATCTCGATCTCCAGTTGATCGCCGCTGACGCCGGCCTCATCCAGTGCCCACTTGATCTTGTCAGGTAGACGAGGATTCTGGAATGAACGTGCTGACACGTTGACCGATACCGGGATACACGAGCCATTACAAATCCACTGCCTGCATTGCCTGAGCGAGGTAACCAGCACCCAGTCGGTGATCGGCGTCATCATGCCGAGCTGTTCGGCAACCGGGATGATGCGTTGCGGCATCACTGTGCCTTCGCCCGGATGATTCCAGCGCAGCAAGGCCTCGGCACCGGTAATCTGCGAGGTCTGCAGGTTGACCTGTGGCTGGTAATGCAACTCGAATTCATCGTTCTCCAGCGCCACACGCATCTGGCCGGAATAGTGCAGTTGCTGAACCGAACTGACATCATTGACCGGGTCGAAATACTGGTATGGCAAGCCATTGCGCTTGGCACGCTGCATGGCGCTTTCTGCATTGGTCAGCAATATCTCCTCACTGACGCCATCGTCCGGAAAGCAGGCGATGCCCAGCGTCAGGCTCACGCACAACTGCTTGTCCTTGTGGCTGAACGGGATGTCAAATGCATCCAGCACCTTGGTAATCACCCGCTCTGTTGCCTCGCGGACATTATTGACCGGCTGCAGCAGGATGCCGAACTGGTCACCGCCCAGCCGCGACAGGGAATCCGACTCGCGCACGATGGAATTGAGTCGTTCGGCCACGTCGCGCAACAGGACATCCCCGACATCATGACCAAGCGTATCGTTGTACATCTTGAACTGGTTGATATCCAGGGATATCACCACCACGCTGGAACCCGGCGCCCGGCGTGACGCCGCCAGCGCCATGTTCAGGTGATCGGTCCACAGCGCGCGGTTCGGCAGACCCGTCAGCCGGTCGGTCGTGGCGAGCTGCTGTAACTGGATGCGTTCATTAATCTGATGATTGATATCCTCGAGCAGACAGTGGACAGTTCGGGTCCTGCCCTGTCTGTTTATCGATGGATAGAGAGAAATGCGGTACCAGTGTGTCTCGCTGTCAGCGAGTGACATGCGCACCTCGACCTGACAGGTGTTACCGCTAACGGCATTCTGCCAGGCAGTGAGTAACTGTTGCCTGTCGTCAACACAGGTGTCCTCGATGCCGGGGAAAGGTGACTCCAGCTTGCCGCCGTAGAGCGACTGCAGCGGAAAGTTTGCATAGATAACGGTGTTCTTCAGAATATCCACGCTCCACATGTAATGCGGGACACCCGACAGCATATCCTCCGCCTCACCGAGACGGGCCGCAATGTACGCCAGCTCTTCCTGCGTTTCCTCCTGCGTCTGCTCCCAGTAGCCCTCCAGTGTCACACCAAGATCACGCAACAGGATGCGAGGCAACAGGCTATCCAGTTCGACGGCGTGCGGGCCGGGAATATCCAGCGTGGGCAACAGCGTGTTTAAATATTCAAGCAGCAGATCGTAGGCACCAATGATCCATGACTGCCTGAAACCGCGCGCCACATGCAAGCGGCCGGCCTCCAGCAGTTGCTCCTCCCGTACCCCGTCGTTACACGCCTCCAGGCACTGCAACAGGTGTTGCAATTCAGAACGCGCCAGTAACCCGACATCACCGCCGTCACGCTCATAGGCATACAGCACTTCTGCAATAGCGGGGTTATCAAACAGGTAGTTATAGAAGACTTCGGCAAATCCAGACGTCCCGGCAACCAGCACAGCACGATAACTGTCCAGCAAGGTCCGTTCGGCCTTCGAGAGTCGCAGGATATAGTTGTATTCGCGGAAGTGACAATCAGTTGGCGACCGCTGGCATAGTTTGCCTGCAGCCGGATTCCCGTCTGTTTTCCCCCGTCCCTGTTTGCTGTCAGTCATCGCCTGAGTACGATTGCTTTATTATTCGGCAGAGATGCTGCAAGACTGCCTTCCATGCCATAAGCAGGAATCCCTTGCAGATGCACCGAACCAGCAACAGACTGGTCACGACAACCGTGATGGGACTGACCTGTTACAGCGGATTATTCTTTGCTGACTACTTGGTATTTATTATATTGGGTGGAATCTACCACAGCCGTCATGCCAAATAAAGCGCGCCATGGCATTGCCATCGCGACGTCAATACAGTGAAGGGTAAACAGGTTCAGGCGTTACGTTGCATGCCGTACTTGCGCAACTTTTCCACCAGCGTGGTTCGACGCATACCCAAACGCTTGGCAGCATGCGCCACTACACCGCCAGTGTCAGCCAACGCCTGCTTGATGTAGTTGATCTCCAGGCCACTGAGGTGCTCTTTCAGATTCATGCCATCACGCGGCAGGCGCGGATCAAGGTCAGCCGAGGTCACCTGGGAACCAACCAGCGCATCCAGGTATTGTTCCGGCACATCATCACTTACTCCGGCACGGAACTTCTCCGGCAGATCGCCTGCATCAACCACCCCGTAGGGGTGCAGGATGGCAAGCCGCTCAATCAGATTAGCCAATTCCCTGACGTTGCCGGGCCAGTGGTACTGGCAAAGGGCGTAAATCGCACCCGGAGACAGGCGCACGGAACCCCTTTTTTCATGCTCGATTCTGCGCACCAACTCATTGACCAGCAGCGGAATATCCTCGGCACGGTCAGCAAGCGACGGCATTTCGATGGGGAATACATTCAGCCGGTAGTACAGGTCTTCGCGGAACTCACCCTCCGTAATGGCCTGCTCTAGATTCCTGTGCGTTGCGGCAATAATCCGCACATCCGTGTTGCGTGACTGGTTGGACCCGACGCGCTCAAAGGTTCGCTCCTGCAGAACACGCAGGATCTTGACCTGCATCTGCAGACTCATGTCACCGATTTCGTCGAGGAACAGGGTGCCGCCCTCGGCCATTTCAAAACGACCTTCCCGGTCACTGATCGCACCGGTAAATGCACCCTTCTGGTGACCGAACAACTCGGACTCGAGCAGGTCACCGGGAATCGCGCCACAATTCACCGGCACAAACGGCTTTTCGCGTCGTGATGAGAAATAGTGCAGGTTTCTGGCAACCACCTCCTTGCCAGTACCGGACTCACCCAGGATCAGGACATTTGCGTCACTGTCTGCGACCTGTTCGATCAACTTCCTGACATTCTGCACGGCACGACTGCTGCCAACCAGGCTGCGAAACAGGCCGACCGGACGCTGACTTGCGGTGGTTGCACGGTGTGTTTCGACAAATACTTCTGCCTGGTGCAACGCACTGGTCAATTGCGCGTAATTCGGCGGCAGGTCAAGCCGGCCCAGGATGCACGAGCCGGGATCAATTGCCACAGTGGGTTCGGAGCCCTTTCTGGACAGCAGGTAGATCGGTAACTGCTCGTTGAACTGATGAATCTCGTTCAGTAACAGGGACAATTTCTGATCGGAGCCTGCCGACCCGACCAGCACCGCCAGGATATCCTCTGCGCCGTCGAGTCTGTCACGCCATTCCGTATGCCTGTCGACCAGGATGGGGGCGTAATTAATGAAGCCAAGAACAGCCTTGAGCTCATTCCCGATTGCCGGGTCTGACTCAATGACCAGTACTCTGGGTTCAGTTGTCATTTAGAATTCCCGCTCGAACATTGATCGTGCAAGGGATTATTATAAAAACCCGACAATTTTTAAAGTTTTTTCTCTTCCCTGATTTACCGGGATGTTACCGAGTGTGCCAAGCGCTTGTCAAAGCGCGGGAAATATCAGTCAATATCGCAGTATATTGCTGTTATATATAGCTTTTACAAGCCGGCGCCGATGATCGAACAGACACGGGGTGTGAGTGTGCAAGATCAGCATAGCTGCCTTAAGCACAAACCAGAGGCTGTTTGTACCCGGAATTCTGCTGCCTCGGATGTTCAGGAGTGTGCGCAATCACTCAAAACCTGACTTAATTCAGGGCCCGGGACGGACGATATGGATGATATGGACAAAGCAGCCAGTGAGATCGCGATATTTGCCAAACCCGGCCGCGCAACAACAGGATAACAAATGCTGAACCAGCCCCCATTCAACACGGAGCCTGAAAACGCCCGGATTCGCACTATTCGCGAGCAGATAGACGAGGATAATTACCCCGTCAATACGCATCAGATTGCGGACAAGATCATCGATCTTGAAATTGCACTTTCCAATTCCGAGTGACCCGTCCGTTATCGGCAGAATCACCCTGTGATTCACCGCATACACGGCAAACCCTCCCTGCACTTTTTCACAGCAACGCAGCCGAGTCCTCATTGGCCGGGTGTGGATTCACGGTGTAGAATGACGGCCGTGCCATCAATCGTTTCATACTGAATTCATATT
>JAOUBY010000106.1 GCA_029860045.1 Gammaproteobacteria bacterium | reverse complement strand
GAATCGATCTTGTGATCGATGAAATGCTTGCGGCCGCGTACATCACGGGTAAAACCACGCACGCGGTAGTCCATGATGACAATATCCGATTCAAAACTGTGGATCAGGTAGTTCAGGGCCTTCAACGGCGAGACACGCCCGCAGGTCGATACATCAATGTCCACGCGGAACGTACTGATACCGTTATCCGGGTGACTCTCCGGGTAGGTGTGCACCGTGATATGACTCTTGTCGAGATGCGAAACGACCGCCTCGGGCAACGGGCCGGGTGCCTCGGTATTGGAAAGCTGCTCTGATGTGACCGGTTCTTCCGAGATCAGCATGGTGACACTCGCGCCCTGTGGATCATAATCCTGGCGCGCCGTATTAAGGATCGTGGCGCCGATAATATCCGCCACGTCATTGAGGATGTCGGTCAACCGGTCCGCGTTATAGGCCTCGTCAATATACTCGATGTATTCCTGGCGTTGCTTTCGGGTATGCGCATAACAGATATCGTAAATATTGAAGCTGAGCGTCTTGGTCAGGTTGTTAAACCCGTGCAGTTTCAGCTTTTTCATCTGGAATATCTCCCGTCTTCAGGAGGAAACAATCGGCGGATGGAATATCACCTGCACCACCGTGCCTTCGGGGTCACGGCAGTAGAAACTGCGCGCGCCGTCACGATGCGTCCTGGGCGATGCCACCATGACAACATCATGAGCGCCCAGAAACTCAAACCATGCATCGACCTGTTCCGGACTGGCGACGAAGAAACCGATATGGTCAAGCCGCTGGCCTTCTGTTGCCGGTGCATTATCCGGTGAGCGATGCAGGGCGAGGTTGTCATTACCGGATGTCAGGTAGACATTGTCCGGGTCCGGGCGCCACTCGATGCGCATGCCGAGCAACCCGGCATAGAACTGTTCACAGACGCTAACGTCCTGCACGTTCAGCGCCACGTGGCGCATGCCCAGTGTCGCTGCAGGCCGCTCCATCAGTCCGCACTCTGCGTGGCAATCAACTCGAAATCGTGGGTGACCTCGGCGGTCTTGCCCAGCATGATCGATGCCGAACAGTATTTCTCCGCCGACAGCTCGACCGCGCGCGCCACCTGTTTTTCCGACAGGCCGTCGCCGCTTACCTTGAAGTGCACGTGAATGTGCGTGAATACCTTTGGTTCCGTTGTGGCCCGCTCCGCCTCCAGCTCCACCACGCAATCCGTGACCGGCTGGCGCGCCTTCCTGAGAATATGCAGCACATCAAAGGCGGTACAGCCGCCCATGCCCAGTAACAGCATTTCCATTGGCCGAACACCCAGTTCGCGTCCGCCACTGTCCGGTGGTCCGTCCATCACCACCGCGTGACCGCTGCCGGATTCACCCAGGAAGGTAACCGCCTCGACCCACTTCACCCGCGCCTTCATATACTGAACACCTGCTGCTGAAAAACGTGAAGCCTATCACAGTTTCCGGCGCCCGGAAGACGGGGTATTCCACCCAGACAAGCGCCGGGTTATCCCGCCATTGCTCGCAATGACGGGATAACCCGAAATGACCCGAGGTTCACCTAAAGCATGTCCGTGGCAGCCCGATATAGTGTCTATGCAAACACTATCATTCCCCTATGAAGACGACGAAACCCGGGCCACCGGGGTGGCCAATCCCTGCGTAGAGCGGTTCCTGGAACAATGCCACCGGCGCAAGTACCCGAACAAGAGCGTGATTATCTACGCCGGAGACAAACCCGACGTACTCTATTATGTCGTCAAGGGTTCGGTCAGTGTCTTGATGGAGGACGAGGACGGACATGAAATCGTACTCGCCTACATCAACTCGGGCGGTTTCTTCGGGGAGATGGGACTGTTCGGGGAACATCCCAACCGCAGTGCCTGGATACGTACCCGTAGCGAATGTGAAGTAGCCGAAATCAGTTATGCGCGCTTCCGTTCACTTGCCCAGGAAGACCCGGATATTCTGCTGGAACTGACCGCCCAGCTGGCAACCCGGCTGCGCAAGACCAGCCGCAAAGTCAGCAACCTCGCTTTCCTCGATGTGACCGGCCGTATCGCCCACACGCTGCTCGAACTGTGCAAGGAACCGGATGCCATGACTCACCCGGACGGCATGCAGATCAAGGTCACGCGCCAGGAACTTGGCCGGATCGTCGGCTGCTCACGGGAAATGGCCGGGCGTGTGCTGAAGGCCCTGGGTGAACAGGGCAACATCACCGTCAAGGGAAAGACCGTGGTAGTACTGGGTACCCGCTGATCAGTTATCTGGCTGGCCGAACAACTCGGCCAGTTTTTCACCCGGCTCATCCGCCTTCATAAATGCCTCACCGACCAGGAAGGCATTGACTCCGTTACCGCGCATCAGCCCGACATCAGCCGTACTATGAATGCCGCTCTCGGTGACCACGATGCGGTCGTCCGTAATCTGCTTTAGCAAGTCCAGCGTTACTTCCAGGCGGGTCTCAAAGGTTCGCAGGTTGCGGTTGTTGATACCAACCATGGGAGCCGGCAAGGCCAGTGCACGCTCAAGTTCATCAGCATCATGCACCTCGATCAGCGCATCCATGCCCAGGCGCACTGCCAGCTGGTAAAGCTCACGCAACATATCATCGCCAAGTGCCGCCACGATCAGCAGGATGCAGTCCGCACCCAGCACGCGCGCCTCGTATACCTGGTAGGGATCGATCATGAAATCCTTGCGCAATACCGGCAAGCTACAGGCGCGGCGCGCCTGCTGCAGGTAGATATCCGCCCCCCTGAAGAAATCTTCGTCCGTCAGCACCGACAGGCAGGCAGCACCACCGCGCTCATAACTCACTGCTATCTGTGCAGGGTCAAAGTCCTCGCGCAGGATGCCGCGACTTGGCGAGGCCTTTTTGATCTCGGCAATCACTGCCGGCTTGTTGACGGCAAGCCGCGCCTTGAGGCCGGCCACGAAGCCACGCACCGGTACAGCTTCTTCAAGCTGCCGAATCAGTGTATCTATGGGAACGGCACGATTGCGCGCATCGACCTCCTCGACCTTGCGGGCCAGGATGCGCTTCAGGATATCCGGGGTATCGTTCACGGTGTCAGACGGAGCAGGAGGTTTCTATCAGCGCCTGGAAGGTCTGCTTTGCCTTGCCGCTACTGATTGTTGCTGCCGCCAGTGCCACCCCGTCCGCCAGCGAGTCAGTCAACCCCGCTGCATAGATAGCCGCACCGGCATTCAATGCCACGATGTCACTGGCCGGCCCCTTCACGCCTGCAAACACGGCATTGATCATCGCCAGGCTGGCCTCGGCGTCTGCAACTGCAAGCGAGGACAACTCGGCATTGTGCATGCCGAAGTCTTCCGGCGTCACCGAGTAAATGGTGATCGCACCGTCCTTCAGCTCGGCAATGCGCGTCGGACCGGCGATGCTGATTTCATCCAGCCCGTCCTCGGCATGTACCACCAGCACATGCTCACTGCCGAGTTGTTTCAGCACCCGCGCCAGCGGTTCCACCCAGGACGCGCTGAAAACACCCAGCACCTGGTTGGGCGCACCCGCCGGGTTGGTCAGCGGGCCAAGCAGGTTGAACACGGTGCGCACCCGCATCTCCTTGCGCGGACCGATGGCATGTTTCATGGCGCTGTGGTGCTGCGGCGCAAACAGGAAACCCACCCCGACCCTGTCGATGCAGGCCGCGACCTGTTGCGGATCCAGGTCCAGCTTCACCCCGGCCGCCTCCAGCACATCGGCGCTGCCGGAACTGCTGGAGACCGAACGGTTGCCGTGCTTGGCGACACGACCACCCGCCGCGGCTGTCACGATGGCGCTGGCCGTGGAAATATTAAAGGTACTGGCCCCGTCACCACCGGTGCCACAGGTGTCAACCAGGTGCGGCCCACCGACCTCGACCCGTGTTGCCAGCTCGCGCATCACGCCGGCGGCGGCGGCAATCTCGTCGACCGTCTCTCCCTTCATGCGCAGCCCGACCAGGAACCCGCCGATCTGGGCCGGTGTCGCCTGCCCGGTCATGATCAAATGCATGACCGTTTGCATTTCGTCTGCGGAAAGGTCGCGGTATTCTGTAACGGCTGCAATAGCTTGTGGTAAATCCATAAAACGGCTCCCGTGCCGGCACACGTGACTACTGGTTCAGGAAATTTTTCAACAGGTCGTGCCCGCAGCCGGTCAGGATCGACTCCGGGTGAAACTGCACGCCTTCTATTGGCATGGACTTGTGCCGCACACCCATGATCTCGTCAACTGCGCCACCATCATCCTGCGTCCACGCGGTGACCTCAAGGCAGTCCGGCAGCGAGTCTTTCTCAATGACCAGTGAATGATAACGCGTTGCTTCGAACGGCTGCGGCAGACCCTGGAACACCCCCGCATTCCCGTGATGAATCATCGACGTCTTGCCATGCATGATGGCGCTGGCATGACCGATCCGGCCACCGAATGCCTGGCCAATGCTCTGGTGCCCCAGGCAGACACCCAGGATCGGCACCCGGCCGGCAAAGGCCTTGATGGTTTCGATGGAGACACCGGCCTCGTTCGGCGTGCAGGGGCCGGGCGAGATCACGATCTTCTCCGGGGCAAGTTGCTCGATTTCCGGCACGCTGATCTGGTCGTTGCGATGCACCACCACCTCGGCACCCAGCTCGCCCAGGTACTGGACGAGGTTATAGGTAAAGGAATCGTAGTTGTCGATCATGAGCAGCATGGTTTGCCTATGTATTTGTCATGCATTGATATTATGTAATCTCTTCATGCCA
>JAOUBY010000057.1 GCA_029860045.1 Gammaproteobacteria bacterium | reverse complement strand
GCTTGCCCGGCTAGTTATACCCCCCCCGGCCATCCCGGCCGCCTCACAACACGACCACCCTCTCATGTTCCGCCTGCGCCGGTTTTGTGTCGCCGGCTGCCCCGTTTGTCAAAACTGTGACGCAGTTCCGGTTTCGGACCGCCTGACGTGGCAGACAATATATTCCCCGATAAATCAGATAGATATATCCATATTCCGGGCTGAATCGACGCATTGTTGATGTTGGTACGCAAGTTGCAATTGAGGTGACAGGTAGCAGAAATAACCAATCATCTGGATGGCATGGCGGGGCGTTGTCCGCTGGCCAAAACGGGCAGGAGAGTTACACAGATGCAATTTGCAGATATCAAACTGGATCAGGAGAAGGTCGCCGTACAGGAAGCCGTGCAGGTACCGGTACAGGTGATCGCCATCACCGGTGGTGATGGCATGTCCGGTAAAAGCAGCATTGCTGTCAACCTGGCGCAGGCTTTGAACATGACGGGGCGACGCACCCTGTTACTGGATGCCGACCCCGGCATGACCAACATCCATGTTCTGCTCGGCCTGGAGCCGGAGTTCACGCTGTTTGACGTGCTGAACGGTAACAAAACGCTTGATGAAGTGCTGCTTGACGGCCCCTCGGGCGTGCAGATTATTCCGGCCGCCTCGGGTGGCAGAAAACATGCCGGGATTGGGCCGTGGGAATGTGCCGGACTGGTCAGGGCCTTCAGCGATATCAGCAGCCCGGTAGACACCCTGATTATAGATACCGCCAGCGGCACGGGTGATTGCACGATCAGCCTGTGTCGTGCTGCCGGTGAAGTTGTGATCGTCTTGTGTGGCGACCCGGAATCATTCAGCAGCGCTGTGACACTGATCGAGACCCTGCACCAGGAAAGCGGCATTTCCCGTTTTCGTGTGCTGCCCAGCAAGGTGGCATCGGCAAGCGAAGCCAGCGAACTGTTCACCATGTTGCTGCAGCGCTTCTCGGAAAATCACGAAGTCGTACTGTCCTGTTGTGGTTTTATCCCGCAGGACGAGAACCTGGGCACGGCTGCCAGCATGTGCTGCTCGGTTATCAGCGCCTTTCCACGCAGCCGGTCAGCCATGGCACTGAAGAATCTTGCGACCCGGGTCATGAAATGGCCGCGTAGCGGCCTGCCGGGTGGCCATCTGGAGTTTTTTGTAGAACGTCTTATTCAAAATGAAAACATGGATATGGAGGTGAGATCATGAAAGGCAATGCAGCAAAGTCGTCATCAGAATTTACCAGCAGTAACGAACTGGTCGTCTTGCATGAGGCACTGGTAAAACGAATCGCGTATCACCTGATGAGCCGTTTGCCGGCCAGCGTGCAGGCAGATGACCTCATACAGGCAGGCATGATCGGCCTGATCGAGGCGTCCAGGAAGTTCGATCCCAAGCAGGGTGCAAGCTTCGAGACCTATGCCGGTATTCGTATCCGTGGTGCCATGCTGGATGAAATCAGGCGCACCGACTGGACGCCGCGCTCGGTGCACCGCAAGGCCCGCGAAGTGGCAGAGGCCGTGCGCCGGATTGAAAACGAAAAGGGGCGTGATGCACGTGATGTCGAGGTCGCCGAAGAAATGGGGCTGAGCCTGAACGAGTACCACAAGATACTGAAAGATTCGACCGGGTGCCGGATATTCAGTTTCGAAGACCCGGGCATGCTGGGCGAGGCGGGTACGCAACAGTCCGGGCGGCACGCAGATCAGCCGCTTGAGAACTTGCAGAAGGGTGATTTCAAGCAGGGCCTGGCTGACGAGATCAAGGGACTGCCGGAGCGCGAGCGCCTGGTAATGGCACTTTATTATGATGAAGAGTTAAACCTGCGTGAAATAGGCGAGATCCTTGGCGTGAGCGAATCACGGGTCTGCCAGATCCATGGCCAGGCGCTGATCCGCCTGCGCGCGCGCATGGGTGACTGGCTGAACGACTGAGCACGGGAGTCCGTTATTCGTGAGGGTGATGTGGAGCAGGTAAGGGAGTCGCTGGTGATTGCCTGGTACACACGCCGTGAAGGCGTTGTACGTGGCCCCTTTCCGCCCGACCATATCACCCGCTATATACTGCTCGGCCGGATTCGACTGGATGACGAACTGAGTCACGACCAGTTGTCATGGAGGCTGGCACGTTCGGTGGCAACCCTGTTGCCCGCGGAAATGGTGAAGCTGCAAGGTTGGGAGGATTACCAGCAGCTAATCGAGGCACGCATGCGGGTGGATGAGCGCAAGCAGGACCGCCGTTGCGGGCAATGTCCGAATTGCAGCAACTGCCACCCCGAGAGAAGGGCGCCCGGAGATCGCCGCAAGGGTGACGATCGGCTGCTGATCAATCACTACCTGTACGAGAACAACCAGACACAGAAGGCGCAGCAGGTGCATTCGTGCCGTCTGCGTACCCTGCTGTTGACCCTGTTACTCGCTACCCTGATGTTTGCCTGGCTGGTGCCGGGCTCGCGCTGATAGTGCGCACTCCGAATACGGGTTTCCCTCTCACCATATAGTGCTGCTTGCTACTGGCTTGAGCCGGCCGCTGCAGTTGACTGACTGAAGTTGGTGCCGAGGGCGGGAATCGAACCCGCATGGAGTTTCCCCCGCTGGATTTTGAATCCAGTGCGTCTACCAGTTTCACCACCCCGGCAATGGCAATGAAGTTGTCTTGCGAGCCGTAAGTATAAGGGATACGCCCGCACGGGCAAACGGTAATCCCGACAGGCTGTGCTAACATGCCGCGCCATGCAACGCGCCGATTTCAGCTACCAATTGCCCGCCGGGCGTATTGCCATGCATCCCTGCCCCGGGCGCAGCGACAGTCGCATGTTGTGTATTGATCCAGGCAACAATCTCCTGCGCGATGCTTTATTTAAGGACTTTCCTGACCAGTTACAGGCTGGCGACCTGGTAGTATTTAACGATACCCGGGTCATTCCGGCACGCTTGCTGGGCAGCAAGGAGTCTGGTGGCAAGGTCGAGGTAATGGTCGAACGGGTGCGTAGCAATACCCGGGTGCTCGCCCATGTGCGGGCCAGCAAGTCACCCAAACCGGGGACGCGATTGTGCCTGGAAGGCGCCCTGGAAGCACAGGTCATTGGCAGAGATGACGATTTGTTCCTGCTTGAATTTGGCGGTCAGGAGGATGTGCTGAAAATGCTTGAGCAGTATGGCCACATGCCATTGCCGCCCTACATCGAACGTGCCGATGAACAGGATGATCGCGAGCGTTACCAGACGATCTATGCAAGCACACCGGGTGCTGTGGCAGCACCGACCGCCGGGCTGCATTTCGATGCGACCGTCATGGACCGGCTTGCCGCCAGGGGAGTGAAAACGGCCTATGTGACGTTGCATGTAGGGGCCGGGACGTTCCAGCCCGTCCGGGCGGATAACCTGGATGAGCATGTGATGCACCACGAATATTTCGAAGTGGATGCCTCAACCTGTGAACAGATCGCGCAGACACGCCGCGCCGGTGGCAGGGTCGTGGCGGTCGGTACAACCGTGGTCAGGTCGCTGGAAGCGGCAGCAGTTGATGGCCTGCCCGAGCCCTGCAAGGGTGAAACCGACCTGTTCATCACCCCGGGCTACCAGTTCAAGGTGGTTGATGCCCTGCTTACCAATTTTCACCTGTCTGAATCCACCCTGCTGATGCTGGTGTGTGCGTTCGCGGGCTACCGGCGCACCATGGATGCCTACGCCCATGCCATCGCCGCCGGTTACCGCTTTTACAGCTACGGGGATGCCATGTTTATCAGTGCGCGTGCAGAGCCGGGCGTGCCGGCCGAACTGCCATGAAATTCAGCCTTGGCTGTGTGGACGGGGCGGCGCGCCGTGGCAAGCTGGAGTTTGCGCGCGGCACTGTGCAGACGCCGGCATTTATGCCGGTGGGTACCTATGCCACGGTCAAGGCCATGACGCCGGAGGAGGTGCGCGGTACCGGTGCGGATATCATCCTGGGTAATACCTTTCACCTGATGCTGCGCCCGGGGACGGACATCATCAACAAGCATGGCAGCCTGCATGACTTCATGCACTGGGACGGACCGATCCTCACCGACTCGGGCGGCTTCCAGGTTTTCAGCCTGGGTGCGCTGCGCAAGATTACCGAACAGGGCGTGACATTCAGCTCGCCGGTTAATGGTGACCGGGTGTTTCTTGGCCCCGAGGAATCGATGCAGGTGCAGCGCGAGCTGGGTTCGGATATCGTCATGATTTTCGACGAATGTACGCCGTACCCGGCGACCGAGCGCGAGGCGCGGGAGTCCATGGAGCTATCGCTGCGCTGGGCACGCCGCAGTCGTGATGCGCATGGCGATAACCCGGCCGCCTTGTTCGGCATCGTCCAGGGTGGCATGTACCCGGAACTGCGCGCGGAGTCACTGGCCGGGCTGGTCGACATCGGTTTTGATGGATACGCCCTGGGTGGCCTGTCGGTCGGCGAGGAGAAGGCCGAACGCGAGGCGGTGCTGGCGGCCATCCTGCCGGCCATGCCGGATACTGCGCCGCGCTACCTGATGGGGGTAGGGACGCCGGAGGATATCGTCGAGGCCGTCAGTCGTGGAATCGACATGTTTGATTGCGTGCTGCCGACCCGCAATGCCCGTAACGGGCACCTGTACACGCACGACGGGGTGGTGCGCATCCGCAACAGTGCAAATCGTAGCAATACCGGCCCACTTGATGACTCATGCCCTTGTTATACCTGCCAGAATTACAGTCGTGCCTACCTGCACCATCTCGACAAATGCAACGAAATTCTCGGCGCGCGCCTCAATACCATCCACAACCTGACCTTCTACCAGGGGCTGATGGCTGGGCTGCGCGCAGCAATCGAACAGCAGGCCCTGGCAGCTTTTTGCAGAGACTTTTACCAGCGGCGCGGCACTGTGTCATAATAAGCGGGTTTTACCGGCAATATTGGCCCAGCCGCGGGCCGGGCCATCCATACGTAGTCGCGGATTTGCAAAGGAGCAAGACATGAACTTTTTTATATCCGATGCCATGGCGGCGGCGCCTGCGGGTCAGGGTGACCCGTTGATGAGTTTTTTGCCGCTGATCTTCATCTTCATCGTATTTTATTTCCTGCTGATCCGCCCACAGAGCAAGAAAGCAAAAGAACACAAGCAGATGGTCGAGGCGCTCGCCAAGGGTGACGAGGTGGTAACCAATGGCGGCCTGCTGGGTCGCATCACCAAGGTTGGCGATAATTTCGTCGAGCTGGAAGTTGCCGATGGCACCAGTGTCAAGGTACAACGCCAGGCGGTTGCCAACCTGATGCCAAAAGGCACCATCAAGGGCCTGTAATCAATACAAGGGATTTATTCAGTCATGAACCGCTATGCAACCTGGAAATACCTGCTGATCATTTTCATTGTGGCGACAGGTGCCATTTACGCTCTGCCAAACCTGTATGGCGAGGACCCTGCACTGCAAATTTCTGGCGGCCGTAACGCGGAAGTGGATGCCGATACGGCGGCGACAGTCAGCCGTACGCTTGAAGAAGCCGGCCTTGCCATAAAGCAGGTCGAGTCAGAACCGGGCCGACTGCTGGTTCGCTTCACGGATACGGAGACCCAGTTGGCGGCGGTTGATTTTGTCAAGGCAGCACTCGGCAATGGTTACATCGTCGCGCTTAACCTGGCGCCGGCCACGCCGGGCTGGCTGGAGAGTTTTAATGCCCTGCCCATGTACCTGGGCCTTGATCTGCGCGGGGGTGTGCACTTCCTGATGGAAGTTGATATGCCTGCCGCGCTGGAGAAGGCCATAGATGGTTATGCTACCGAGACACGTAGCCTGTTGCGCGAGGAGAAAATCCGATACCTGCAACTGCGTACCGGGGAACAGGGTGTTCACATGGTATTCAGCAGTGAGCAGGATCGGGACAAGGCGCACGGCCTGCTGGGCGACGAGTTTCAGTCACTATTGATTGAAGTCGTTGAAACGGGCGACAAGGCAGGATTGCTAGCACGTCCGGGTGAGCAGGAAATTCGCGAGATCGAGCAATTTGCCCTGCAGCAAAACATCCTGACCCTGCGCAACCGCGTCAATGAACTGGGCGTGGCAGAGCCGGTAATCCAGCAGCAGGGTACCAGCCGTATCGTGGTTCAGCTGCCAGGCGTGCAGGATACCGCGCAGGCGAAGCGTATTCTCGGTGCGACGGCAACACTGGAATACCGGGCAGTGGACATCGAACATGATGTCCAGCGGGCCGTGGATGGCAAGGTACCGTCCGGGTCGGAGCTGCTATACGAGCGCAATGGTAATCCGGTGCTTCTGAAAAAATCGATCATTGCCACCGGTGACATGATTACCAATGCCCGTTCCGGCCTGGACCAGACCTCGGGCTCACCCATGGTGTCGGTCACGCTGGATAGCAAGGGCGCCAGGAACATGCTGAAGTTCACCAAGGAAAACGTCGGCAAGCCGATGGCCGTGGTGTTCATCGAGAACCGTACCGAGACCACGCTGGTGGACGGCAAGCCGGTCAGCAGGACAGTAAAGGTGGAAGAGGTCGTCAGCGTTGCGACCATTCGTGATGTATTCAGCAAGCGCTTCCAGACTACCGGGCTGGACAGCTCGAGAGAGGCGCATGAACTGGCCCTGGTGCTGCGTTCCGGCGCGCTGGCCGCACCGATCGAGATTATCGAGGAGCGCACCGTCGGCCCGAGCCTGGGCAAGGACAATATTGAAAGGGGCTTTCAGTCAGTACAAATTGGCTTTGTGCTGGTATTGATCTTCATGGCCCTGTATTACCGTGCCTTCGGGCTGGTTGCAGACCTGGCGCTGGCACTCAACCTGGTGCTGATCGTGGCCGTGCTGTCCATGTTGCAGGCGACGTTGACGTTGCCTGGTATCGCCGGCATCGTGCTGACGGTGGGCATGGCGGTCGATGCCAATGTGCTCATCTTCGAGCGTATCCGCGAGGAGCTGCGCAATGGCAACAGTCCGCAGGCGAGCATTCAGGCCGGTTACGAGAAAGCGCTATCCACCATTGCAGACGCCAATATCACCACGCTGATTGCTGCCGTCGTGCTACTGAGTTTTGGCACCGGCCCGATCAAGGGATTTGCCGTTACCCTGTCGATCGGCATTGTAACCTCGATGTTCACCGCCATCATGGGTACACGTGCAGTTATCAATCTGCTTTATGGCGGGCGTCGTAATGCTCGCCTCATGATCTGATCCACGAAGGACTGACACACATGCAAATGTTCACGCTCAAACGCGCCATTGATTTCATGGGGCACCGGAAGATTACCGCGGTTGTATCGGTGCTGCTGGTATTGCTTTCGATTGGCTCGCTGACTACCCGCGGACTGAATTTCGGCATTGATTTCACCGGTGGTACGCTGGTCGAGGTGGGCTATTCACAGCCTGTCAAGCTGGAGGACGTGCGTGGTGCGCTGGCCAATGCCGGTTTCGATCAGGCACAGGCGCAGCATTTCGGCACCACGACCGATGTGTTGATTCGGATTGCACCGAAACCGGGCAAAGAGAGTGCACAGCTTAGCGAAGACGCCATGACCGCGCTGCGCGAGCAGAACCCGTCGGTGGAAATGCGGCGCGTGGAGTTCGTTGGACCACAGATTGGCGAGGAACTGACAGAGCAGGGCGGTCTGGCGATGATCTATGCCCTGATCGGAATTCTTATCTATATTATCGTGCGCTTCCAGTGGCGCTTTGCCCCGGGTGCCGTGCTTGCACTGGTGCATGACGTGATGATTACCCTCGGGTTCTTTTCACTCTTCCAGTTCGACTTTGATCTCACCGTGCTTGCGGCACTGCTGGCGGTCATTGGTTACTCACTAAATGACACGATCGTGGTGTTCGACCGTATCAGGGAGAATTTTCGCAGGATTCGCAAGGGCACCTCCTACCAGATCATCAATACCTCGATCAATCAGACGCTGTCACGCACCCTGGTGACATCCCTGACCACCCTGCTGGTGCTGGTCTCGCTGTTCCTGTTTGGCGGAGAAGTGATTCATGCCTTTTCCCTGGCATTGATTCTGGGCGTGGTCGTCGGCACCTATTCGTCGATCTACGTGGCCAGCGCCATGGCACTGACCCTGGGTATCAGCAAGGCTGACCTGATGACGGCACCGCCGGCAACCGACGGGGCAGAAAGCAGCGAACCCTGATCCAGAGACTGGCAGTAACAGTCAGTCGCTCTTGTCCGGGTCCGGAAAGGGCAGGATGTTGACTGATTCAGGCCGGCTGTAACGTGATTCCTCGACGGCAACGATTTCCATGTTTGCCGCATCACTGCCAGCGCAAGTGTCGTGGGTGAATTCCACCATGCCTTTCAGCACGTCAAACATGATCATTTCCAGTGCTGCGCCATTGATTTTTTTGTCTTTCAGTTTGTTATGCATCCCATATTCCTCAGCCCGGCAGTCATCGGTCGTTCCCGATCCTGCACGACATTTGCTTTCCAAGAGGAATCGGCAATCGGGAGACGGACTTGAGGTGTTGCACGCGCGCCGCTTGTGCGCGCCGGATCAACAGGGGAAGGCTATTTGGCGGCCAGCTCAGGGGTAACGTGCGGCCGTATCGCCTTGAGTATCTCGGCAAATACCTTGGGGTTACCTGATACCAGGTTGCCATTGGCAAGGTAGTCATGCCCGCCGACAAAATCACTGGAAATACCACCCGCTTCCTGGATCAGCAGCACACCGGCGGCCATGTCCCAGCTATTGAGGCCAATTTCCCAGAAACCATCGAGGCGACCGGCGGCTACATAGGCCAGGTCAAGAGCGGCCGAGCCGGGACGGCGGATACCCGCCGAGCGCGGAAACAGGGCGCGGAACATGTCGAGATAGGTATCCAGGTGTTGCTGGGCCTTGAATGGAAACCCGGTTCCCAGCAATGCGCCGTCCAGCCCCTTGCGGTTGCTTACGCGGATGCGTCGTTCATTAAGGAAAGCGCCGGAACCGCGTGATGCGGTAAACAGCTCCTGGCTGAGCGGGTTGTATACCACGGCCTGCTCCATGCGGCCCTTGTGTCGCAGGGCAATGGAAACTGCGAATTGCGGAAAACCGTGCAGGTAATTGGTGGTGCCGTCCAGCGGATCGATAATCCACTGGAAGTCATCGCCGGAATGGGCGCCGCTTTCTTCAGCAAGGATGCTGTGATCGGGGTAGGCCCTGCGCAGGATGCTGATGATTTCCTGCTCTGCCGACTGGTCGACCTCGGTAACGAAGTCGTTACGGTCCTTGCTTTGTACGGACAGGCTGTCGAGCCGGTCCATGTGCCGGACGATTATATTGCCGGCGCTGCGTGCCGCGCGGACGGCGATGGTGAGCATGGGCTGCATGGTGACTGGCCTGCGCAGGTGAAAAAAGGGTGCGAAGCATAACAGAGAAGCACGGATTGTGATATCCGGGCTAGCGCTGTTTTTTCTGCTTGCTGTATTTCTTGCGCAGACGTTCGCGCTCGGCGGGTGACATGCGCTGGTACTGATCACGCTTGTGTTCAACGGCCTCGCGCTTGTCCGCCGGCAATTCCAGGTACTTGCGAGCGCCCCTCAGTAAACGCGCCTGTTCCCCGGGGCTCTTGTCCGGCCAGTTATGCTGGTGTTTGCGCAATACTGTCTGTTCATCCTGGCTCAGGCTGCGCCACGGGATGCCCTGGTCTGCATATGCCGGCACAGTGCTGGCTCCAAGCGATACGGCGAGCAGGGCGGCAATAACGGTTCTCAGGTTCATGTCATGTATTGTTCGGGTTGCCGTGGTCGTCATCAGACCCCGAATCCTTCTGGTTGGCCAGCCACAGGTAGAAATCAAGGTCCTCATAGGTGTCCGGTATCGCCTCAATAGATTGTGCCGTCTGCAGGGGACGTGATTGATCACCCGGCTGAATTGTCCACAAACCGATGGTTACGGCAACCAGCAGCACCGCTGCGGTTGCGTAAGGGGCGAATGTGCGGGCATGGCTGTGGCGATGGCCGGCCAGTGCCACCCTGCGTGCCTGTTGCAGGTCACGCCGCAAGGCATCACTGGACAGGTGGGTATCCAGCTGTGCCGTGCCAAGGTGCGCCCAGCCCTCGTTCTGTGCGCGGCACGTGGAGCATGCGTCCAGGTGCTGTATCAGTGCGGCCTTTTCATCCGGATGTTCGTCGAGCAGGCCCGCCCGCAGGCGATCCAGTTGCTCAGGATCAGGGTGTGCTTGGTTGTGCATGATCCCATACCTCCGCCAGTTGCTTGCGTAATTCCCGCATCGCCCTGAAGTGATGCTGCTTGATGCTGTTCTCGGAACAACCCAGGGTGATGGCCGTCTCACTGATACTCATACCACGCCACTCCCTGAGAATGAAGACCTGTCGCTGTCGCTCGGACAGGGCCTGCAGCGCCTCGTCAATGCGTTCTCTCAGTTCCGTTGCAATATAGCCGACCTCGGGGCCGGTTATGCCGTCGGTTCGCCCGCTGGCAGGCAGTTCAAATTCCGTGTCATCGTCGGCATTCTCACGACGGTTCCGGAACAGCCCGGTCAGGGAAACCAGCTTGTGTTTGCCCTGCTCAAGCAGGCGTTTTCGACGGATATCATTGATCTTGCTGTTGAGCACCGTGCGGAACAGCGCTGGCCAGTCGTCGGCCGGTTTATTGCGATAATACTCAACCAGTTTCAGCATGCTTTCCTGGACTGCATCGAGTGCGCTTTCCCGGTCCCACAACGCCGCATAGGCAACATAAAATGCCTTGTCCTCGTTTGCAGAGAAGAACGCATCGAGTGCCAGGTTGTTTTGCGTGTCATTATCCAAGGCAGCCCCTGGGCTGTTGATGACATGTTGTGATGCTTGCCTGGCTGCCGTTGCAGCTAGCAACGGCAGCCCGGACTTACAGCTACCCAGTATAGCCGATGCCGGTTCTGCGCGAGGAGCGATGATGGTTGTCGCCATCATGGTCATCATCCCGTTCATGGCGTCTGTCCCGGCGTCCGTGCCCGTCCTGTTCTTCGTGTCTGTCGTGGTGGTAGGCGGCATGTCCACGGTGGTGGCGGTTATGACGCTTCAGGGCCCTCCGGTACAATCCGTAGTGATGCCCGTGGTCATGATGGCGATTACCGTAGTAACGGGATCCGGGATGCAACGGGCAGTAGCTGCTGTGATCTGTCAGGCGGATGCTGATGTGGCCGTGTTCAGCCTGTGCCGTGCCTGCCGTTCCCAGCCCCATGGCGCCGACCAGCAGGGTCGAACCAATGAGAGTGCGGATTTTCATGGTACTGCTCCTTTTCGGTTGTCTCAATGACAGCTAACGGGGAGCAGGGGTTTAGGTTAACAGGCCGGTTTGGTTATTTCCCCGGGGGACTAACGGTGCCGATGGTCTGTCCCATCAAGACGGGTGCCCCGGCAGCCAGTGATTCTGTCCACTGTACCTGGTTCGGGCCATACAGCAGGATGACCGTGGAGCCCATATTGAAGCGCCCCATTTCGGCGCCACGATCAAGCTGAACGGCCGGCATATCAGGCTGGTCATGGCGGGTACTCTGCATGGCTTGCCGCAGGCGAGGATTGACCACGCCGGACCAGACCGTTTCCATGCAAGAGACGAAAATAGCGCCGACCAGCACCATGGCCATCGGTCCGCAGGCCGTATCAAACACACAGACCAGGCGTTCGTTGCGCGCGAACAGGCCGGTTATGGCGCGCGTGGTGTGCGGCGCCACGCTGTAGAGCCGGCCCGGTATGTAAACGGTCTCCAGCAGGCGTGCGCTGACCGGCATGTGGATACGATGGTAGTCCCGTGGCGACAGGTACAGTGTGGCGAATTCTCCACCGCTGAAGGGCATGGCGCGTTGTGCATCTCCGCCCAGCAGTGTGATCAGGGAGTAATCATGCCCCTTGGCCTGCAGAATGCGTTGCTCGCTGATCCTGCCTGCCTGACTGACACGACCGTCAACCGGGCAGGCGATGTCGGTAGCGTTGTTCGGCATCGGACGGGTACCGTGCTTCAGTGCACGGGTGAAAAAGGCGTTGAAGTCGGGATAGGCGCTGGCATCGTTTTGCGCTGCCTCCGACATGTCGACATTGAAGCTGTTCACAAACAACCGGATCAGCGGATTCTTCCACCAGCGGGCCCGCCAGCGCGTGGCCAGCCTGACAATCCGTGACAACATCTGGTGTGGCAGTATGGCCAGTGGCCAGGACTTGAGGTGGTCCAGCAGGCTGGCGCGATGCTCTGACATGAGAATGTGACTGATGGCTCAGTGTTGATGTGATGATGATTCGGTCATGCGCAGTACAGGTGCTGTGACCGTAACGCAGATGCCATCCGCACGGTGTAATAACAGTATCACGTTGTCACCTTCAGTCAGCGGCCGCACGGGCCGGAGCAGCATGAGGTGGTAGCCGCCGGGTGCCAGGCTGATGTTACCGGTGGCGGGCACCGTTAGTTCGGAGACCGGTTGCATGCGCGCGACACCGTCCACGACCTGGCTGCGATGGATTTCCACGGCCTCAAAAGCCGGGCTGGACACCGCTTCGATCACCAGCGGGGCGCTGGTCGTGTTTGTCAGGGTCAGGTAGCCGGCAAGCACTGTTGCCCCTGGCGGGGCCTCGCGGATCCATGGGTCGGAAACCTGTAGCGTGTCATCTGCCTGTGCCGGGATGACGCAACAGAGCAGCAAGAAAGCAGTAATAAAGAAGCCGGCCGGTTTCAACGGAAGGCCTTGAGCATCTTTCTGAAATCGCTCGCGATGGCATCAGCCGACAGCGGCGGCGTGAATACGGCATGGTAGTTGCCTTTCGGATCAATCAGTAATAAACCGGCGCTGTGATCAACCAGGTAGCTGTCCGGGCTGGACTCATCGGCAACCTGCATATGCATGATGCCGAGCTGGCGGGTGAGTTGTGCGATGCCCTCTTCACTGCCGGTAACACCGATAAAGTCGCTGTTGAAATAGGTGACAAAGCGTGCCAGTTGTTCCGGTGTGTCGCGTTGCGGGTCGACGCTGACCAGTACGAAGCGAACCGGGGCGTTGTTGTCGGCAAGTTTTCCGGACACACTGTTGAGCACCGAAAGCGTGGTCGGGCAGACATCCGGGCAATGGGTGTAGCCAAAGAACAGGAATGACCAGTGACCGCGCAGCGCTGCATTGTCGAAGGTATTGCCCTGGTGATCGACCAGGCTGAACGGTTCCAGTTGACGTGCAACCGGAAAGCGGGTGGCAGCCAGTTCATCGACCGGTGGCTTGTTGTTCAGCAGTGCCTGCGCGGCCCATATTCCGGTGGCGAGCGCAACTGCGGCTATAATCAGCGTCGGCAGGATGCGGACCGGCGGGTTGGGGTTGCTGTTGGTATCCATGGGCCGCCATTATTCCATAGAGGCGCAAGCGATTCACCATGAAGAATACCAGTCAGGATATAGCAGCAGACCTGTGTCTGGCCAACACGCCGCGAGAACTGATTCGGCGTGGTGAAAAACTGTTCGAGGCGGCAGGCCTGGTATATGGGCATGGTACGGATAATGCGCTCGATGAAGCGGCTGTACTGGTGCTGCACGCATTGCACATAGGTTACGAGCAGCCGGATATCGTACTTGATGAAGTGCTCAGCGCGGAGGGTTGTGACAGGGCAGCACGGTTGCTGGCGCTGCGCATATCGAGCCGCAAGCCGGCCGCTTACCTGATCCGGGAGGCGTGGTTTGCCGGCATGCCGTTTTATGTCGATGAGCGCGTGCTGGTACCGCGCTCCCCGATTGCGGAACTGATCGAGGCACAATTTACACCCTGGATCGATCCC
>JAOUBY010000105.1 GCA_029860045.1 Gammaproteobacteria bacterium | reverse complement strand
AGGATTACTACACCAGGGGCGAAGGAGGTGAGGGCACCGATGTGGATGACTGAACTGCCGCCGTTCGTACCGTTTTTCATCGGTGCCTTGATTGCTGGCATTACGCGCGGTCGGCTGCGCGCTGTCGTCCTGCTCGCGATACCGGTACTGGGTGGCGTACACCTGTTGAACATCGATGCCGGTGTCGTCTGGCAGATGCAGTTTCTCGACTACACGCTCACTCCCTACCGCGTCGACAGGCTGAGCTTGCTGTTCGGCTATCTGTTTCACATTGCCACCTTTCTGGGCGTACTGTACGCCCTGCACGTGCGCGATACGTTGCAGCAGGTCAGCGCCATGCTTTACGCCGGCAGCGCGCTCGGCGCCGTATTCGCCGGCGACTTCATCACCCTGTTCGTTTTCTGGGAACTACTTGCACTGACCTCGGTGTTTCTCATCTGGGCGCGGCGAACACCGGCGGCGCTGCAGGCCGGCTTACGCTATCTCATCATCCAGGTGTTGTCCGGGGTCCTGCTGCTGGCGGGTACCCTGGTGTACCTGCACGACGGTGGATCGCTGGCGTTCGAATACATCGGCCTCGGGAGCCTGGCGGGATGGCTGATCTTCCTGGCCTTCGGCATCAAATGCGCCTTCCCGCTGTTGCACAACTGGCTCACCGACGCCTACCCGGAGGCAACTCCCACCGGCACAGTATTCCTGAGTGCCTTCACCACCAAGGTGGCGGTCTACGCGTTGGCGCGGGGGTTCCCGGGTACCGAATTGCTGGTCTATATCGGCGCCATTATGACTTGCTTCCCGATCTTCTTCGCGGTGATCGAGAACGACCTGCGGCGAGTGCTCGCTTATAGCCTGATCAACCAGGTCGGGTTCATGGTGGTGGGTATCGGTATCGGTACCGCCCTGGCGATCAACGGCGCGATAGCGCACGCCTTCAATGACGTGATCTTCAAGGGCTTGCTGTTCATGTCCATGGGCGCCGTGCTACACGTGACCGGGCGCATCAATGGCTCGGAGCTGGGCGGGCTTTACAAGACGATGCCCAAAACGGCCGCCTTGTGCATGGTGGGTGCCGCTTCCATCTCCGCCTTCCCGCTGTTCAGTGGCTTCGTCAGCAAGTCGATGGTCATGAGCGCAACACTGCAGGAAGGCTACACCATGGTCTGGCTGGCGCTGTTGTTTGCCTCCGCGGGTGTGTTTCACCATGCTGGTATCAAGATTCCGTTTTTTGCGTTTTTCGCGCATGATTCCGGCATCCGCGCACACGAGCCACCCACCAACATGCTGCTCGCCATGACTGCGGCTGCGTTGCTGAGCATATTCATCGGTGTCTACCCCTGGCTGTTGTACGACCTGTTGCCGTTTGCGGTCGATTACACACCCTATGACGCCACCCATGTGATTGCGCAACTGCAGCTATTGTTCTTCTCCGCTCTGGCGTTTGCCTGGTTGAAGCTGTCCGGCCTGTACCCGCCAGAGCTGCGCTCAGTGAACCTGGACGCCGAGTGGATCTACCGCCGCCTGGTGCCGCGCGCCGTGCGCCGGCTGATCGCCGCCCTGCGCCCGCTGGATACCGGCATCCGTGCGGGGGCGCTGCGCGCGGCGGCCACCGTGGTCAAAGGATTGTCTCGCTATCACGGCCAGGAGGGTGTGCTCGCCCGCACCTGGCCCACAGGCAGCATGGTGCTGTGGATTGCAGTTCTGCTGGGCGTCTATCTGGTGCTGTACTAACTGCACAGGGAGCCTCCAATAATTACCCGTTTTCTCTGCGTGCCTTTGTGTCCTTTGCGGTGAAATATTCGGGCCGGCTGCAACCGTTGTTCTATGATTGCCCGCAGCTCGCCGTCAGTGAGCACGATGGGATTGGTTTTCATGCTGTTGCCACCTTTTATCGTGAAGTGGTATTACGAGCGCTATGGTGATCACCTGAAGGCTGCAGCGCACGGTTGAGAGCAACCAGGCGAGAATGGGAAGAGTTGGGCGAGGATGTATAACCTGAACGTCCATATACGGACATTCAGCCGATTCCTGTGAAGGTCCGGAATGCCCCCGAAAGAAGACATTCAACGCTACACTTTGAGAAAGTAATTCTGTGGCACACTCATGGCGCGCTTGCTGGCCGGAATGCTTTGTAACCTATGTGTCGGGTAGCTCAACTGAAAAACGAACTCTGCATCAAACGGGGTTCTTTTTTATCTTTACATGTAATACCTCCAGCATTTCCCCCTATAAACAATAGGGTTCTCCCTAGGGCATGGGCGGGAACACCCCGATTATGTTTTGTTTTGTGCTGCCATAGACTGAACACACTTTCATTTCGCCAGCAGGCAACAGCGGGATGAGGGCAATGGATAACCAATAATTCTACTGGAGGATTTATCAAGATGTTCAGACATAAAAAATCAAGCCTGGCAGTATCCCTTGGCTGCCTGTTATCACTTGGCGCAACCGATATCGTCCTGGCCGCTCACGATGATGATGACGATGATAAGGACTACGTACTCACCGGTAACTGTGCCCAGTTGCCAGCAGACCGTACTACCGAGTTTCATGGTAACCCGGCTACCAGCAATCTGAACCTGGCCATGGCCGGTAACCAGTGGGTGGTGTTCGACAAGTTCATGCAGGCGTTCAATGAAGAGCGCGCCAAGACCGACAAAAAAGTTGATCTTACTGCGATCGGTAACCAGACACGTACGTTGGCCGGGTTGCAGAGCCGGGGCGCAGACTACTTCATCGAGCTGATTCCGCCGGGCCAGGAGCGCAACCAGATCAAGTCCGGCTGCATGCTGCTGGGTAACGAAGACGATCGTAACTTTCTGCCCACCAGTATCCAGGTCGACTTCGACGTGTTCACCAGTACCAACTACAACCTGATGCGTAACCTGGCCGCCAGCGGCTTTGTGAGCGAGGCGGTTCCCTACATCCGCAACCAGCTGACTCTGATGACCGACCTGGTCAACAGTACGGGCATTGGTAGCGGTGTCGACCCGATCGTCGACGGGACCCTCGATCTGCTGGATCCTGCCATCCGGGTTTCGGAAGTGGATCACATCAACGAAGGTGTACATCGCGGCATCAATAACCTGTATCGGCGGATGGACGAATATACCCGTCTGAACGGTACGGCTGGCGAGGTTGCAGCACTGGATGCGCTGCTGGCTGCAGTGGCTGATCCGCAGCCTGGTTCGCCTGCCGAGACCCGTACTATTGAAGAAGGTATCACCACCAACTTCAACCTGGCCACCAACGCACAGTGTAACTATTCAGGTCATGCCACTATTCCGGATGGCACCCTGCGCATGTGCGAGTTCGCCATCCTGAACAAGGCCAGCACCCACGAAACGCGCGTGCACCACGTCGAAACGCCTGCGCGCATCCTGTCGGGTGACTCCGATGTAGGACCGGTTTGGGTGTCCGAGTTGCAGCTGGCGGTCAATCATGGCGACGCCGTGAGTGGTTACCAGCCGGCGGATAACGTCAACTTCCCGGTTGTCTACTCGGTTGCCTTCCTGGCTACCATGGATGATGACCACCGCAAGCTGGCCAAAAAGTGGGTTGATTTCCTGCATAGCCCTGAAGGTGTGCAGATTTACGTGGACGGTGGCTTCTCTGCGCTGACCGGTAGCGAGCAGGGCGAGCGCTACTCGTTTGATGATGACGACAATCTCGTCATCGAGACCTTCGCGCCTTAAGGGAACCTGCAAGACAGGCTTCCCGTTCCAGGCGGGTGCCATCTTGTATGACAGGGAAGAGGGCCGGTATATCCGGCCCTCGGTTTATTGGTGCAGAAAAAAAGAACCCCGCATGAAGCGGGGTTCTCTTTTATTCTGTTTTGGTGCTGATCAGGCGGCGGTGACTTTGCTGGCCTGCAGTCCTTTCGGACCTTGCTCGACATCAAAATTCACGCTCTGACCTTCTGCCAGGGTCTTGAAGCCATCACCTGAAATAGCAGAGAAGTGCACGAACACATCTTCACCGCCATCACTGGGTGCTATAAAACCAAAGCCCTTGGACTCGTTGAACCATTTAACAGTACCTGTAGCCATTAATACTTACCTCGATAAAAAATAAATGTTGTTCAATCGCAAACCGTGCAAGGTAATGTACAGGAGGTACAACAAGGAACTTCCGATATAACCTATCAACGTGCAACTGAGTTTTTGTCTTGGGCTAAACGGCGGGAATATCCTGTCGGATGCCTTCGACGTGCGCGATAGTACAGTATATATAATAGAAATGCCCGTACTTATGAGGGCAGGGTGGATTTTTTCAGGATGGTTTCTTGGTGGTCGGTGCAGGCATTTCCGAAAGCATCAGCTGACGTTCATCAGCATCCAGGTTTTCTATGCGCCGGTCGTGATTCTTGCGTCGCTCCCTGAGCAGGGTTGCCCGTCCGTTATCCTCAACGGGCGATGTTGGTGCATCGACGGTTTTACGGCGCTCCTTGTGGCTTCTCATGGATTATCTCGCGTGACTGACAACGACCTGCCCCTATCCTTTTAGCGGCCCGCCATATTCTTTCTTGAGTTAATTATTGGCATATAAAACATAAGGATAGACAATATTCCGATGCGTTTTGGCAGAATCTGCAGGAAAATGCACGCCATGCGTCCCTGCACCAGATTGAGACGCACTGCACAAAACCCGGAAATTACCCTCCGGTAGCCCCGGTTTTTGCCGATAGGTTGCGGACATGTGAAATGTATTGCCCCGGTGGATGCCGGGACAACGCTGTAACAATTTTCCGGGTGAGTCATGTTGCGTACTG